>CAKZPG010000080.1 GCA_937138675.1 uncultured archaeon | reverse complement strand
CAGAAGGAGAACGGACGCGCTGTTGGAATGCTCAAGTGGAAACCGCCTCGGGAGTATAGGTCGCTCACCTACAACCAGTCCGGCTTCAAACTCAAGAATACGAGTGGTCGGCCCGTGTTGTGGTTGAGCAAAATCGGTGAGATTCCGATTCGCCTCCACCGAGACATCCCCGAGAACGCGACCATCAAACAGGTCACGGTCACGCAAGAACCCACGGGCGAATGTTTCGCCACGTTTGGCATCGACGTGGACGAGGACACCCCCGAGAAGCCGGAGAATCCAGAGCGCGTCGTCGGGATTGACGTTGGTATCCTGAAGTATGCGCATGATACGGACGGAACCGCTGTCGAGTCACCAGACTTCTCCGACGAGCGCGAACGGTTGGAACGCGCCCAACGGAAACTGTCGCGGAAAGAACACGGCTCGAACAACTGGGAGGAACAGCGCAAGACGGTTGCCCAACGTCACGCCGACCTGAAGCGGAAGCGCCGAGACTTCCTCCACAAGTTGTCGAACTACTACGCCCGAGAATACGACCTTGTGGCTGTCGAGGACTTGGATTCGAAGGGGCTGGTCGAACTCCCCGGCAACTCTCGAAATCGAGCCGGAGCCTCGTGGGGGACGTTCTTCAGAATGCTCGAATACAAGTGCGAACGCGAAGGAACACACTTCGTCGCCGTCAACCCCCGAGGCACAACCAAAGAGTGCGCGTCGTGCGGAACGGAGACTGACAAACCGCTGTGGGTGCGCGAGCATTCGTGTCCGTCGTGCGGGTTCGAGACGGATAGAGACGCGAATGCGTCATGGAACATCCTTTTTAGCGGTCTCGAAGATGTAGGAGTGGGCCACTCCGAATCAACGCCTGTGGAGACTGCGCTCCCTGCGGATACACCTGTGTCTGCAAAGCGCGTCATGGAAACAGGAAGCCTCACCCTCAAGGAGCGACCCGCGTCAGCGGTGAGCGAGTAGGGTGGGGTAGTTCACTGCCGGTAGTATGATATTCACCACACGTCCGGCGGTGTTCAACCGCGCCAAGAAGCGCGTACCCTCGGGTGTGGCTGAGTGTCTATGCAGTAGGTGTGGGCCACTCCGAACGACCCCTACGGGAAGTCGCCTGCGGAGTCCGGAGCCGTTGTGTCCACGTTGGATGTAAGCTCCGACGCAGAACCAGAAAGCCCTGTCCTCAACAAGCGAGGGGCGGGTGGCCCCGAGCGCGGGAGGGCAGGGTAGTTCACCGCGCCATCGTTCCGGTCGCCCGCGCCACTCGCACCTTCGTCGCCACCGAGGCTTGAGACTCCCGCGATTACCGGAGCCATCAGCAGCGCCGGCGGAGCGATGAGGAGGGGGACAACCAGCTCGGCCCTCACGGAGTCCCGAGGAACAGCGGGATAGCCTGAGCGGCCGCCACAGCTCCGGCCGCTCATGTTGCCGAATCCACGTCGAATCGGCTATGAACCCGCGGCTCCGACCGCCGGGCGTGCCGACGATTGAGTGCGACCCGGCAGCGGCCCGCGAGCGTTTAGTGGCCGCGGGCGTCAACGTGCTGACGGGCAACACGGACCACGAGCGCTGGCGCGCGGAACGGGGCGACGCCGTCGCTGTCGCCTACGACGACAAGGTGGTGGTACAGGGTGAGCGACCAACCGATCTAGTCGCTCTCCTGCGCGACGGCGGTGGGCGCGCACACGTCTACTTCGACGGTGCGAGCCGCGGAAACCCCGGTCCCGCCGCCGTGGGCTACGCTGTCGTCACGAGCGACGGGGTCGTCGCCGAGGGTGGAGAGCGCATCCCCGAAACGACGAGCAACCGAGCGGAGTACGAGGCGCTACTACGGGCGCTCTCGGTCGCGCGTGACCACGGTGTCGACGAAGTGGACGTGCGCGGGGATTCCGAACTGATCGTGAACCAGGTCCGCGGCGAGTACAGGACGTCAAACCCGACATTGCGCGAGTACCGCGTACGTGTCCGCGAACTGCTTGCCAGCTTCGACCGTTGGTCGCTCACTCACGTCCCCCGCGAAGTGAATGCCCACGCGGACGAACTCGCGAATGAGGCGTTCGATGAGTGACCTGCCCGACGAGGTCGTTGAGGAGGCCGAACGGCTCACCCGTCTCGCCCGGCGGTCCGGCGACCCGGCCGAGACCGTGGCGTACGAGGCCGACCGAGACCGCCTGTTGGACGACTACGGCTTTGTCGCACGGGTACGCGAAGCCGACGACACCCTCGTTTGTCACCCCATGGAGTGGCTAGAAGACGGGGTAGTCCGGACCGACCGGGTCGTTGACACTGGCCGCGCGGCCGAGGTATCGCTCTCCGGCCCCGGGACTGACCCGTGGAACGAGGTGGAGGCGCACAACGCCGCAGTCGTCTCACGGGTGCGCGACGCCGCTGCCGTAGATGTGACCGCGCATGCGGCGAACACGCGTGCGCTCGCGGACTTCGCGGGCAACCACTACGTGAAGCGAGTGGACGACCTCACAATCGAGGAGGTATCCGAGTTCCGCACAGAGTATTACCCCCGCAACGCGTGGCCAAGCGTTAGACAGCGGTCACTGCTCGTTCGTTCGCTCTCAATCGTTGAGGAAGTCGTCGGGTCGCCCTGGCCCGTTTAGCGCTTGGACTCGATAGCGTTGACTAAGCGGTCGGCCCGGTCTCCGTCGGTGACGAACTTCGATGCGATCCACTCGACTCTGTTCGCGACGGCGTCGAAGCCGTCGTCGATCAGCGCATACTGGTTCGTCCGCTTGTCCAGTTCGCTCTTCTCGACTAGCCCCATCTCGACGAGATCGTCGAGGTTAGGATACAGACGACCGTGGTTGACCTCCGTAGCGTAGTACTCCTCGAGTTCTCGTTTGATTGCGAGGCCGTACATCGGTTCTTCGGTGAGTATTACAAGGATATTCTGTTGGAAGGCGGTGAGTTCTGGACCGACTGCCACCTCGGTCGTTCTTCTACGTGCCTCTGACATGCATTGATTTAGAACTATTCCCATCATTTAATACTTATCGAATGATTTACGTCTGAATAAATATCATAATCATATGTACTATTTGCCGGCTGAAACCCGAAATCACTTTTGTCGTCCCCGGTCAACAATATGGTTATGACTAATCTCTGGACCGACCTTGAGACGGGTCCGAACCCGCCTGAGACGGTGTACGCCGTTGTCGAGTGCCTGAAGGGCGAGCGTAACAAATATGAGTATGACAAGGACCTGCCTGGTGTCGTCCTCGACCGTGTCCTCCACTCGTCGGTCCACTACCCCGCCGACTACGGGTTCATCCCGCGGTCATACTACGATGACGGGGACCCGCTTGACGTCCTCGTCCTCGTCGCGGACCAGACGTTTCCTGGCTGTGTGATCAAGAGCCGTCCCGTCGCTCTGATGGGGATGGACGACGACGGCGAGCAGGATGACAAGGTGATTGCCGTCCCTACAGAGGACCCACGTTACGACCATATTGAGGACGTTGGTGATCTCACAGACCAGCAGACCGGCGAGATCGCGGAGTTTTTTGAGACGTACAAGAATCTTGAGGCCAACAAGGAGACAGCTACGCTCGGCTTTGAGGGTCGCGAGGCCGCGATGGAGGCCGTCAAGCACTCACAGGGTCTATACGAGGAGCACTTCGGGTAGCGCGCGGTACGTCCTGCAGTCGCTTGATCGTGTGCGACGGTGTCGGCCGCACACGGAGACGGGGCGTTTTTGCCCCTCCCGCCGAAGGTCGTATCAATGGCTCAGTGTGACCAGTGCGGCAGACACGAGGACCTGCCGTACCAGTGTCGGCGCTGCGGACAGACGTTCTGCGCCGAACACCGCCTGCCGGAGAACCACGACTGTCCGGGACTGAACGAGTGGGACGACCCGGACGGCGTGTTCGACAGCGGCTTTGACGACAGCGTGGTGACCGACGATGACGACGGCGGGGTCTTCGACTCACTGACCGCTACTGGCGGGGTCGCGGCCTACTTCCGTGGCAACGTCGCTTACCTCGTCCTCGGCTTGATGTGGGTCACGTTTGCCCTGGAATGGGCGACTATTGTCCTCTCGGGGATTGGTATCCTTCCGTCAGGATCGTTTGAATTCCTCTTTGTCATCCAGTCAGACCACTTGCTCCGGGCCTGGACGTGGGTGACGAGCGTGTTCGCTCACTCGCCGGTCTCATTTTTCCACATCGTGGGCAACTCTATCGTGATCTATTTTTTCGGACCACTCGTGGAGAAGTACGTCGGCTCAAAGAAATTCGCCGCGCTCTTCATCGCCAGCGGCGTTATCGCCGGACTCGGGCACATGGGTGCACATCTCGTCCTCGTCCAGATGAGGATGGCATCGGGATCGGTCGGCGCCCTCGGCGCCTCCGGCGCGGCCTTCGCTATCCTTGGCGTCCTCACGGTACTCAATCCGTCGCTCAAGATCTATCTCTACTTCTTGCTTCCCGTGCCTATCTGGTTGTTCACTGGTGCATTCGCGCTTCTCTCGGTCGTCTTCTTTGTCGACTCGAGCGTCGCGCAGGCTGCCGGACAGGGCAACGTCGCCCACTTCGCACATCTCGCCGGCCTCGCGGTCGGCCTTGCCTACGGCGCCTACGTCAGCGGTCAGCGGAACGTCCCCGACCAGTTAACCTTCGGTGGCGGTGGCCGCGGCCCAGGTGGCCCGGGCGGCCCCGGTGGTCGATTCTGACCCGATGACGCCCGTCCGCTCTGACCTCGTGCCCGACCCGGCCGCGGACGCCGACACGATGTACGCGACACAAGCAAGAGTCGCCGACGCGGCTGTCTTTGCAGACAGAGGCGCCCCTGATCCAGCCTCGATAGGCAACCCCGACGGCCCGCTTATCGCCGGCGTCGACCAAGCCTTTCTCACGGACCCTGACCGCGCTGTCTCGGCCGTCGTTGTTCTTCGTGGTGGCGACGTCATTGAGCAAAGCCACTCCGTCTCAGACCTCGCTCTCCCGTATATCCCGGGCCTCCTCGCATTTCGTGAGGGAGGCCCGGCGCTTGACGCACTCGCGGCGCTTGACGCTGCCCCAGACCTCCTCGTCGTTGATGGGAGCGGCCGGATCCACCCTCGGCAGGCCGGCCTCGCGACCCACCTCGGAGTTGTTCTCGACGTCCCCGCCGTCGGCGTCGCAAAGTCATTGCTCTGTGGCACGCCCGACGAATCCAGCGGGAGCCGGCCCGTCGGCTGGCGCACGCCGATTCGCGCGGACGATGGCGTGGACGCGCCACAGAGCACGGTCATCGGTCACGCCTACCAATCCCGACAGTTCGACTCCGGCGTCGTCAATCCGCTGTACGTGAGCCCCGGCAACCGCGTTTCGACCAGGACAGCGACAGACGTCGTCGTGGCCTGTTGCGGCGGGTACAAGCTTCCGGAGCCGACGCGACTGGCGGACGGGTATGCCGACGAGGTGAAATCGCAGGTCCCCGCTGGGGATTGACATCCTCCCCGCCCCGAATGGCGGGGCTTTCTCCTTGACTCCACGTAATATGAGGCTATCTTAATTCGGCGAGAGAACCCCGCTGTTCACCCCCCGGGCGTGAGTCCGCACCCCAGACACGACCTACGTTCTGAGACCACTCCAGATCCGGATATCGTATTGTCTGATAATCTGACGTATCTGGAGGCGGTCTCACCGCCGATTGAATGCGTATTATCGGTTACAGCGAGTGGGAGGGTATTCCCCGTTCTGCTCGTGTCGTTCTCCCGCGCGCACCGTGCGCCTCATCTTTCTACAAGCGGGAACCCCCGCCGCTCACGGCGGG
>CAKZPG010000079.1 GCA_937138675.1 uncultured archaeon | reverse complement strand
GGGCTCCAGTTCTCGCGGGACGGCCGTGACCTCGTCGCGACCCGGAACGAGACACTGGTCGTCGTCGCGCGCGAGGAGCGGTACCCGGGCGCAAACTAATCGCTCACGTCTGACCACTCGATCCGGTGGACCTCAACCGATATCTCTTGACTGTCGGCCTCGTGAAAGTCGAACTGACGGTCGAGTTCGAACGCCGCGGCGTGCGATGCTGTCACACGGCCGTCGTTGTCGGCGGCGAACGATTCGACGAACGCACGACTTCCGTCGTTGTGGACCGAGTATGAGACGTCGGCAACGGCGCTTGCAGCGCGCAGGAACTCCCGGTCAGACCCCTCGCTGTCACGTTGGGCGCCAAACGGGGGGTTCGTGAAGACCGTCGTCTGCCGGTCGTGGTCGCCCCCTGTCCGCACCGGCAGCCGGCCCACATCGGCGCGGACCCACTCGACTGGCGCGCGCGTCCCGACGCGGCGGCGGTTCTCGCGTGCCGTTGCCAGCGCCGCAGGGTCGAGTTCAACCCCGATTGCCCGCGCCGGCGCCCGGAGCGCCGCGCCGAGAGCGAGCATCCCGGTGCCGGCGCCAAGATCCAGAACTGTACAGTCCGCGATATCCCCCCGTAGGTCTGCGTCGTGGACGACGCTCGCGGCGAGGTGAGGTGGTGTCGGATACTGCTCCAGCGCCGCACTCGGGGCGTCGAAGCCCGCGACAACGGCCAGCTGGGTCTCCAGCGCGGCTCTGGTACTCACCCGCGACGCACACCTTGTCGATTCGTCATCTCACGCTTGTTCGGCGCGAGCGGGCATATGCGTGGTGGCTGTCACCGTAGTGTTGGACCTGTCCCGGACGGTGACAACATCGCTGCCGGTGGTGCAGACCGAGTTCGACTCCCCCTACTGGTGGCCGTCATTGAGGTCTGGGGTTTTAGGCCGTCGTCGGGGCTGGCGTCCCGTCCGCGCACCCCCAGAGCCCCTGCCGGTCAGTCTGGGCGCGCCGTTCGAGACCGAGATACCGGTCGAGCTCAATAATACCGGTGTCGGAGACTCGGGCCCACTCGTCCGCGACTAGGTGGGCATGAAACTGGTTGCCGTCGACGTGAAGTACCTCGGGGGCAAGCCCTGAGTCTTCACCGTTTCCGTGGCTCCGCAAGCACTCGCAGCCCGCCGCCGACTCAGGGACACCCTCGTACTCGTCGGGTGTGTTCTTGCAGTTGACTTCTGGAGTGTCGACGCCGGGGAGCCTGAGCGTCTCCTCGCAGCAGTCCGCCAGTGTGACCACTATGATGTCGCCGTTGACGACACGTGTCACTGTCGCCCGGTCGATAGGACCGGTGTCTGGCGCGGGCGACCCAAGCTCACCCGGTGTCCATCTGACCGCTGGCGCCACATAGTCAGCGGGCACCACGCCGCCCGCACACCCCGCGAGAACAACTAACACGGCCACGAACAGGAAGACACGCACAGAGATGGGACGAGATCAGGCGACCTGCCCCTCGTGGCGAACTGACGGTCACCAAACCCACCCAAATGTTTTTATAAGTGCTACCTCACACCACTTATAATGGAGCGTCCCACTAGCCAGCGCCAGCGGCAATCCGACGAGGAGGAGTCTGAGCAGCGAGGCGAGCAGGTCGTCTGCCCCGAGTGCGACTCCGACCGGATAGTGACGGACGCGGACCAGAGCGAACTGGTCTGTGACGACTGTGGCCTTGTTCTCGACGAGCGCCAGATCGACCGCGGGCCGGAGTGGCGGGCGTTCAATCACTCGGAGCGCCAGTCGAAGTCGCGGGTCGGCGCACCGATCACGGAGACAATGCACGACCGGGGCCTGACGACGACGATCGACTGGAAGGACAAAGACGCCTACGGACGTTCCATCTCCTCGGAGAAACGCTCACAGATGCACCGCCTGCGGAAGTGGCAAGAGCGCATCCGCACGAAAGACGCGGGCGAGCGTAACCTCCAGTTTGCACTTTCGGAGGTCGACCGAATGGCGAGCGCACTCGGCGTCCCCCGGTCCGTACGCGAGGTCGCCTCCGTCATCTACCGACGGGCACTGAACGAGGACCTCATCCGCGGCCGCTCTATCGAGGGTGTCGCCACGGCCGCGCTCTACGCGGCCTGTCGGCAGGAGGGTATCCCCCGCTCGCTCGACGAGGTGGCCGAGGTATCACGGGTCCCGCAGAAGGAGATCGGCCGGACCTACCGCTACATCTCGCAGGAGCTCGGACTAGAACTCAAGCCCGTCGACCCGAAGCAGTTCGTGCCGCGGTTCGCATCAGCGCTTGGCCTCAGCGAAGAGGTTCAGTCGAAGGCAACGGAGATAATCGACGTCTCCGCCGAACAAGGCCTGCTCTCGGGGAAGTCTCCGACCGGCTTCGCCGCCGCGGCCATCTACGCGGCCTCGCTCCTCTGTAACGAGAAAAAGACACAGCGTGAGGTGGCAGACGTTGCGCAGGTCACCGAAGTCACGATCCGAAACCGGTATCAGGAGCAGATCGAGGCGATGGGCTTCCGCTAGGTCCGGACGAACACAACGGTTCGACGATTCCAGAGCGCGGTTCGGTAGGTTGTCGACTCGTAACCGTCCAGCCTGCCCGCAACCTCCGACCGGTCTGCGGCGGTTGTGACCACGACGGGGGGCGGCGCCGAGAGCGACCCGGGAGATGCGGCGCTGGTCACGTCTGCGCCGGCGCGCTCGAGATACCACGCGACCGGGAGGCGCTCGCCGAACCTCGAGGAGACGGGCGGGCTCCCGGCGGTCGCCTCGGGCCGTAGTGTTAGATCGTCGCCATAGAGGAGGACCGGACCGCCGCTGCGGACGAGCGCGTCGTGGACGGGTTCAAGATCGTCTGCTGGCTGGCCGTAAGTGGCGAGGGTCGCCTCGTGCGTGGGAGCCGCGTACACCTCGTCAGCGGCGACGGCGCCCGTCTGTGCAACGAGCGCGATGAAAAGAAGGGAGACGGCGACCGTCTCGCGGGCCGCGCTGCGGTCGAGTGCGCGCATAGCCGTCCGGTAGAGCGCTCCTGCGCCGACAGCCGCGGGGACGGCGAGGAAGACAACGACGTGGACGAGGATCCAAGGACCAAACGACTCGGCGACGACCGGGAACAGGAACAGCCCGGAGAACCCGTAGTAGGCCGCGAACGCGACGACCGCCCGGTCGCCGTCGGGACCATACCGGATCCGGGCCAGGGCGTAGAGCGCGAACAGGGCCACGGGGAGCGAAACAGCGACAAGGACGGAGACGGTGTCTGTGAGGTACGGCAGGAGTTCGTGCGTACCGTCCGGTGAGCGGTCCACGATACGGACGCCGACAAAGGCCCGTGGGGCGTCGACAAGCGCTCCGGAGACGCTCTCAGGGCCGAGCGGTCGCGGCGCGAACAGGACAACGAGGGCGACAACAAAGGTGAGAAGCGACGTCGTGACTGTCCGCGCTGACTCCGTGACCCACCGTCGGAGCGCGGCGACCCGCGCCCGGGCAGCGGCGGGCCGGCCAGCCACGCGGTCGTGGTCAATCACAACAGTACCGGCCAAGAGTGCGGCGAGGGGGGACGCAACGGCGAAGCCCGAGGCTGCGAGTGCGCCCGCCGCTGAGAGGCCCGCGAGGGACGCGTAGCCCGTCTCGCCGTCGTAGGCCCGGACGAGGGCGCCGAGCGTCACGAGCGCCAGACCGGCCGCGAGGACGTCGCCACGGAGGCCTCGCGAGAAGTAGACGAGAAGTGGCGAGGCAGCGAGAACGACAGCGAGCGCGATAGTCTCGATGTCGTCGAGACGACGGCGAAACAGCAGCGCCGACAGTGGGAGCAGTCCGCCGGCGACGGCGACGGGCAGGCGGGCGACAGCGTCGCTCACGCCCAGTAGCCCCATCGTGACGGCACCGAGGTGGTAGAGGAGAGGGCCGCCGGCGACCGGGCGATAGGACCACGCACCGGTCTCGAGATAGCGCAGCGTCCAGTAGCCGACGCGGGCTTCGTCCCAATGGAACGGACGGGCGTCGAGGCCGACGAGTCGGGCGACAAGGGCGAGCACGGTCACTCCCGCGACGGCGAGGCCGACCCGGTCGTGACCATCGGCCATGCCCGCCGACATTGGATTTCCTGCCGCGGGACCGGATAGAAGCCTTGTGATCCTCGGCGAGTTCATGCCTGACATCCACCCCGCGCTGAAGTGCGAGGAGTCCACCGCGGGACAGCGGGCCCCTCCCGTCTTCCCGCTGGCAACGTCTCGCCTGCCGAACGGGGGTCCGGCGAGGCGATACCGGGTTCGTGCGCGATACGTCGGCCCCGCGAGAGGTGTGACGTCTTC
>CAKZPG010000078.1 GCA_937138675.1 uncultured archaeon | reverse complement strand
CGAATGTTCTCGTCGTGAACAACGTGCGGGACCGGGACGAGGACGTCGAGACCGGTAAGCGAACCCTTGCCGTCCGATACGGTGTCGGGGCCGCTCGCGCCCAATACGTCACCCTCCTCGGCCTGGCCTACCTCGTCCCTGTTTACTTTGCGCTGTCGGGCTACGGACTCGCCGCGCTCTTACCCCTGCTCTCGCTCCCCCTTGCGGCGCTCGTCGCAAAGCCGGTGCTGACGGAACAGAGCGGTGCCGCGCTCAACCCCGCGCTCGAACGGACCGGTAAACTGCTCGCGCTCTTCGCCGTACTGTTCGCGGCCGGACTGGCGCTGTGAGAGTCGAACGGTTCTCTCTCTCGCTTGCCCGCCCACTCGACACCGCCAGAGGACGGATCGACGCCCGCGAGGGCGTACTCGTCTGGGTCACCGACGCGGAGATGCCGGGCGTTGGCGAGACAACGCCGCTCCCCGGCTGGACCGAGGGGCGCGACGAGGCGTTCGCGGCGCTCGCTGCGGCAGACGCGGAGACACCGCTCTCTGCGCTTGACCGAACGCCGGCGGCCCGGCACGGACTCGCGACGGCACGACTCGACGCTGCGGCCCGGCGGGCGTCCGAATCACTGGCCGCACGACTGGCCGGCGCAACGCGTCGCCCCGCGGACACCGTCCCGGTCAACGCCACCATCGGCGACGACCCTCCCGACGAGACGGCTGCCCGCGCCCGCGAGGCGGTTGACGAGGGGTTCGACTGCCTGAAGATCAAGGTGGGCGCGCGTCCGGTCGCCGACGACACGAAGCGATTGCGTGCCGTCCGCGAGGCCGCGCCCGACGCGACGCTCCGGGCGGACGCGAACGGGGCGTGGGACGAGGAGACTGCCCGGGCGGCGATTGCGGCCGTCGCCGACCACGGGGTCGACCTCGCGTATGTCGAACAGCCACTTCCGGCGGACGACCTGGCCGGCCACCGGCGACTCCGCGAGACGACTGAGACGCCGGTTGCTCTGGATGAGTCGCTGGCCGAGTTTGGCGTTGACGAGGTGCGTTCGGCTGACGCCGCGGACGTGGTGGTCCTGAAGCCGATGGCACTCGGTGGGCCGGACCGGGCGGTCACCGCGGCGAAGCGAGCGCACGAAGCTGGTATCGACGCCGTCGTCACGACAACCGTCGACGCCGTCGTCGCCCGGACCGCGGCGGTCCACGTCGCGGCGGCGATTCCGAACGACCTGGCCTGCGGGCTGGCGACGGGGTCACTGCTCACCGAGGACCTCTACCCCGACCCAGCGCCGGTCAAGAGCGGGTCGGTCGCTGTGCCCGACGACCCGGGCCTTGCAGGGGCGACCTTCGATTAGACCATCTCGTCCGGCGGCGTGCGCGTCCGGCGGTGGACGAGGTAGACAACGGCCGCCGGCGGAGCGATGAGAGCTGCCAGCGCGTAGCCGAACCGGAGCCACCCAAAGTCGACCCCGCGGGTGTCGAGCGCTCGTGTGTCCTGATAGAGCGCCGCCGCGGCTGTCGGAGCGAGGATGAGCGCATAGAGCGACCGGACGGTCGCCCAGATGAAGGTCCCTTCAGTCAGAAGCGCACGGTCAAGACCAGCGAGGATCGTCCAGCTGACGATAGCAACGGCGAGGACAACGAGCCACGGCCCGTCGTGTTTCTCGGCCTCGTCGACACGATCCTCGGGGTGGAGGACAGAGTCGTCGTTGGCCACTACTCGCCCTCGTTCGGTCTGTGAGTCTTGCCCTTCTGCGAGTCAGCGCGCATCCGCCGAAGCGCGGCCGTTGCGGTCGAGGCGTCGTAGCCGAAAAAGACATCATCGGCGTACGCCGACGCCACCTCCGTCGCCCGAACGAGGTCGTCTAAGTCCACGTCGACGGCGTACAGTTCGACCGCAAGGCGACCGTCGAAGTCGGCCGCGCCCAGTCGCGTCGCGAACCCCTTCGCGAGAGACTCCAGCCAGTAGGTCGTTCCGTACGCAGTGTCATACAGCGGGACGACCAGGCGGTCTATCAGCGGGAGGACCCGTTCGAGGTCGATACCAGCCCGTTCGCGCAGATGTCCCGGATACGGGTCCGGGTGGACCGCGAGCGAGAGGTCGCCCGGGACGCGGTCGCGCACGGCCGCCACAAAGTCGGTCACGGCGTCGGCGCGCCAGTCGGCGCGGTCAGTCCGGTCGCTCGCGTCAAAGGCGTCGGCACAGCGCTTGCAGTGACAGTACTCGGCGCGAGGGAAGCCAACGTCATCAAGCCGGAGATCTGGCGCCGCGGCGGCGCAGTCCTCGACCATCTCCAGCAGTCCGGCACGGTAGGCCTCGTGTGAGGGACAGATGAACGACCAGTCGAAGTAGGGCCGCTCCGGCGTCGCGCGCTCACCATCGGCACTTAGAGGCACGATGTCGGGGTCCTCCCGCGCAGCGGCGTTGTCGGCGAACGCGGAGAGGGTGTTCGTCGCGCTGGCGACAGGGTCCGACGCGTTGCCAGCCACGTCTTTCACCTCGTAACAGCCGACGTCGAACGCCGGCCAGTCAACCTCCGCTTCGTGTCGCGTTACCACGCCGTACACGAACGGGCTAAGGAGTGAAAGAGTGTAACGGCTTCGTTCGGGGTTATTCCTCGACTTCGACTTCGATTGGGTCGCCGCCGCCCGACATAGCGACGTAGACGACGGCCACGAGAACGAGCAAAAGGACAAGCTTTGCCTTGGTCGACATGCTGTCTTATACGCCGAAGAGGTACTAATCGGTTACGGGGGTGCCCGTCAGGCACGAATCTGTGCGGCGAGCTTCTCGCGCAGGATCGTATCGCAGTACCGACACCGGATTCCCTCGTCTAAAACGTCGAACTCCGACTCCACCGGCTCCTCAGCGTTCGTGATACAGTTGTGGTTCGGGCACTCGATGACACCGACGACCGCATTCGGACGCTGGACGCGAGTCTTTCGTATCACCTCGTAGTCACGGATAATGTTGATCGTCGCCTCCGGTGCGATGAGCGAGAGCACGTCGACCTCCGCCTGCGACAGCTCTCGCCCCTCGACTTTCACGACGTCCTTACCGTCGATCCGACTGGAGGGAACGTTCATCCCGACAGAGACCTCCTCCCCTCCCGTCCCGTCGATGCCGAGGATAGCAAGGACGTTTAACGCCTGTCCAGCGGTCACGTGGTCGATGACGGTTCCGTTTCGGATCTTGCTGACGCGAAGCTGTGGGTCGTCACTAGTCATAGCAGGAGGTCAAGCAGTGCCATCCGGACGGGAACACCGTTGTGTGCCTGCCGAAAGTAGCGGGCGTGGTCAGTTGTGTCCACCGCGGAGTCGATCTCGTCGACCCGCGGAAGCGGGTGCATCACTGTCAGGTCGTCGCGCGCGGCGGCGAGCGTCTCATCGTCGATACGGTACTTCCCCGCGACCTCTCGGTACTCCGACTCGTCGGGGAACCGCTCGCGCTGGATGCGGGTGACGTAGAGGACGTCGAGGTCGGAGAGCACCGGGTTGAGGTCCTCGTGTTCGCGCACTTCACCCCCAGCATCTTCGATGTCGTACCGCACCGACCGCGGGAGTCGCAGGCTCCTTGGGCTGACAAAATGCATCCGAGCGTCGAACTCCGTTAGCGCCTCGGCCAACGAGTGGACTGTCCGGCCGTACTTTAGGTCGCCGAGGATGCCAACCGTCACCTCGTCGAGCCCTGTCGCCTCACGCATCGTGTACAGGTCAAGGAGGGTCTGGCTCGGGTGCTGACCCGCGCCGTCTCCGGCGTTAATGAGGGGTATATCGACGTACTCAGCTGCCATCCGCGCCGCCCCCTCGGAGGGGTGCCTGAGAACGAGGGCGTCCGCGTAGCCCTCTATCACCCGGACGGTGTCCGCGAGACTTTCGCCTTTCTCCACCGACGACGACTCGACGTGGCCCATGTCGACGGTGTCACCCCCGAGCCGTTTCATCGCGGCGTCGAAGCTCATCCGGGTGCGGGTGCTCGGTTCGAAGAAACAGAGCGCGAGTAGCGTCCCCGCGTGGCGCTCGCGCCATGACTCCGGGTCCGCCGCGATGGCCGCCGCGTGGTCTAAGACTGTCTCCACATCCGCCCGTGAGAGAGACGTCGCGGAGACGAGATCGCCCTGACGCATCAACTATGAGACGACGTCCCGACCTCTTGAATCTGCCTTCCGGGCTACGTCGGCGCTCAGCCCTCTGGTCTGCAGACTGCCGCGAAGACAGGCTGCCGCGGCCTCTCAACGGTACGATGGCGGTGTGACCGGTGAGGTGCCAGGGCACGCTCTTCGGCCGAAGCCGCGGCTGGAGGGGGGCAATAGCCGGACATCTGTGGCTACAGAAGATGGCGGCGCACCGACGACCGTCGGTCGTAATAGAGAGACAAGCCCATCCTCGCCTCTTGACGGAGAGGAGGAGGTCAAGCTGAGACCGACTACGGTGCGAGCCTGTTCTTACGATTCTTCATCGAGTCTTCGTAGTGGTCGAAGGTGGTCGGAGACCACTCTCTCGCGAGATCCAGGATCTGTTCTGTCATCTGACGAATCTCCCACTGGGCGTCGGCGGCAGCGCGCATATCCGCGACGTGCATCAACATCCGCGCGTTCATGCTCATCACCACGTTGACGCCTGTGCCGATAGGGAGGACGAACCGCGCGTCCTCGGGCGCCATCCCAAGATCCAGAAGTTCCTGATACTCCTCGACCGACCGCTGGACCGACTCCCGGAACACCGTTTCGCGTCGCTCGCGGGCCTCCTCGTCGACCGGGCCGTCGCTCTGATTTCTCCCGACCCAGTTTGGGTCAGTTACTGCCGGCGGTGTGACAACAAACTCTCCCTCGCCCACGTCCGCGGGGTCAACGTCGTCGAAACTCACATAGCGCATCGACTGGACGTCGAAGCTGACGTGTCGGTGGCGTGTGATCTGTGCCATACACGACCGGCTCATGTTCTTCACCGCGAAGGTGGCCTGCACGTGTTCGAACGGCCCGAAGTGGCCGTGGTCCATCAGATGGCCAATGAGCGTCGCCTTCTTTTCCGCCATTCCGTCGCCGTCGACACCCTCCATCGTCTCTGCGAGACTTAGCTCGGGATTGAACGCGCTCATGTAGTCGTTGCGCGCCGCCCGGCAGATCACCTCCTCTGGGTCGTCGGTGGCCGCGAGTAGTCGAACGTCCATACCGTCCACGAGGGCGAAGCCGACTAAAATCCCACCGACCCGTTAGCACAGTTAGACGTTGTCCGCTTCGTCGGTCTCGTCGGCCCTGTCAGCCTCGGTGCCCTTTGCCCCCATCCCTGCGCGAAGGCCGAAGTAGCCCGGTTCGTCGCCCGTCGGATCCGAGATACAGAGGTCGTCGCGGTGGTCGAACAGCCACGGGATTGTCCAGGCGATGAGTCTATCCTCGGTCTCCGGGTCCAGCTCGGCGCCCGGCGGCAGGTCCTGCATCAGTCGCGCAATCTCGTCGATCCGGTACATCGCGTCCGCGCCCAGCAGTTCCGCGGGCTCGTACACCTCGTAGCTAAACAGCGTATCGAACTCGGACTTTGGTCGAGGCACGGCGCACATCTATACGGAGAAGAGAAGTCGCTGGCGGTCGTATCGTCGAAAGAAGTGGTGGGTGGGCCCTCAACCGGAGCCCTCGTACCCTACTCGAACAGCGAAACAGCCTGGTCGAAGCGTGCGGACGGTTCGGACCAGTCGACGACGTCGAAGAAGTTCTCGACGAAGTCGCCGCGCGCAGGACCGTAGTCGTAGTAGTACGAGTGCTCCCAGACGTCGCAGGCAAGGATCGGGTGTCCGCCCCAGATCGCGCCCTTGTCGTGATCGTCGACAGCGACGTTGCGAAGCTGGTTCGAGAACGTGTCGTAGACGAGCAGCGCCCAGCCGCTGGCGTCGGACGCGGCTGCACTGAACTCGCCCTCCCACGCCTCGTAAGAGCCGAAGTCTTCCTCAATCCGGTCGGCAAGTTCACCCTCGGGCTGGTCACCGCCCTCCGGCGACATGTTCTGCCAGAACAGGTCGTGGAGAATGTGGCCGGAGGAGTTGTGGGTCACCGAGCGGATGGCGCCCGCAGAGTCGCTAAAGTCGTGTGACTCGCGGTTCTCGGCAAGAGACTCCTCGGCACCGTTCCAGCCGTTGACGTAGCCTTGATGATGGGTGTCGTGATGCCATCGTAGCACCTGTTCCGAAATGTGGGGTTCGAGGGCGTCGTAGTCGTATGGTAGCGAATCGAGTTCGTAGCTCATAGCTGTTACCTCCGTGTGAACGTAGGACCGCCGCAGGATTAAGCGTTGATGTAACGGACGACCCGTGGTATCGCGGGCCACGTCTGCAACTGATGGGCGTGGTTCCGTCTGGGTCCCCGGGGTGAACAACGTGTGTGGGGTTCGGCGGCTCCCTCTCGAACGCGGCGTCTTACCAGATTGCGTGGCTCAGTTCGTGGCCGCCGGCGTTGCGGCGCTTCTATTCACTGCTCGTCAAACCACCTTAGCGCCGGTCGTACTCCATGTTCACGGCGACGGCCTCGGCAAGGTCGGCGCTCTCTTCTCGCTCGACAAAATGGAGCGCAAGGTCCAGTCCCGACGTGATCCCCCCCGCAGTCACAACGTCACAGTCGTCAACAACTCGCTCCTCACGAACCTCGGCGTCCGTCTCGCGTAGATCAGAGAGCGCACCGTGGTGGGTCGTCGCCGGTCGTCCGGTGAGCAGACCGGCTCGCGAGAGGAGCATCCCGCCGGTACAGACGCCCGCGACGACGGCGCCTGCGGCGTGGTGACTGGCCAGGGCATCCGGGACGACGCCGCGCTCCGCCTCGGCCCACGCGCCCGTGTCGGTCCGGTCGTTCCACCCGCCGCCAGGCGCAACCACCAGTCCCGGCGCGTCGGGCGCGCCAGGGTCCGGGAGACGGCCGTCCGGTTCGACCCGCAGGCCGTGCGCCGCGGTCACTTGGTCCCGGTCACGGACTGTCAACAGTCGAACCGACAGGTCGGCGCCACGACTGGTCGCTTCGGCGAACACCTCGTACGGGCCGACGGCGTCAAGTTCGTCAAAGCCCTCATAGCAGAGTACGGCAACACGCACGGGATCACCTCATCTCGGCCCGACATACGTCTGCCGGCTGTCGAACGGCGTTGGCCCACAGTTCCCACCCCACCACGACGGTCACAGCGTGCCCGGCAATAGCGTGTCTATGACCCCTTCAGAGCCCCGGCTGAGACGGACCCGGACCGGACGGCCACCGTATTCGATGGTGCCCTCACCGACCGATTCCCGGGCCCTCGCGTGGGCCTGGCGGCGGTCGAGTGTGTCTGGGTCGACGTCACGATGGAGGGAAGACTCAGCTCGGAGCACGCCTGGTTTGTCCAGCGAGTCGGTGACGGCGTCGACTACTGGCTCTGCCCGTCTGCTAGTGTATCCGTCTCTCGGGACAACAGACTCCAGGCGCGCCACTCGCGCAACTACGATCGGTTTGTGGTCAGTCCGACTCGCCGCGGGCGGCCTCGTACATCGCGAGCGCGTCCTCACGGCGCTCCGAGTGGTCGACGACCGGCGCGGGGTAGTCGGGCGCGGCCGCGGTCCGCTCGGCGTCGCTCAACTCGTGCCATGAGTGTATTCTATCGGCGTCGACGCCGCGAAGTTCTGGAACGTACGTGTGGATGTATTCGGCGTCAGGGTCGTAGCGCTCGCCCTGTGTCATCGGGTTGAATATCCGGAAGTACGGTTGGGCGTCGGTGCCGGTCGAGGCCGCCCACTGCCAGCCGCCGTTGTCGTTCGCAGTGTCGTGGTCGACGAGCTTATTCTTGAAGTGTGCATACCCCTCGCGCCAGTCGATCATGAGGTCTTTCGTCAGGAACGAGGCGACGATCATCCGGACGCGGTTGTGCATGAACGACTCACGCCGCAGCTGTCGCATGCCCGCGTCGACGATGGGGTAGCCCGTCTCGCCAGCCTTCCACGCCGCCAGTTCCTCGGAGTCATTCTGCCACTCGATAGGATCTTCGTAGCTCTTGTAGTTCTCGGTCACCACTCGTGGCGAGTCGGCGAGGACGTGAGTGTAAAACTCTCGCCACGCGAGTTGAGCCTGGAACTCCTCGACTGACTCCTCGGCTGCCTCGCTCTCTGCGGCGGCCATCGCCTCGGTGGTGGCTTCGTACACCTCCCGCACGCCGATCGTCCCCCACTTAAGATCGGCCGAGAGCCGCGAGGTGTCATCCCGTGCTGGATACTCGCGACTCTCCTCGTACCGCTCGATGGCGTCGGCACAGAACGTCTCGAGCCGCCTAGAGGCGGCCTCGTGGCCCGCCTCGGGGACCGACCCCTCCGGCTCGTCGAACCCGAGGTCCGCGAGTGAGGGTAGCGGGTCGCCAGAGATGTCAGCGAGGTCGTCCGCTTCGGGCGCCGGGTACGGCGCGTCCTTCTCCCGGTCCTTCCATTTCCTCCCGAAGTAGGTGTAGACAGAGTAGGTATCGCCCGCGTTTGTGGTGATAGAGCCCGGTTCGTGGTGGAGGTGGTCGTGCACTGCCTCACGGGGCTGGTCGGCGTCCACCAGCGCCTGGCGCACGTCCGCATCTCGCTCCCGCGCCAGCCCAGAGTAGTCACGGTTCCATACGACCCGGTCGGCGTCAACCGCGGTAGCCACGTCGGGTACGACCTTGCGCGGATCGCCACGGCGTACGAGGAGGTCGCTCCCGCGCGCTCGGTACTCGGCTCGCAGTTCTGCGAGGGCGTCGAGCATGAACCGGACGCGGCTCGCCGAGCCGTGGTCGAGAACAGCGTCGTCGAAGATAAACAGCGGCACTGCCGGTCCCGACCTCTCGCCGTGTAGCCCGGCCGCGAGCGCCAGCCCGCGGTTGTCGTGGCGGCGGAGGTCTCGGCGGTGCCAGTGGACCTGCATACACGCGCCAGAGGCTCGTCGGTAGAGAAAGTGTCGGTCGTATCAGTCGGCTGGGTCGTCGGCTGTGGTCACAGGGAGGCAACACCAGCGGACACGGTCTGGTCGGGCGAGCGCGAAGCAACGGCGGGGTTGTCGGAGGCTGTGAAGATGAACAAATGACTCGCGTCGCCGACAGCAGGAAACGGCACAGGATATCGAAGCTCAGGTCCAGACCCGGGGGCTGTCCGGGCAATCGGCGCCACACCGTTCTGGTCGCCTCTCCGTCCACCACAGGACCTGGTCGCGCCGGTGTGACTGGTCGGACCGGGCTGACCGGCTCAGAGGTCGACCGTCTCGCCCCTGCGCGCGGCCAGCCACCGGAGCAGACGCCGCGCCCACGCCAGTTTTTCCGCCTTCATCGTGTCGACCGAGGGGTCGTCGAGATCCCAGCCTACGAACTCGATTCGTGCGGCGCCGAGGGCGTCTGCGATGAATGCCCCGCGGTCACCGTCAGTGAACCCGCCGTGGTTGACGGCGGGTCCGGCGGGCGCGGCCTGTGTCGTCGCGATGACGGCCGTGGGGTCGTGTTCGGGGAGCCACCTATCGAGTGCCGACAGGTTGTCGCCGTGAGCGTGGACGGCGACCGGAGTGCCGGCCCGCGAGAGACTGGCGGCGGTCGCGGGTGTCTTGTCGAGGTCGGTGACGACGAGGTCTGGACGCTGTCCCGACGCGAGCAGGTAGTCGGCTGCACTCGAGGCGGCGATCACACGATCTGCCTCGTTGACGGCAGGGAGTTCGGCGGCAAGCGAAGGTCCGGGAGCGACAACGGCGACGCTCGCACCGTCGAGTCCGAGTCGGTCGAGGTCGAACGGTTCGGCCCACGATACTAGCCGGTCGCGGGCGCGCTCGTCGTCCGCTCGGTCGAAGCCAAAGTCGGCGAGAAGCAACTCGTATACGGGTTCCCACGTTGCGAACTCCACGCCTACGGCTCCCTAGTGAAATGAAGATGTGCGCCGGTCCGGCACCAAGTACCCCTACCCGTGTGCCGTTCCGGCGACCGATAGCAAGGTGTTCTCGGGTGTGGCATAAGTTTTCTCTTACAACCCACGGTCGATTGTCTCGAATGCGGCCGCGAGCGCACCTTTTGAGCCCGCTCGGACCGTTTCGGCTATCTGGGCGATGTCCGACGTGTGACCGACAACCATCGCCGTGTCCGTCCGGCCGGGAGTGACGGCGGCGGCCGTCTCCGACGCGGCGCTCAGAAGCCTGCTCACGTCGTCTTCGTCGAGGCCGTCGAGTTCGTACACCCGCAGATCTTCGGCGGCAATCGTCTGGTCGTCCGCACCGAGCCGGTCGAGGTGACGCCGGAGCGCCCGGGGCTCCCCAGCGTCGAGTTCGACGGCCCCAACCAGCCCGCCGTGGTGTGTCCGGTCCCGCCGGAAGGCCCGTCCGATCAGGGCAGCGTCGCGTGTCTCCGCAACGTCGTGGGTTCGGACAACGTCGGCGCCACGACCGACGGCAAGAGCGGTTGCGCCGAGCGAGACGGGGAGTGCCTCCTCGGTGGAGCGCCCGACTGCCTCCTTGAGGAAGCTCTTGCGGTTGATAGAGACCAGAACCGGGCGGCCGTAGCCCTGAAACTCGCGGAGTCGCCGGAATGTCTCGCGGTCGTCGTCGCGGGTCTTTGCCTCCGACCACCCGCCAAAGGCGGGGTCGACAATCGTCTTATCAGTGAAGCCGTTCTGCGCCAGCGCCTCGTACACCATGTCGACGTAGTCGGCCCCCTCGGCCCACTCGGACGACTTCCGCTCGGCCCAGTCCGTCTCCTCAACGGCGCCCGGGCGGGTGAGGTCTGGTGGACTCGCCATCTTCGCGACCGCGGCCTCCCGGTCGGCACAGACCGCTGGCATCTCCGGGTCGGCAAAGCCACAGATGTCGTTGACCATGTCGAACGGCCCGTCGAGCGCCGCAGCTGCCACATCGGCGTAGCGCGTTTCGATCGAGAACACCGCGTCTGCGTCGGCGCGCTCGACCGCCGCACACGCGGTATCAAGGCGCTCTCGTTCCTCCGCTGCGGTGAGTGGTTCCACCTGCTTATTCGCCGTCGCTAACCCCACGTCGACGATGTCGGCCCCCTCGTCTACCAACCGCTCGACGTGGGCGGCGGCGCCGTCAGCGTCGGCGAAAACACTTGGGTCGTACGGCGACTCGACGCTGATATTCAACACCCCCATGATCCGTGGCGGATGGTCGTCACCGATCGACAGCCCCGCCGCATCCACAGTTCGCATAGCCGCCTCACGTGACGGTCCGTAATATGTCCGGCGACCCCGGGTCGGGTCGCTTTTGCCCGCCCGGCAAGTACAGAGCCCATGGCGAAGGTTAGCATCGGGATCCGCGGCTGGCGATTCGATGAGGAAGCGGTGTTCGGACCCGACGGCGAGTTCCGGCCGCTCGAGGAGATGGATCCCGACGACCGCAACCGACTCGTCCGGCTCGTCGACCTCGTCGAGCGCCCGTGTAGCGCCTGTTATCTTGTCCACGGCGAACGCGCGCCCTGTGAGGACGCAGCAGTCGTCTACGGCGAACCGGGCTCCGAAGTCCTGCTCTGTGATGTCCACGAACACGACTTTGTCTACTGGTACCGCGAGGCCGGCGGGTCCGACTATCGCGGCGAGGCTAAACTCCGGACCGCGTTTCACGACTGGTTCGACGATGGCGGCCGCGCGCCGGACGGCTATGTCGGCGTCGAACACGTCGAGACCGACCCCGAGGCCGTCTCCGATCCGCCGGAGGCGACAGACCTGCGCGAACAGTTGGCCGAGGGTGTCGAACTTGAGCGGATCAGCCTCCGGCCGGAGGCGCTCGCAGACGAGGACGAGGACGAGGACGGGGACGAGAACGATGACCGGGACACCCCGCTCACAACCGCAGACCTCGCCCGGACGGATCTCGACCTGGACGCAGAGTACCCGGGCGGGAGATGAGCGGCGGCCCGGAGGTCGACGACCCTCGGACACCTATCGTCGTCGTGGTCGACGCCGAGACCCCCGGGAACGTCGGGACCATCGCCCGCGCGATGAAGAACTTCGGGCTCTCCGACCTTCGTCTGGTCGACCCCCCCGAGCTCGATCCTGACGGCGAGGCGTACGGCTTCGCCGGCCACGCCCGCGAGGATGTCCTGCCTGACGCCACGGAGACGACGCTCGATGAGGTGGTCGCCGACTTCTTCACCGTCGGCTGCACCGCCATCACTGGCGAAGACGCCCGCCGACACGTCAGGTACCCATTCGTCACGCCCGCAGACCTCGCCGACGAACTGCGGGAGGTGGCTGCCCGGCCGGCGCTCGTGTTCGGTCGCGAGGGCACCGGGCTGTCGAACGTGGAGCTTGAACGGCTGGACCGCGTCTGTTCGATCCCCGCAAGCGACACCTACCCCGTCCTGAACCTCGGGCAGGCGGCGACGATACTCATGTACGAACTTCGCGACCTGACCGTCGAGGCGACGCAGTTGCCCGACCCCGTTCGCGAGCGAGCAGTTGAGGGCGAGATCGAACGCCTGTACGGCTACGTCGACGATCTTCTCGCTGTCTCTGAACACCGGAATCAGGATCGTGTGAGCCGTCTCGTTCGCCGGGTGGTCGGGCGCTCGCATCCGACCGACCGAGAGGTTCACACCCTCCTCGGGGTGTTTCGTCGCGTCAACCGGCAACTCGAGCATCGTGCGAAGCTCCTCGACCGATACGACGAGACGGACCACTATCTGTTAGATGAAGAGCGGCCGGGGCCCGACGACTCCTGACTCGCGGTACCTAACACTGGGAAGATCGACCGCGAGACACAACACCGCCACACGGTCGTCAATTTTGTGTCGCAAATTAGTCAGTTCGCGGCTTGGTCGTGAACACGAACACCACTGGTGGCCCCTCGGAGCTGACGATACCGTCCTTCAACGAGGGCCGTGACCCCCGTCACGCCGCTGTTGATGAGGACG
>CAKZPG010000077.1 GCA_937138675.1 uncultured archaeon | reverse complement strand
GCTACCTGATTGTTTAGCGACTGTCGGCGTGGTCGGCTTACGTGTTTGATTTCGGATCTCGCCGTGGCAAACACCGAGTCAACTGCCAGATTTCCACGCACAGTGATCTCCAAAACATAGTTTGTAAATATATTATTGGATTTATGCCACGAATACAGTCGTGGGTTTTTCCTTGATTCTGTATAAGTATCCGGTCTCAGTCGAGGCGGGCAGCGAGGTAGTCGGCGACCGGTTCATCGGCGTCCTCGACGAACCTCGCGACTTCCGCGTCGTCACGCTCGACCACCACAGTCGGGATATGGTCGACACCGTACGCACCGACCTTTTCGCCCGTCTTTGAGCCGTCCGCGGTCTTCTCGACGGGGTACTCGTGGATCCGGTTCGCGGAGACGCCGGCCGCCGCGAGCGCCGACGCGAACGCCGGCAACTGACGCCGGCAGTCCCCACACCAGTCGCCACCCCAGACACGGTAGACAAGACCGTCGGTGGCGAGTGCGGAGAGGGTGTCGTCGTCGTCGACGGTGTCGAGGTCGTCGGAGGGCCGCATGGTCTCAAGCATACTGTCAGGACACGTGCCAACGTGTTAATCTTCGCGGGTGCAGACAACGATCCGCGGTGAGAGCTACCGCGGGCGTCACGCCTATCGACCCGGACCGCGAGATTCGAGTTATGGATGAAAGCGTACTCGACACCGTCGGGTCGCCACTGGTTCGCGTCGGGTCGCCAGCGGGGACGACGGTGGCGGCGAAGGTCGAGTCGCGGAACCCAGGCGGCTCCGCGAAGGACCGCCCGGCGGTAGCGATGGTAGAGACAGCAGAGGCAGCAGGCGACCTCTCGCCCGGCGACGCCATCGTCGAGCCGACGAGCGGGAACACCGGTATCGGACTTGCGATGGTCGGCGCGGCGAAGGGCTACGACGTGCGCCTTGTGATGCCCGAGTCGCAGTCGCCGGAGCGCCGCGCCGTTATGAAGGCGTACGGCGCAAGCGTCGACCTTGTACAAGGCGACATCTCCGACGCTCAAGAACGCGCGGACGAACTTGAGGCCGACGGCTGGGTCCAGATGCGCCAGTTCGAGAACCCTGCGAACCCTCGCTCGCACTACGAGACGACCGGCCCAGAGATACTCGACCAACTGGGGAGTCGCGAGCCCTGCGCTCTCGTCGCCGGCGTCGGCACCGGCGGAACGATCACGGGCATCGGGCAACGACTCCGCGAGGCGTTTCCCGAGATGCGGGTCGTCGCCGTCGAACCCGCCGAAAACGCCGTCCTCTCCGGCGACCAGCCTGGACAGGACGACTACCAGGGGATGGGGCCGGGGTTTGTGAGCGACAATCTCAACAGTGACCTCTTGGACGACGTGATGGCGATACCGCTTGCCGAGGCCGAGGCTGAGGCGCGTCGCCTCGCCCGCGAGGAGGGCCTCCTCGTCGGCCAGTCCTCCGGAGCGTCAAACGTTGCGGCGCGGCGCGTGGCTGCGAATCTTGCGGGCCACGGCGACCCGTCACCGGTCGACCCCGGCGCGCACGGCGAGGAGCGAGCCGACCCTGAAGGAGACGGACCGCTCGTCCTGACCGTCTACTGGGATAGCGGGGAGCGGTACGTCTCCACCGGACTGTACGACTGAGTTAAGAGAATCGAGGAGAACGCCCGCGACATCAGTCGTGGGAGAATGTCACGCTTCGAACTCTGACTCCGTCACACGGACCCGGACCGTTCGATCGACGTCGCGCAGGTCGTACTCCGGCAGCGGACCGCCCGTTCGCGCGACGAACATCGGCTCGACTAGGTCGCTCTCATTGACGCCGTATAGCGTGACGTACCGGTCTGTGTCTGCAGGCGCCGTTTCGCCGTCACGCACCGCAGTTGCGAGGGTGCGCGAGAGCCACTCTGATTCGTCGACAGAGGGTTCCAGCACCCACGCTCCCTCAGCAAACCGCTGGAGATACCAGTCAAGATCGTTACAGAGCGCTACGGCGGCGCCGAGGCTCACCGTCTCGACGGCGACCGTGTTCTCGAACGGCTTCGCGAGGTCGTAGGTGGCCAATGCCTCCCGCGCGGTCTCGCGCGAGAGCAGTTCGTACCGGAGGTCGATATCCGGACTCCCGACGAGACAGACCCGCGTCACGAATCAAAGCCCGTCCGCCGATGGCAAATCGGTTCCGACTACCTGTTCGGCCCCAGTCACTGTCACCGTCGTGTTTGCCTTGTCTGCCAACACCCCGCACCGCGCCGTTGATCTCGGGAGCACGGTTCGGCAGGCCCCCGAGAACGGAGTCGCAGGGGTTGTCGCTCGCCACCGGCCAGTCGACCGCGTGAGTAGTGTTGTTCGTCAGGGCTACAGAGCTTCGATGCCGATGAGTTTCGTCGGAAGAGATGTCACGGGTCACACCCTGCCTCTCGACGTAGAACTCGAAACAGGTCCGCGAAATATTGTAATGAGTCGCGCACAGACCGAGTGACAACGGCGGTCAGTATGACGATGATGGCGTTATCGGTACCGCACCGAAGATGCGCGAGAAAATCCGGTGTCGGTCAGGAAAGCGGGTCGGTCTCCCGATCGGACGCCTCGGTGAGGAGAGTTGAGCGTGCTAACGTTAGAACGTATTGATCTCGCCGGTGACGACACGGCGGGTCACGCCGGTCACGTCGGCGAGTTCAGTGTCGACTCGCGCACGGATGGCCGACTCAATGTCGGAAAGGCTGACACCCGGTTCGGTCACCACGTTCGCGTCCGCGACGAGAGGGCGGTCGATTGGCTGGCCAATCTGGCTCAGGAGTCGGATCCGCAGGTCGCGGATACCGTCGACGTCGGACACCACCGACTCGGCTATCTCGGTCGAGAGGAGATTGTAGAGCTTCCCGATGTGATTAACGGGATTTTTGCCGCTCGTCGCCTCCATGCTCATCGGACGGTTCGGGGTGATAAGTCCGTTCGCCCGATTTCCTCGGCCCACAGAGCCGTCGTCGCCTTGTTCTGCGCTCGTACCCGTTGCGGTGAGATAGATAGACCCCTCGGCGAAGTCGTCGGCAGTATTGACCTCGACGCCAACCTCCCGGTCGGTGTACTCGCGAGCCAAGTCGTCGACAAACTCGCGCACACCCGTGACCGTGTCGCGGTACTGCTCAACATCAGAGAGATACCGGTCGATTGTCGCGGCGGCGACGGTGACGTCGATTCGATCTGCTTCGCGCTTGCCCATCACCTTTATATCTGGGCCTACTGCCGGGTTTTCTGCGGCATACTCGGTCACGAGACGGCGCTCGACGTTCAGAACGACCGTCTCCGTCTCGGTCAGTGGCGCGTGCCCGACCCCGAAGCTTGTGTCGTTTGCCATCGGGACACCCCCCTCCTCGCCGAATACGTCTTGAAGATCGCCTGAGCCTTCGCCGATCCGGGTGTCGACGACGACGCTCGTCCCGAACTCCAGTTCGGGGACGTGTTTCGCGAGGTAGTCTCGCGCGGCAGAGAGGGCGACAGAGTCAACCGGGAACTGCTGGCCCTCCCATGCGCGAGTCGCGCGGCCGACTACGAGAATATGGATCGGCTCGACCACCTCGCCGCCGTTGAACGCGGGTGCCGCGCTCCCTGCTGCGAGCTGTGTCTCGTCCGTATTGTAGTGGAGAACCCGCCCGACGCGGTCGAGATACATCTGAGAAAGCGCCCGTGAGACGGCCTCTGCGATGCCGTCACAAATAGAGTCTGGATGCCCAACCCCCTTGCGCTCGACGATCTCGACCTCTTGATCCTCGACCGCAAGCCTATCTCCGGTCGAGATTCGGATGTTCCGCTCGGTCATACACATCTTGGGTCGGCGCCGGTGCTATAACTTGCGGAAAGTCTCGTCCAGTTTTATATTACTCTTGTGCATTACTGTTCAGTAGCAGTTCGAGGTAGGAGGTCCGCGTATCGGCGTCGGGGTCGAGGCCGAGTCGGCGGGCAGTCGTCTTCACCGCATTACGCACCGGGTCGATCTGACCCTCTCCGGCCTCACCCTCAATCTCGACGAACTCGCCGAGACCCTCGACTGTGTCGAGGACGACCACGTGATCGCCGAGTGCGAACTGTTCACGGCGCTTCTTGACCTCCGCGGCCGGCGAGAAGCCAAGCGCGTCAAGCGCCGCTGCGACCGCCTTGCCGTCGTCGACGCCCGTCTCGTGTTCGCGTCGAGTCTTCGACTCGTCGTCGACGATCGGTCCTTTGTACGTGATGTGGCTCTCGGCCTCGCCCTCTCGTTCGACCCTGCGGATCCGCAGCGCCTCGTCAGTCTCGGCAAAATCACGGTGCGGGGCGTCGTAGTAGGTGTCCCGCTGGACGACCGTGCCACGTTGCTCTGCGTTGGCGCCGTTCAGCTGCTCGCGAACGGCCTCGTGGTCGGCGCGGAACTTGAGTTCAACCTCGTACACGGCCGTTCGGACGGGCGCGAGCGCAAAAGTCGACCGGTCCAGCGGGGCGATAACGTGATTCTTATACGCCCCACGGATCACTCGATATCATGACCGATGACGCCGACACTCAAGAAGAGGCGGTCGACGAGGCCGAAGCCGAGCCCGAGGAGGTAGCGGGGGAGGAGGAGTCCGAAGGGCTCCAGAACGGAGACTTCGTGCGTCTTGAGTACACCGTCCGAACTGTCGAGGACGGGACGGTCGTCGACACGACCTCCCACGAGACAGCCGAAGAGGCCGGCATCGACGACGACAACCACGACTTCTCGCCCCGGACGATCGTCGTGGGGGCGGGCCACGTGTTTGAGGCGGTCGACCACGCTCTCGTCGGCGACGGGGAAGGCGACGAAGCGACAGTCGATATTCCGGCGGCCGAGGCGTTCGGCACGTTCGACCCCGACGACGTGCGCACTGTCAGCGTCGACAAGATTGACGAGGACGACCGCTATCCCGGCGCACAGGTCCAAATCGACGGCGAACAGGGCCACTTGGAGACCGTTATCGGCGGGCGAGCTCGTGTCGATTTCAACCACCCTCTCGCGGGTGAGGCCCTGGAGTATGACTACGAGATCGTCGACATCGTCGAGGACCGCCTCGAGAAGGCCCGTGGGGTGCTTGGTATCTATCTTCAAGAGGTACCGGACCTCCGCATCGATACTGCCGAGGTTGAGGAGGAGGTTCAGGTTGAGGCCGACGAGGACGAGGACGCTGACGAGGACGAAGACGCGGACCCGACCTACGAGACCGAAATCACAGAGAAGGAGACGCTCTATATCGATGCAACGCCGCAGATGACGATGAACCAGCGCTGGATGTTCCAGAAGCAGCAGATCGCAGGTCAGCTCGTACAGCGGCTGGGCGTCGACCGCGTGGTCGTCGAGGAAGTTCTTGACGGCGGTGGCGGAATGATGGGTGGTATGGGCGGGATGATGGGTGGCATGGGTGGCGGCGCCGCCGATGACGTTGAGGAGGCCCTCGCGGAGGCTGACGTCGACACCGACGAGATAGTCGAGGAGATCGAGTCGGTCGACGAGTAGGGCGACGGAGATCGAGTCGGCGTTCGTGGAGGCGCGTGTCCAGCCCGTCACTGCCGGGGCAGCGGAGTTCTGTACTGTCGCGCTGGCCGTTCTCGGCCGTCACACGACGCTCGCGTTCGCGCCGCTCTTTGCGTACTTCGCGTACCGACTTAGTGGGCACACGGTCGTCGACGACCCACGTGTGTGGGCGGGTATCGCCGCCTTTGTCGACCTCATCGTCGCGGTCTTGTAGACACTACACAATATTGCGACTGGTGGCGATGCTGACCTCTCCGGTCATCTTCAGCTTGATCGTCTCCTCCGGTGCGCTCCCGTTCCGAGACTTCGGGACCGCGAGGTGGTTCTCTATCTTGATTCAGCGAGAGAATCCCGCCGTTCACGGCGGGCGTGAATCGCGTAAGCTCTGTGCCATAGACCACCGGAGTTTGCCCGGCAGGAATCCCAACGCTTTGTATCGACCGTGCCGGATTTGAATCCGGGTTCCGCCGACCTCCGCCGTCGGCACGCGGCGGGAGTCGGGCCGCATTCCACCCATGTCTGCGGTGCGCGGGAAGCCCGGGTGATGGGTTGCCCCCGAGAAGGTGTGAACCGCGCCGGTGGATCTGCCGCAAGGCACGACCGCCACGGAGAGAGCCGCGTTGAGAACCCGCGCGGCGATGACTCGGTAGCGGATGGGAGCCCCCGTGGCAGGGCCACAGGACGCTCCCGAGCGAGGGCCGAAACCCGCCCCGCTGACCTCGGGAGAGCCAGTTCTTAAACCCGACCGGCAACAGGCCGGGTTCCCTCTGTGGAGGGAAGCCTCGCCGTTTACGGCGCGGAGGATGTCACCTCACTCGCTGCCTCTCTCGTGACACCTTGGTCGACGTGAACGTGGACGAACACGTCGGTTATCACCCAACACATTCGCCGGGTTCGGTGGAAAACGTTTTGAGGCGCCTCGCTAACCCCAGCCGATGCTGCCGGTGGACAGCGCCGCCAGTTTTTTCTCACCCTGGCTGGGGGCCGGGTGCGCCCTGTCAGGCGCCGGCTCAGCCGATCGTGCGCTCGTTGGCGAGACGACATACAGATTCATCCAGAGATGGTAAGATCGCTTCCTACATTGAGGAGCGCGCCTTGCCGTTCAGGTTGAGGAGAATATCATGGAGAGAGCCGCTGTCGGTCGCGTGGGAACAGTACCGTCTCGCGGATATTCGGCAGGTCGAGCATCGTCATCACGAGCCGCTCGACGCCGTAGGCCCACCCGGCGTGGGGCGGCATCCCGTACCGGAACATCTTCGTGTAGTAGTCGAACTGCTCGGGGTCGAGGCCCTGTTCCTCGAAGCCAGCCACAAGCTCCTCGTAGCGGTGTTCACGCTGTCCGCCCGAGACTAGCTCCATCCGCGGGTGCATCAGGTCGAACCCCTTCGACACCTCGGGGTCATCGTCGTAGTCCTGAATATAGAACGGCTTGACCTCTGCCGGCCAGTCCGTGACGAAGTAATGCCCGCCGATGTCCGCGCCGAGGGCGTGTTCGGCCTCCGTCGAGAGGTCGTCACCCCACACCAGCACGTCGTCGAGTTCGCCGGTCGCGTTGACGCGTTCGAGCGCCTCTTCGTACGTCAGACGTGGGAACTCACCCTGAGGTACGGAGAACTCCTCGGCCATCCCAAGCGTCTCGAGCGCTGCCTCGCAACTCTCGATGACGCCTTCGTAGGCGGCGCGGAGCGTCCCTTCACAGACATCCATCGCCTCGTGGTGGTCAACGAAGGCCGACTCAAAGTCGATCATCGTCGCCTCGTTGAGGTGGCGTGGGGTGTTGTGCTCTTCCGCGCGGAAGATCGGACCGATCTCGAAGACACGCTCGAGCCCCGAGCCAACCATTAGCTGCTTGAACAGCTGTGGCGACTGGTTCATAAACGCCTCCTCGCCGAAGTAGGTGATCGGGAAGAGTTCGGTGCCGCCCTCGGTCCCCGTAGCGACGATCTTCGGCGTGTTGATCTCCGTACAGCCGACTGAGCGGAAGTACTCGCGGACGGCCCGCAGGACCTCGGAGCGGATCTCGAAGATAGCTTTGACCTCCTCCTTGCGCAGGTCGAGCGTCCGGTTGTCGAGTCGGGTCGGGAGTTCGGCCTCGACCTTCCCCGAGGGGTCGAGCGGCAGTTCGGGGTCTGCTTCGGCGAGTACCTCGACGGACTCGGGTACGACCTCAACGCCGGTCGGGGCCCGGTCCTCCGCTTCGACATCCCCCGTGACCGAGATAACGGACTCGCGGTGGACGCCAAGAGCAGTCTCGACCATCTCTCCGTCCATCTCGTCTTTCTCTAATTTGACTTGGATCTTGCCCGTCCGGTCCCGGAGGATCACGAACGCGATTCCACCGAGGTCCCGGATCTCGTGGACCCACCCCGCGACGGTCGCCTCGTCGCCGGGCGAGACGTTGGCGGTGAAGCTTCTATTATCCATACGCTCGCCTGCCGCGCCCGGGACAAGAACGAACCGGTCCACGGTCGGGCACGCGGGTCGCTGCTACGCGCTGCCTGCTCTGGGGCCCACTCTATCCTCCATCTTGGTTTGAGGCCCGACGACGCCGGGCCACGCTCCCAGCTCCGACGTCACTTCGTTGTCGCCACGCTGGCGTCCCCCGCCCCCTCAACCGTCTCGCGCACGGCGTCAACCCCCTCGTCGTGGAGGAGGTCGCCGACGACAACCACGTCCGCATACTGGCCCATCTCGCGGGCGGTCTCGTAGTCGTGGACGCCGCCACCGTAGAACAGCGTCGCGTCGTCAAGCGCGTCGGCCGCTGCCGCGAGTTTCTCCGGGTCACCGTAGGTCCCCGAATACTCGACATAAACTATCTCCTGGCCGAACATCCGCTCCGCGACGCGGGCGTATGCCGCCACGTCGTCCGCGCTCTGCTCGCAGTCCGCGTCTGTTAGCTGCGCGACGGAGGCCTCTGGGTTCATCACAATGTACGCCTCCGTATGCGTGCGGTTCCAGTCGATGGTATCGATCCGCACCCACTCCTTGTGGGCGCCGGTGATCCACGAGACGTCGCCAGCGTTCATCACCACGGGAACGAGATAGCCCGCGAGTGCCTCGTGGTCGACTACGACGGCCGGGTTCGACGGCTCCTGGTAGAGGGGCACATCGTAGCGTTTACACGCGTCAATCACTCGCCCCATCTTGTCTCGCGTCACGTCGAGTGTCCCCCCCACTTCGATGGCGTCCGTGCCCGTCCGGCAGACATCCTCGAAGGTCTCTCCCTCTTGCAGGCCCTTGTCTGGGTCGACCTTCAGAACGTGATCCCAGTCTGCCCACGCTGCGGTCATCGACCTACCCACTCGCCCGCGAGGTGAAAAAGGGCGTGGAAGGCGCGCTGGCCCCGGCAGCGGGGCGCCCGACCGCCCTCAGTCCGCCTTCGCCTGCCAGTCCCGCACCGTATCCTCGCCTACTCCGTCGACCCGGTCTGCGAGTGTGTCGGGTTCGACCGACTTCAGCGACGCAAGGTCCTCGACACCGGCCTCGCGCAGCTTCTCGGCTGTCGTCTCACCGATGCCATCGACCGTCTCCAACTCGGAGCCGGCCTGTCGCGCCTGATACTCGCGGTAGTTACAGATCGGGCAGCCGAGTTCCCACGGCTCGCGGTCGCCCTCGTAGGTCACGCGGAGATACGGGAGACCGTGTTCCGCACATCGGTCATCGACCACCTCGACCGTCCCCCGACGTGGGAGCGGGAGCGAGTAGTCACAGTCGGGGTAGCGCGTGCAGCCGACGAGCCGCGAGCCCGTCCGGGTGCGCTTGATCGCGAGGTCGCCGCTCTCTGCCTCACCACACTCCGGGCACTCTCCGATGACGCGATCCTCGAACTCGTCGGCCGCCTCGGCCTTACACCGCGGACAGCCATGGACGAACGTCTTCCGGCCCGCGAGCATCTTGACCTGCCGGAGTTCGTGGTCTTCACACGTCTCCTCCAGCACCAGCGGGCGGCCCGTCGATGGAAGCGGGAGTGTGAACTCACACTCGGGATAGCCGTCGCAGCCGACGAAGTGCGAGCCGTCTCGCGAGCGCCGGAGAAGCAGTTGCGAGCCACAGTCCGGGCAGGGACCGAGCGCCTTGTCTGCCTTTAACGACTCGCGAAGGTGCTGACCGACGTCTTGGTGAGCGTCCGCAAGGCGATCGAATATCTCCACCAACATCTCGCGGGACTCCGCGGTCACCTCGTCGATGGTGCGCTCCCCGCGGGCGATAGCGCGCATGTCTGCCTCCAACTGCGCGGTCATCTCCTCGGAGACAATGGGCGCCGCGAACTCCTCGCTCGCGTCGATGACGGCAGTCGCCAGCCTGGTCGGCCGGGGCGGGTCGCCCTCGGTGTAGCCCCGGTCGTAGAGCTTCTCGATCACGTCGTGGCGGGTCGCCTTGGTTCCGATACCCATCTCCTCCATCGTCTCGATGAGCCGTGACTGGCCGTACCGCCGCGGGGGCTGGGTCTCCTTCGCGTCCAAGTGGACGTCGCTCACAGACAGTGACTCCCCCTCGCTCACGGCCGGGACGACCCGCTCGCTCGCGTCGGAGTACGGGTAGACCGTGAGGTAGCCCGGCGAGAGCAGGCGCTTGCCGTTGGCCTTCAGGCGTAGGGGGTCGCCGTCGCCGTCGTCGACGGCCGCCACAACCGAGAGATGGGCCCACTCGGCTGGCTCGGCACACGTCGCCATGAACCGCCGGATGACGAGTTCGTACAGCTCCCACTCGTCGTCGGAGAGGTCGGACGCCGTGGGGAGTTCGCCAGTCGGGTGGATCGGCGGATGGTCGGTCGTCTCTGTGTCGCCGGCAGTCGGCTCGACAGACTCCTGCTCAAGCAGCGCCTCGACGTTGTCGGCAAACTCGGCGTGGCCGCCGAGCGCAGAGAGGAGTTCCTCGGGCTCCAGGTCCTCCGGGTAGACTGTGTTGTCCGTCCGTGGGTAGGTGATGTAGCCGGCCGTGTAGAGGTCTTCGGCGATCGACATTGCACGACCGGCACCGTAGCCCAGCGAGCCGGCCGCTGAGATGAACGCGGTGGTGTTGAACGGCGTCGGCGGGTCGTCGGTCCGGGTGCGACGAGACACCTCGGTGACGGTCGCTATCGACGCCGCCGTCAGTCGCTCATGGGCATTCTCGGCCCGCGCCTCGTCCCAGATCCGGCGGTTCTGGGTGCCGTCCTCGCCCTCGTAAACATACTGGGCCTCAAATTCACCGTCGTCGCCCGTGAGCGCCGCGTAGAGTTCCCAGTACGGGTCGGGATCGAACGCTTCGATCTCGCGTTCGCGGTCGACGATGAGTCTCAGCGTCGGCCCCTGAACCCGTCCGACGGAAATAAAATCCTGTCCCCGCTGACCCGCCGACAGCGAGAGGTATCGCGTGAGCGACGCTCCCCAGACGAGGTCGACGACCTGTCGGGCCTCGCCCGCCGCGGCGAGGTCGAAGTCGATCTCTGTCGGCTCCGCGAACGCCTCGCGCACCTCACGCTCGGTGATCGAAGAGAACCGCACTCGGTCGACGGGCACATCCGCGTCCACCTCACGAACGAGTTCGTACGCCTCCTTGCCTATCAGTTCACCCTCGCGGTCGTAGTCGGTGGCGATCGTGACGCGCGAGGCCTTCCGTGTCAGCCGACGGAGCGTCCGGACTATTCCCTCCTGTGTCGGCCGTTTCTCGACTGGTGCGTCGATCAACTCGACCGGCTCCACGTTGCGCCAGTTCTCGTACTCGGCCGGAAAGTCGACGCCGACGACGTGGCCGGAGAGCCCAACACATCGTTTCCCACCCCACGCGTAGACGTTGACGCCCCCGACACGACGCGCCTCGGCGGAGTCGCCGCTCAGGATCGAGGCGATTCGCCGCGCCGCGTTATTCTTCTCGGTGACGATCAGTTCCATCCGTTTGCCACACCCCCGGACGAGTTCACACCGACTTGGATGGCCAGATCGGGCCTAAAGCTTTCGTCGTCGAGCCACCCGTATCGGTGAGCAGCGCCCCCGTGCGTGGCGCTTGCGGGCGTCTGCGCCTTCGCGCGAGCGCGAGCGCGACAGTCGACCTGTTAGCCCTCGTTCGCTTCCGCCAGCGTCGCCCGCAGGCGCTCGTTGACTGTCCCCGGGTCCGCGGTGCCTCCCGTCGCTCCCATCACCTGCCCGACAAGGTAGTTCAGCGCGCCGTCTTCGCCGTCGTGGTAGTCTGCGACCGCGCCGGGGTTCGCATCGATTGCCTCCCGCACCGCGACGACCACCTCGTCCTCGTCGGCCGTCCCGAGGCCCTCGCGTTCGATCACTGTCTCGGGGTCGACGCCCTCGTCAAGCATCGACCGCAGGACCTGTTCCTCGGCGTTCTTGCGCGTGATCTCTTCTTTGTCGACGAGCCGGATCAGCGTCACAACCTCGCCGAGGCGGTCCGCGACGTCCGCGACCCCCATATCGCGGTAATTGAGTTCGCCGAGGAGGACATCCGCAACCCACGTCGCGGCGAGACCAGGGTCGAACTCACCCGCAACATCCTCGTAGAAATCCGCCACCTGCTTCGTGGAGGTGAGCTTTGCTGCTGCCTCGTTGTCCAGTCCGTACTCTTCGCGAAAGCGCTCGCGCCGAGCGTCCGGGAGTTCGGGGATTGAGAGCCGCTCGCGCCAGTCAGCGACCTGGAGCGGTGGGATATCGGCCTCGTCGAAGTATCGGTAGTCTTTCTCCTCCTCTTTCGCGCGCATCGACACCGTGATGCCTCGTGACTCGTCCCAGTGGCGGGTCTCCTGGTCGATCGCGCGTCCGCGCTTGATCGCGTTTCGCTGGCGTGTCACCTCGTAGGCCAACGCCTTCTCCGCGCCCTTGTGGCTGGAGATGTTTTTCACCTCGGTACGGTTGGCCGCCGCGAGCGTCTCCTTGTCTATCGTCCCGTCATCGGCTACCTCTGTGGCCGGAACGAGCGAGACGTTCGCATCAATGCGGAGCGAGCCGTCTCGCCCACCGTCGAAGATACTGAGATACTCGAGTACTTCCTCCAGTTTCGCGAGGAACGCCCGCGTCTCGTCGGGTGAGCGGAAGTCCGGTTCGGTGACGATCTCCATCAGCGGCGTCCCGGCGCGGTTGTAGTCGACGAGCGTGTAGTCCGCGGTGTCGATGCTTCCGCCGGCGTGGACGATGCTCCCCGGGTCCTCCTCCAAATGTGCCCTGCGGATTACCACCTCTCGACGCTCACCCTCGACGCTCACCTCAATGCTTCCGTCGCGACAGATCGGTGCGTCGTACTGGCTAATCTGGAAATTCTTCGGTAGGTCGGGGTAGAAGTAGTTCTTCCGGTGAAATCGGGTCTCGGGGGCGATCTCGGCGTCGAGCGCCTTCCCGACCCTAACCGCAGCTTCCACGGCCGCCTCGTTGACGGCCGGGAGCGCCCCGGGGAGGCCGAGACAGACCGGGCAGGTCCGGCTGTTGGGCGCCTCGTCCTCTTTTGCGGTCGTCGAACACCCACAGAAGATCTTGGTGTCGGTTTCGAGTTGGACGTGGACCTCCAGCCCGATGACGACGGCGAGATCGGCGCGCTCTGCGGACGCCTGCGTACTCATATCTTCACCTGCGTGTCGCGTTGCTAAAGACTACCGGGAGTGGGTAAGAGTTGAGCAAACCGCCGCGGCGTTCGGCGCGTGTGGCGACGCCGTCTGCCGGTCGCAACTTTGGTAGATGTCTGACACAGTTTTATGCCCGCTCGGCTGCGCCTGATGTACATGAATGACCGGGTTGAGGAACTTGAATCGACTATTGCTGAACTCCAGGCTGCGGTTGACGGATTGACCGAGGAACTGGTCGAGACACGAGAGCGTCTCCGGCAGCTTGAGGATGAGCGAGAGCCGGAGCCGACTCGGACGGTCAAGAGCGCACACGCAGAGCGGATCGACGCGAATCCGGACTCCGGAACGACCTCGAAGTCTAATGCCACCGCCGACGTCAAAGGGAGCGCCGAACAGAAGAGTGAGACCGACGCGGCCAATACCGCCAGCGAAGACGCCGACGTCACCGAGAGCGATGAAATCATCGTCGCCTGAGGCGGGTCGACCGCCAGTCCCCTGTTAATGCATATTAAGGAACTCGTCCTGGACGACTTCAAGAGCTTCGGGCGCAAGACCACGATCCCGTTTTATGACGACTTCACGGTCGTCACAGGACCGAACGGCTCCGGAAAGTCGAACATCATCGACGGTGTGCTGTTCGCTCTCGGCCTCGCGCGAACCCGCGGCATTCGGGCAGAGAAACTCACTGACCTCATCTACAACCCCGGTCACGAGGGTGACGAGGAGAAGAGCAGGTCGGGACCGCGCGAGGCTTCCGTCACCGTCGTTCTCGACAACTCAGACCGCCGGCTGGAGCGCTCGCAGGTAGTCAACGCCGCCGGAAGCGATGACATCGGCGATGTCGACGAGATCGTCGTCAAGCGGCGAGTCAAGGAGACGGAGGAGAACTACTACTCGTACTACTATCTCAACGGCCGCTCGGTCAACCTCTCCGATGTGCGCGACCTCCTCGCCCAAGCGGGGGTCACCCCCGAGGGCTACAACGTGGTGATGCAGGGTGACGTGACCGAGATAATCAATATGACCGCTCGGGAGCGCCGGGAGATAATCGACGAGATCGCCGGTGTCGCGGAGTTCGACGCGAAGAAGGCCGACGCGTTCGGGGAGTTAGAGACGGTCGAGGAGCGAATTGACAAGGCCGCGCTCCGCATCGGGGAGAAAGAGAGCCGGCTCGACCAGCTCGCGGACGAACGTGAGACTGCGCTGGAGTACCACTCGCTGAAAGAGGAGCGCACGGAATACGAGGGCTACCTGAAAGCGGCCGAACTAGAGACCAAGCGCGGGGACCTCGCGGGCGTCGAGAAGCGGGTCGAGGCCCGCGAACAGGACCTTGCGGACGCGGAGGCGACGCTTGCGGAGCGACAGGAGCGAGTCGACAATCTCGAGTCCCAGCACGAGGAGCTGACCCGCGAAATAGAGCGAAAGGGCGAGGACGAGCAGGTGCGCCTGCGCTCGGAGATAGAGGAGGTTAACGGAGAGATCGCCCGGCTGGAAGGCGAGATCGAGTCGGCCGAGGACCGTATCGAAGAGGCAGAGAGCGACCGCCGCGAGGCATTCGTCGCGCTCGACCGGAAAGAAGAGCGCGTCGAGAAGATTATCGAGGAGCGCCGGTCGGTGAAGGTTGAGAAGGCGTCGGTGACCGCAGATCTTGCGGAGAGCCGCGGACAACTCGAGGAGATCGAGGCCAAGATAGACGCTGTCGACGCCGAGTACGACGGGCTGAAGGCCGAGCTTGCAGATCTGGAGGAGCAAAAGCGCGAGACAGAGGCCGAACGCGCTGACCGTCAGCGTGAGAAAGACGCCCTGCTGGACGAGGCCCGGCGCCGGTCGAGCGACCTCGATGACCGCCGCCAGAAGCTGAGCGAGACGACCGAGCGCATCCCGGAGCTGAAGGCGGAGCTCTCGGACTTGGTGTCGGAACTCGACAAGGCCGAAAAGAACCGCGAGACAATCCGCGAGGCCACCGCCGACCTCCAGGACCGCCGACACGAACTGAAGACCGAGCTGTCGGATGTCGAGGACGACCTCCGCGAGGCACAGAACGAGTACGCGGAACTGGAGGCGAAGGCGGGCCGCGACGGTGACGACTCGTGGCCTCGCCCGGTGACGACGGTGCGCTCGTCGGGCATTGACGGCGTCCACGGACCGGTCGGCAAACTCGGAAGCGTCGAGGCGGCGTACGCGACCGCCTGTGAGACGGCCGCTGGCGGGCGCCTCGCGCACGTCGTCGTGGACAACGACGGCGTCGGACAGTCGTGTATCGAGCACCTCAAGAGTCGGAACGCGGGCCGGGCGACCTTTCTCCCACTCGCGAAGATGGACCGTCGCGGCTTGCCGAGTCTCCCCTCCCACCCCGGTGTCGTGGAGTTCGCGCGCACCCTCGTTGACTACGACAACCGATACGAACCGGCGTTCTCGTACGTTCTCGGGTCGACCCTTGTCGTCGAGGATATGGCGACCGCGCGGGAACTGATGGGCGACTTCCGGATGGTCACCCTCGACGGCGACCTAGTTGAGAAGTCGGGCGCGATGACTGGCGGGAGCGGCGGCGGGACGCGGTTCTCATTCTCCCAGTCGGCGGGCGGTCGGATCGCTCGCCTCGCCGAGCGTATCGACCGTCTCGAGGACCGCCGCCGGTCGCTCGACACCGAGATTCGCGAGGTCGAGAGCGACCTCGACGACGCTCGCGACCGAGAGAGCGACGCCGCCGACCGGGTGCGCGAGGTCGAGTCGCGCGTCGAAAAGAAGCGCTCGGCGGTCGAGTCGACTGATGAGCGGATCGCAACTCTGGAGACGGCGATAGACGACCTCGAGGCCGAACGGGCCTCGGTCGACGAGGAGATGGGCGAGCTAGAGGAGCAGATCGTCGACCTCGGCGCGGACCTCGCGGACGTTGAGGAGGAGATCGACCGCGTGAAGGGCGACCTCTCCAACTCGCGTGTCCCCGAACTGACCGAACAGGCCGACGAGGTGCGCGAGGAGATAGCTGACTTCGAGTCACGGGTCGACGATCTTGACGGTCGGCTGAACGAGCTGGAACTTGAGCGTAAGTACGCGACTGAGGCGGTCGAAGAGCTCAAAGAAACAGTCGACCGGGCACAGGAACGCAAGGCGAGCGCAGAGGAGCGCATCGCCAAGGTTGAGACCGAGATATCCGAAAAGGAGGACGCGCTGGCGGAGAAGGAGGCCCAAGTCGCCGAACTGGAGACTGACCTCGCGGATCTTAAAGAAGAGCGCGATCACCTCGCTGCCGACCTGCGGGAGGCGCGCTCAGAGCGCGACCGGGCAACTGAGCTGGTACGCGAGATAGAGGAGGACGTCGCCGAGTTGGAGGAGCGGTCCGACCGCCTGGAATGGGAGATCGACGAACTCGCGGAGACCGTTGGCGACTACGACCCCGAAGCGGTGCCGGACCACGAGGCAGCCGAGGCCCGGGTGGCAGAACTCGACGCCGAGATGGACGCACTTGAACCCGTAAACATGCTCGCGATAGAGGAGTATGACGAGGTTGAGGCCGACCTGGCGGATCTAGCGGAGCGTCGGGACGTTCTCGTCGAGGAGCGCGACGGCATCGAGGAGCGGATCCACCGCTACGAGGCCCAGAAGCGCGACCGGTTCATACAGAGCTTCGAGGCGGTCGACAAGCAGTTCCGGCGCATCTTCGACCGGCTCTCGAACGGGAGCGGCGAACTCCTTCTGGAGAACGATGAGAGCCCGTTCGAGGGCGGTCTGACAATAAAAGCAGAGCCGGGCGACAAACCAATCCAGCGTCTTGCGGCGATGAGCGGCGGGGAGAAGAGCCTGGCCGCCCTCGCTTTTATTTTCGCCATCCAGCGCACCGATCCCGCGCCATTTTACGCGCTCGACGAGGTGGACGCCTTTCTTGACGCTGCGAACGCGGAGCGGGTAGGCGAGTTGGTCCACGAGCTCGCGGGTGACGCTCAGTTCGTCGTCGTCTCGCACCGATCTGCTCTGCTCGACCGTTCGGAGCGCGCGGTCGGCGTGACGATGCAAGATGACAACGTGAGTCGGGTAACGGGGATCGACCTCCGCGCGGGCCCGGGTGAGGTGCCGGCGGATGACTGAGCTCCCCGGTGCGGTGGGCACGACCAGCCCCGGTCCGCCAAGAGACCCAGACACGAGCGCCGATGAGGAGGAAGTCGAACCGGTCGAACTGCTCGTCCAGTTGGCCGAGGAGGGCGAGATAGATCCATGGGAAATCGACATCGTGGAGGTGACCGACGCCTTTCTCGACCGCCTCAACGACGCCGACCTCCGGACCTCGGGGCGAGCGCTGTTCTACGCGAGCGTTCTTTTACGGATGAAAAGCGACGCGCTGCTCGGAACGGACGAGCCCAACGAGCCCGAACCGGAGCCGTGGGAGGCGCGCCTCGAAGGGGACGCGCCCGTGATAAACAGCGATGAGACTGGCGAGTTTGACCCTGTGAGCGCACTGGAGGGGGAACTGGACCGGCGGCTCGACCGGAAACACGCCCGTGGGTCGCCGGAGACGCTCGACGAGCTCGTACGGGACCTGCGCGACGCGGAGCGCGGGTCGTGGTGGAAAGAGTCTCGAAACTACGACACCAGTGGCCAGCGGACACCGCGGACTCAGACGCTTGACTACCGCGCGGCCGACGACGTCCGGCGGGACGACGAGCCGAGCGCCGCTGATGTCACCGACTCAACTCACCGCGAGGATATCGAAACGACGATCGCAGACGTTCGCGCGGCGCTCGCGGAGCAGTTCGATGCCGGGCGCGCCGAGGTACTTTTCCGAGAGGTCCGGACTGCGGGTGGTGACTCCGTCCATACGTTTCTTGCCCTGCTCTTTCTTGACCATCGCGGCGCGGTGAGCTTGGCACAGGACGACCTGTTCGGGGATCTGTGGATCGCGGACCCGGACGCTATGGATGTGGATACGGTCGGGACGGAGACACTGACAGGCGACGGATCCGGCGCTGCGAGCAACGATGACGCCTAACTACGCCTCGTCCGCACTTGTGCCCGCCGGCCGCAGACGCTCCCCGTCGCGTTCGATCAGGTCGCGACGCTCCATCTCCGTCAGCACCTCGTCCAGTCGGCCGGGCTGGGCGACCTCCCGTTCGATCCGGTCGATCCCGTGGCGTTCGGCGAGGAGTCGCCCCACGTCGTCGGGCGTGAACCACTCGGCGTCAGCATCGGACGTCGCGCTCTCGACCAAGTCACACATATCCTCGATGAAGTTCCACGGGTAGACAACCCACGTCCACTCGGCCAGATATTCGCCGACGAAGTCCGGTGTGACGGCGCTCTCGCCGGCCTGCTGGAGCGTCGCGGTCCGGACGGCCGCGGGGTCGCGGTCGCGGACGTACGCCTCCGCGCGGCGCAGGGACTCTCCGGTGTCGATGATGTCGTCGACCACGAGGACGTCTTTGCCTGCCACGCTCCCGTCGGGCATCGGATATTTGATCTCCGCTTCGCCAGACGCGACGGCGGTGCCGACGTAATGTTCGACTTTTAGACTTGTGAGATCGCTGAGCGCGAGAAAGTCACACAGACAGCGCCCGGCGAACCAGCCCCCCCGCGCGAGGGCGACGATGACATCCGGTTCGAACTCTGCCTCACGGACTGCATTGGCTACGTCTCGGGTCAGCCCGTAGATATACTCCCAGTTTGTAACGGTACAGCTGAACTCGTCGGGGCCGGCCATTAGGGGGTCGTGGGCATGTGCAGGTTTCAAACGCCCGGCTCGCCCGCCGTGCTTTTCTCCTCACTCTGTGACTTAAATTTGTGACCGACCGACGCGCGCTCTTAGTGGACGCGTTCGCGGACGAACCGCTCGCCGGCAACCCGGCCGGGGTGGTGCCCGACGCAGACGACCTGACCGACGCACAAATGCGCGCAGTCGCGCACGAACTTAACGCGAGCGAGACGGCGTTTGTCCGCGCCTCCGACGCGGCCGACCGCCGCTTGCGGTTTTTCTCTTCCGCCACCGAAGTGGACCTCTGTGGCCACGCGACGGTGGCGGCCCATGCCCACCTCCGTCAGGCGGGCGCTCTCTCGGCGGGCGCGTACACCGTCGAGACGAATGCGGGCGTCTTCGACATCGAGGTGACGGCGGAGGGCGTGGTCTGGCTCGCGGTCGAGACGCCCACCGTCGATGAGGTGGACGCCGACCTCAACCGGGTCGGGGATGCCCTTGGAGTCGACCCCGCAGCGCTTCGAGATGTGGGCGCTGACCTCCCGCTCGCGGTTGCGTCGACTGGCTTGCCATACCTCGTCGTTCCTGTGAACTTTTTGGCGCGTCTTGGCGAGGCCGACCCCAACGACGCGGCGGTTGTGGCGCTTGCCGACGAGTACGACGCCGTCGGCGTCTACGCGTTCACGTTCGATGCAATCGACCGCGACTCGACGCTCCACGGCCGAATGTTTGCCCCGGGGCTCGGCATCCCAGAGGACCCAGTGACGGGGACGGCAAGCGGCGCGGTCGCGGGCTACTGCCGTGCGGTCGAGGCGTTCGACGGTGACCCGCCGGCAGAGATGCGGTGCGAGCAGGGCCACTTCGTTGACCGCCCCGGGGTCGCACGGGTTCGATTTGAGTCGAGCGAGGCCGATGAGAGCGGTGCGACAGTCTGGGTCGGCGGGACCGCAGTCACGGCGCTTGACGGCCGGCTCTCTGTGCCGGCCGACGACGACGACGGTATTATCGAGGTTTAATCCTCGGCGCAGGTGCCCACTCGGAGGCCGATCCGGTCGGTCGCGCCGGCCCGGCGAGCGGGCCAGTCGTCGCCAGTCTCGACGGCCCCGCGGGCGGCCCGGTCTGCTTCGCTCGCGGACGCAACCGAGCGGATGGCCTCGTCGTAAAGTCGGTGTCGGCGACGGGAGGCATACCAACCGACCTAGGCGAGGAGCAATCGGGGAGGGCCCTGAGAAACAACGGCAGGCCGAGCAAGAGTGGGAGACGAGCCCCAGTAGTCGAGTGAAAGGACACGGGAGCGTGCGTGGGGCCGACCGGCAGGCGTCTGATATCTCGGAGCGGCGTGGCGGAAGCTTCTTGACTCGCGCTGTCGCGCTTTCAGACCTACATGGCCGTAGCTTGGCTTGACGCGGTCGACGCAACTGATCTCGCGCGAGTCGGCGGGAAGGCGGCGTCGCTCGGCGAGTTGACGGGTGCCGGGCTGCCCGTCCCGCCGGGGTTCGTCGTCACTGCCGACACCTATCGGACGTTCATCGAGGAGACAGGCATCGCCGAGGAACTGTTCGAGGCGGTAGACGTCGATCACGAGAACTCGGCTGCGCTCGCGGCGGCCCACGAACGGGCCCACGAGCTTATTGTCGAGACGCCACTGCCCGAGGAGGTCCGCGAGGAGGTTCTCGTGGCGTACGACTCGTTTGAAACCGCCGAACCGTTCGTTGCGGTCCGGTCGTCGGCCACCGCGGAGGACCTGCCGGACGCCTCCTTCGCTGGCCAGCAGGAGACGTTTCTCAACATCCAACGAGAGGCGCTGCTCGACCGGGTGTGCGAGTGCTGGGCCTCACTGTTCTCGGAGCGGGCGATCTACTACCGCAACCGACAGGGGTTCCCCCACGATGAGGTGGATATCGCCGTCGTCGTCCAGCGGATGGTCGACGCCGAAAAGTCCGGCGTCCTCTTCACCAGCCACCCCTCGACCGGCGAGCCACGCGCCATCGTCGAGGCGGCGTGGGGGCTGGGCGAGGGCGTCGTGAGTGGAACGGTATCGCCCGACAACTACGTGATAGACCGGGAAGCGAACTCGATCGTTGACACTGTTGTCACCGATAAAAAGACGATGGTCATCCGCGGCGAAGACGGCACGACGACGGAGGAGTCCGTTCCGGACGACCGTCGGGAGAGGCGGGTACTCACCGAGGCCGAACTCGGAGATTTGATCGAGATAGGCGAACTCGTAGAGAACCATTACGACGAGCCACAGGACGTGGAGTGGTCGATGCGCGACGGAGAGATATTCATGCTTCAGTCGCGTCCGATCACGACGATCAACGAGGGGTCGTCGACCTCGGCGGGCGCGACCGGCACGAGTGGCGCGGTGACAGGCGACGGCTCCGGCGAGACGGTCGAACGCGAGTCGATCGAGAACGATCCACTGGTCGAGGGGCTCGGTGCGAGTCCGGGGATCGTCGCCGGGCCCGTCCGGGTCGTCACATCCGCCGACGATCTTGACCAAGTGCAGGACGGCGACGTCATCGTCACGGAGATGACAATGCCGGACATGGTGCCCGCAATGAAGCGGGCGGTCGGTATCGTCACGGACGAGGGCGGAATGACCTCTCACGCGGCCATCGTCTCGCGCGAACTCGGCGTCCCAGCGGTCGTCGGCACCGGTTCGGCGAGTCGGACGCTCACCGACGGGCAGGTCGTCACCGCAGACGGTGACCGTGGTACTGTCCGCGAGGGCGATGCAACTGGCGGCGAGGATGAGTACGAGCCCGTTGAGGCGGTGCGCCCCGACACGCCCGTTAAGCCGATGACCGCGACGAAAGTCAAGGTAAACGTCTCCATCCCCGAGGCTGCAGAGCGAGCGGCCGCCACAGGCGCGGACGGTGTCGGCCTCCTGCGCACCGAGCACATGGTCCTTTCGACGGGCAAAACGCCGGAGCGAATCATCGCCGAGGGCGGCGAGACGGCGCTCGTCGACGAACTGTTCCAAGGTGTCCGCTCCGTGGCAGACGAGTTCTACCCCCGGCCGATCCGGGTCCGGACACTTGACGCGCCGACAGACGAGTTTCGGCAACTGGAGGGTGGCGAGGACGAACCCCGCGAACACAACCCGATGCTCGGCTACCGCGGCATCCGGCGGAGCCTCGACAAGCCTGACGTGTTCCGCCTCGAACTTCGGGCTATCGTGCGGCTTCACGATGCGGGCTACGACAACGTCCAAGTGATGTTTCCGCTCGTGAACGATGCCGACGACGCGAGCGCGGCCGCAGACCACATGCGCGATGCCGGCCTCAACCCCGAGCGGGTGTCGTGGGGTGTGATGATCGAGACGCCTGCGAGCGCGCTCTTGGTCGACGAGTTAGCCGAGGCTGGCATCGACTTCGCCTCGTTTGGGACGAACGACTTGACGCAGTACACCCTCGCGGTCGACCGGAATAACGAGCACGTTGCTGACCGCTTCGACGAGTACCACCCCGCAGTCCGGCGACTGATCGGCGACGTGATCGACCGATGTCGGGAACACGATGTCGACACCAGCATCTGCGGGCAGGCCGGTTCCAACCGCGAGATGGTGCGGTTCCTCGTCGACCGGGGCGTCTCCTCCATCTCGGCGAATATTGACGCTGTCCGGGACGTCCAGCACGAGGTCAAGCGGGTCGAACAGCGCCTCATCCTCGACTCTGTGCGCTGACTCCGGCAGTGCTTTGCCCGTCCGGCCGCGACCCTCACACGTGCCAAAACGCGAGGCAGCGCGGCCTCCTCGGCCGCAGTCGTTCGACGCCGTTCTCTCGTCAATGTGTACGCGGCCCCACCCGGCCGCTCGCAAGGCGGCCGAGCGGTTCCTCGCCGCCAACCCTGGAGACCCCGCCACCTACGGGACGGTTGCGGAGCTTGAGGCGCGGGCCGTCTCGCTTCTCGGTCAAGTCACCGAACTCCCCTCTCCGAACGGCTACGTCACCAGCGGCGGGACGGAGGCGAACATCCAAGCGATACGCGCTGCTCGAAACCTGGCCGAGACAGACAACCCCCAGGTAGTCGCGCCCGAGAGCGCGCACTTCAGCGTCCAGAAGGCTACGAACGTCCTTGGCGTCGACGTTGAGTTCGTTCCGACCGACGACGACGACCGGGCCGACCCAGATGCGACCCGTGCCGCCGTCTGTGAGGACACCGTTCTCGTCATCGCGGTGGCCGGCACGACGGAGTACGGCCGGGTCGACCCGATCCCCGCTCTCGGCGAGATAGCGCACACAGCCGGCGCACGCCTCCACGTCGACGCCGCTTGGGGCGGGTTCGCGCTACCGTTCACCGGCCACGACTGGAGCTTCGCCGACGCCCCTGTCGACACGATGACTATAGACCCGCACAAACTGGGGCAGGCACCGGTGCCCGCTGGCGGCCTCCTCACGCGCGATGCGGAGACGATGGACGCGCTGGCGGTCGACACGCCCTACCTCGAGACCCGCTCGCAGGCGTCGCTCACCGGGACGCGGTCGGGCGCCGGTGTCGCGGGCGCCGTCGCGGCGATGGAGGCGCTCTGGCCTGCGGGCTACCGCGAGGAGACGGAACGAGTGCTGGCAGAGGCGCGCTGGTTCGCGGGCGAGCTCGACGCGCGGGGCTACGACGTCGTCGCCCCAGAACTCCCGCTGGTTGCTGTCGACCTGCCCGAGCGACTGTTCGACGCGCTCCGCGAGGAGGGCTGGCGGGTCTCCCGGACCCGCCGGGGCGAAGCGCGCGTCGTCCTGATGCCTCACGTCACACGCGAAACGCTCCGGGCGTTTCTCGACGACTGTGACCGCATCGCTTAGTACCGTTCGAGCGTGCTATTCGCCGTGCCATATACCCTCCCGGTTGCGCTGGTGCTTTCCGAGTTGGTCCCGCTCGTCCCGCTCGCCGCCGGGGAGGGTGGCCTGCTCGCCAGCGCTGTCCGCACCGCGACAGGGTGGGTCGGGCTTGCTATTGTCTTTGTCTACTCATTTCTCATCGCGTTCGCGCTCCCCGGCGTGAGTGAGGTGGTGCTTCTCGCGCCTATCGACCTCGGACTCTCGTGGCGAGGGCGGCTCTCACTCATCATCCTCGTGAGCGGCCTCGGCAAGGCCGCAGGAAGCGTCTTTGCTTTCCACATCGGACAAGAAGTCAAACACGCGGGGCCGGTCGAGCGTGCGCTCCGAAACTCGCGCTTCGACGTGTTGGAGTGGACCGAGCGCCGAACGCTCAGACTCGTCCAGCGCTACGGCTTTGTCGGCCTCGCGGGCGCGCTTTCGGTCCCATTCTTTCCCGACACACTCTCTATCTACGCCTTCTCGGTACTCTCGGAGGACTACGTGCGGTTTGCGGCCGCGACGTTCGTGGGGAGTGTTGGCCGGCTGCTGGTGACGCTGGCGCTGGTAGGCGGGACACTCGCGGCGCTGTGAACGCGGGGCGCCGAGCGACAGGCGAGTGAGACGGCCTGAAACCCGGCGAGCGGGGGGCGAAGCGACCCCCCCGACGTGCGGCCCCGTGTTAGCGGCCCTACCGCGATACGCGCCCGATCCCGTAGCGCTCCCCGTTGGTCAGAGCCACGCACACAACGACCGGTTTTAGGTTCGTCACCTCACACGAGCGCATATGAGCCACGAGGAGTTCCCGACGGACCGTCCGGCGGTCGTCACCTGCGGGCTCCCGTACGCAAACGGGGACCTGCATATCGGTCACCTCCGGACGTACGTCGGCGGCGACGCGTACGCGCGTGCGCTCCAGACGCTCGGGCAGGAGACGGCGTTTGTCTGCGGGTCGGACATGCACGGTACACCCGTCGCCGTCAACGCCGAGAAGGAGGGGGTCACACCCGAGGAGTTCGCGCTGGAGTGGCACGACCAGTACGCCGAGACGTTCCCGCGCTTTGGTGTCGAGTTTGACAACTACGGCCACACCCACGACCAGACGAACACCGAGATGACCCGCTCTATCGTCCGTGCGTTGGACGAGGCGGGACTGGTGTACGAGCGGTCGATTATGGTCGCCTATGACCCGGCCGGCGACCAGTATCTTCCGGATCGCTACGTCGAGGGGACCTGCCCGTACTGCGGGGAGCGTGCCCGCGGTGACGAGTGCGACGAAGGCTGCGGCCGGCATCTCGAACCCGGCGAGGTAGAGAGGCCCGTCTCCACGCTTACGGGCAACCCCGCTGAGTATCGCGAACGCGAACACAGGTTCTTCCGCGTCTCCGAACTTCAGCCGTACCTCCAGGCGTTCATCGACCGACTGGAGGGGACAGCGAACGCGAAGAACCAGCCCCGCGAGTGGATCGAGGGTGATCTTCAGGATTGGTGTATCACCCGCGACATGGACTGGGGAATCGACTACCCTGACGGCGACCGCGAGGACCTCGTGCTATACGTCTGGGTCGACGCGCCCATCGAGTACATCTCTTCGACGAAGCAGTACACCGAGGACGTCGGCACAGGCGAGTACGACTGGACCAAGGTGTGGTCACCCGACAGCCAAGTTCCCAAGGGTCCTGACGAGACGATCGACGGCGGGGAGATAGTCCACGTCATCGGGCGAGATATCATCCAGCACCACACGGTGTTCTGGCCGGCGATGCTCCGTGGCGCGGGCTATGCAGAGCCCCGCGCGGTGTTAGCGAGTGGGTTCATCACTCTCGATGGCGCCGGTTTCTCCACCTCTCGGGACCGGGCGGTCTGGGCCGACGAGTACCTCGACGAGGGGTTCCACCCCGATCCCCTTCGGTACTATCTCGTCTCCTACGGCGCTTTTCAGCAGGACGTGGACTTCTCGTGGGCAAAGTTCCGCGAGCGCACGAACAACGAACTCGTGGGGACGCTTGGGAACTTCCTCTACCGGTCGCTCCTGTTCGCGCACCGCAACTACGACGGGACACCGGACACCGACCCGACCGAAGAGGTTGTCGACCGGATCGAACAGGCTGTCGAAGAGTTCCGTGAGGGTGTGAACGAACACTCGGTCCGGGCCGTCGCCCGGGCCGCGACGAGTCTTGCGCAGTTCGGCAACGAGTATATTCAGCGCGAGGAGCCGTGGCGGCTCGTCGACGACGACCCAGAGCGCGCGGCGCGGGTCATCCGCGGCTGTGTCCAGATTGCGAAGGCTGTCCTCGTCCTCTTTGCGCCCGTCGCACCCGGACGCTGTGCAACCGTCTGGGACCGCCTGAACGAGGACGGCTCGCTCGCCGGTACCACCGTCGACGACGCTCTCGAGCCGCCCGCAGCTGAGTTCGACGCGCCCGTCGAGCCGTTCGAGACGGTGGACGAAGAAACGGTTACGGAACTGAACGAGAAACTCAAAGAGCAGGTTGCGGCGACCGCCGATGCAGCGGCCGATGAGGAGGCGGGGGCAGAGGCCGACGACACCGGCGAGGAGTCTGAAAAGCTCGAACCGCTCGTCCACGAGCGTATCTCGTTCGACGAGTTTCAGGCGCTCGATATGCGCGTTGGCCGGGTGCTGGAGGCCGAGGGTATCGACGGGGCCGACGACCTCGCGCGCCTCATCGTCGACATCGGTCTCGAAGAGCGCCAGGTGGTCGCAGGGATCAAACAGCTCCACGATCTTGACGCACTCCCGGGAACGAAGGTGGTGCTCGCCGCGAACATAGAGAAGGCGGAGCTGTTCGGCGTCGAGTCTGACGGAATGGTGCTGGCGGCGGGCGAGGAGGCCGACCTGTTGACGACCCACGACGACGCGGAGCTGGGCGAACGAGTCCGCTGAAGGAGTTAAGACGGGTCACGCCTCACCGCTGTCAACCGGGTCGGGGGTCTGCAGTCGGAACCAACGTGTCGTTCTCACACTGGACAGGTCCTGCCCGACCACACGAACTTTAATCCACAGCCGAAGAAATCCTTGCCATGACCAGAACTGACGCAAAGATCGTCTGTACGCTCGGGCCCGCCTCTGACGACCGGGAGACGCTGGAGGGACTCGCGGACGCCGGGATGTCCGTGGCCCGGCTGAACGCGAGCCACGGGACGACGGCTGACCGCGCGGACGTCATCGACCGGGTACGGGCGGTGGATGCGGAGCGTGCCGCGCCGGTGGCGGTGATGCTCGACCTGCGGGGGCCAGAGATACGGACTGCACCGCTTGACGACCCGATCCATCTCGTCGGGGGCTCGACGGTCAGGCTGGTGGTCGGCGATACCGCCACATCCGAGACGGTCGGCCTCTCACACGACGTGACCGCCGCCGAGACGGGCGACCGGATCCTGATCGACGACGGGCGAATCGAGACTCGCGTTGAGGAGCGGGAGGGGGAGACGGTCGTCGTTCGCGTCGAGTCCGGCGGTGACCTGGGCGGTCGGAAGGGCGTGAACCTCCCGGGTGTCGAACTCGACCTCGACACACTGACCGACGGGGACTGGCGAGAACTCGAACTCGCTGCCGAGAAGAACGTCGACTTTGTGGCCGCGTCGTTCGTTGAGAACGGGCGCGACGTCTACGAGGTGAGCGACGCCTTGGACGAACTTGGCGTGGAGATCCCTGTCGTCGCGAAGGTAGAGCGGGCGGCGGCGGTCCAGAACCTGGACGGTATCATCGACGCAGCCTACGGCGTGATGGTTGCGCGCGGCGATCTCGGCGTGGAGTGCCCGCTGGAGACGGTTCCGATGGTCCAGAAGCGCCTGATCCGCCTGGCACAGGACGCGGGTGTGCCCGTCATCACGGCCACGGAGATGCTCGACTCGATGGTCCACGCCCGCCGTCCGACACGGGCGGAGGCCAGCGATGTGGCGAACGCCGTTCTCGACGGTACCGACGCGGTGATGCTATCGGGCGAGACCGCGGTAGGGGATCATCCGGTACGGGTCGCGGAGACGATGGCACGCATCGTCGCGGAGGTCGAAGAGAGCGCGGAGTACGCAAAGACAGTCGAACAGCGCGTCCCAACGGCTGACGAAGGCTCGCGTACGGAGGCGCTGGCTCGGTCGGCGCGTTACCTCGCGCGAGACGTGGGCGCGGCGGCAGTCGTCGCGGCATCGGAGTCCGGCTACACTGCCCGGCGGACAGCGAAGTTCCGCCCGGGCGTTCCGGTCGTGGCGACGACACCCACCGACACGGTCTGCCGACAGCTTGCGCTCTCCTGGGGCGTCCGCCCGCGGCGCGCGGAGTATGGCGCCGGCGTTGAGGCGGTTATCGACGCGACGGTCGGCGCGGCACTGGACGCTGGTGTGGCACAGAGCGGCGATACGCTGGTCGTCCTCTCAGGGATGATGACGGATATGGAGGGCGCGAACACAACGAACACCCTGAAAGTCCACGTCGCTGCGGAGGCGGTGGCGACCGGCCGGACGATCGTTGACGGCCGGGTCGCCGGGCCGGTCGCCCGGACCGTGGACGGCGACCTCTCTGGTGTCCCCGCCGGCGCCGTCCTCGTCCTCCCGGCGGAGTTCGACGGTGAATTTACTGGTGAGATGGACCGGGTCGCTGCAATCGTCGATGCGCGGCCGGGGATGACCGGCTACCCGGCGCTGGTCGCTCGCGAACTCGACGTCCCTATGGTGAGCGGTGCACCCCTCCCCGACCGGGTCGCTGCTGGCGACTTAGTGACGCTCCACGCGGGCCGCGGCGTCGTCTACGAAGGCGACGTGATCCGCGACGACAGCCGCTGACGCGCGCAGGGGGAACGCCTATCAGATTCCGTGCCCTGACTATGGTATGAACGAGGCCGACGAGGGCCAGTCCGACACCGATGAGCGATGGGAACAGACAGGCGACGAGGAGTCGACCCCCGTCGACTCCAACCCGGAGCCGTCGTACGTTGATCTCGATCACGACCGGGCGGACCTACCTGACGACCCCGCGCCGCGCCCGCCGATCGAACCCGAGTCGGTCCACCCCGAACACGCCGTGTTCGTCATCGTAGGGGTCGCCATCGCGGTCGCGGTAGTCGCCGGCATTCTGTAGTGGCGGACGACTTAACCCACCGGCGTCTCTACTATATGTAATGCGAGCGTTTGCGATTCAGACAGGACTTGACCTTCTGGGACCCGAGACTCTCCCGGTGCTGCTGGTGGCCGCAGGTCTGGTTCTGGCCATTCTTGAGACGACGGCACCGGGCGCACATTTCATCGTCCTCGGGGCGGCGCTCTTCTTCGCCGGTGCGGTCGGTCTGGTCGCGACGAGCCTCGGCGCAACAGTCCTTGCCGGGCCCGTTGCCCTTGGTACGATGGTTGTCGCCTTCGGTCTCGCGACGCTTTTTACCTACCGGAACGTCGAACTTTATTCGAGTGAGGGCGGACGGACCTCTGACTCCTCGTCGCTCAGGGGGACGACGGGGCAGGTGACCGAGACCGTCACGCCGTCGGGCGGCGAGATACGCCTTGACGAAAGTGGGTTTGACCCCCACTACACTGCCCGGTCGGTCGACGATGAGCTTGCGGTCGGCACCGAGATCATCGTGGTCGACCCTGGTGGAGGAAACGTCCTCACCGTCGAGCCGTTCGAGAACGTGGACGCAATCGACCGAGCGCTGTCGCAAGGCCGCGACCCGGTCGACGAGCGCGAGATTGAGTCGGAGGCCGAGACGGACGGCGGCGCGGGAAGCCCCGAGGCGGAACGCGAGCGCTGACGCGTCATCTTTCTACAAGCGGGAACCCCCGCCGTTCACGGCGGGGGGGAACGCGACACGGTGAGAACCAACCGCC
>CAKZPG010000076.1 GCA_937138675.1 uncultured archaeon | reverse complement strand
GGCACGGGAAGCCCCGTCGGTTACGACGGGGAGGATGTCACCAGTAACGGCTGCGAATACCGTGATGGATCGCGTCCGTGGTGTCTCGACTCTCTCCATCCTGAAGAGACGCAAGACGGGATCGCGCAGATGGTTTCCGAACATCGGCCGCTAACCGAGATCGAGCGCGAACTCGAACAGTGTGAACTCCTCTGTGCCAACTGCCAACGAAAGGGGTACCACGGGAATTTAGCCGATTGCGGGCGCTAAGCTCTCTCCCTCAGAGAACACCGCAGTCTGCCTTAGCGGACAAGGAGCGCAGTGGGGAGGGTACAGCGTTGTCATCGTTATTGCACCCGGGTCGGTGAATCGTTTCGCAATCTTCATACCCACCGTATCCCTATTGGAATATGCCTGCAATACCTCGCTGTCGGGAACAAACTAGTCCCATGGGGTAGCGGCCAATCCTGTCAGCTTCTGGGGCTGACGACCCAGGTTCGAATCCTGGTGGGACTACTCCTCTCGAACGCTCGTTTCTTAGCGACGGTCGTATTTGTACCGCTCTCTGCTCGCTTCACGACGGCTTTCTACAGGCGGAACAGGCCGAGTGCCTCGGGGCTTGATCCCGAGGGTGAAGACCGTACGCTTATTACGCACGTCACCGCCCTGACGAGTCCAGGTGCGACGTGGATTAACGATCGTAATCCGAAGCAACTGCCGGCAGTTGCAAGGAAATGCGACACCTCTCAACACCCTGCTACAGCAGGTGAGACGGGTGTTGTCGGGCGGGGTGGAGCCGCCGACCCTCACGGACGCACCGAGCGTTCGGGTGTGAATTCCAGCCGACCCGGGTCGGGAAGGTCGAGGGGAATTAAATTCGCCTGCGTCCATCCGTCCGGTTCTGGACGGCACGGACAAAACGGCGAAGCCCCGGGGCTTGTCCCCGAGGTACTTCACCGACTACGAGCGGGCCTGTCTCTTTGCTTCTCTGGGAGGCCATCGCCGTCCAAACGACCGACGCCGTGGTGACTCTGACTGACAGTCTTCTCGCGGCTCGAGCCGCAAGATCTAGTAGTCTTCGTTGAGCGGACAGAGTGAACCCGCCTTCGTTTTCACCGAAATAAGTTGAATTTGAATCTCCTGCGCGCCGCCCGCTAGCTACTTGATCGTCCCCGTGGACGCCCGAGCGTCCGTGTGCGGCACGTCGCCCTCGCCCGACTGCTCGACGCCTAGCAGGCGGCACTCGCGGCCCTCTACGCGCCGGGCGTGGCGTCGGTGGACGCGTTGCTCGGACGGGTCGAGCGAACCGTCCGCGCCGCACCACCGTAGTGAATGTGGTCGATGGCCCGGGTGATCCCGTCGCAGTCGTGCGGTTCGCAGGCGAACCGACCGGGTTGAGGCGCGGGGCCCCATACGCCGGCAGCCAGAGCGGCGTGGAGGACGGCACCCAGCACTGCAAGAACGCGAATATCGGGATGCGCCACGCCTGCCTCGATGCCATCGACTACCTGACGAACTTCGGCTACACGAAAGAGCAGGCCTACATCATCCTCAGCACCGTGCTCGTCGGGAGCCGTATCGCCGGTATCGTCGACCTGCCGAACACCTCCGTCACAATGTCGGTGCCGGAGGAGGTGGTCGAGTTCAACGTCTGCCCTGAGGCGATCGCATACACCACCCCGGACCACGGGACGGCCGCGCGGCCGAACTACCCCTGGGCGTCGACCGCCATTTTCTGCTGTTCGCCTACCCGACGACGAACCGCGCGGCGAGCAACGCGCTGCCCGCGAGGACGATGTTCCCGGCGGCGTTGCGCACGCTCGCGGCCCGCCGGCCGTCGCGCCAGAGGTCGACGGTCTGGACGGAGAACGACGAGAAGGTCGTGAACGCGCCGCAGAAGCCGGTGCCGAAAAACAGCGCGAGCGTCGCGTCGAGGCCGCCGAAGACGACCGCGCCCAGCGCGAAGCTCCCGACGACGTTCACTGCGAGCGTGGCGTACCGTCCGGGGTAGTTCGCGAGCGCGAGTCCCACGCTGAACCGCGATATCGCGCCGAGCGCACCGCCCGTCGCGACGGCTACGAGCGCCCAGCTCAAACCCTCACCTCCTGGCCGAGCCCTGACCACTCGACGGCGGCGGCGGCGACACCGACGGCGAGGAAGGCGACGGCGTAGCTCGCGAGGATGTACGCGAGCGCAAGCGTCGGACGCGTCTGGACGATATCGAGGACGAACGTGCTGTAGGTGGTGAACGAGGAGCAAAAGCCGGTGCCGAGAAGCAGGCGCGCGCGCTCCGAGACGAGCGACCCCGTGCGCCCGGCGGTCACGACGACGCCGAGAAGCAGACAGCCCGCGACGTTGGCGGCGAACGTCGCGCCGAGGGTGCTCGGCACTCCGAGTTCGACCCCCCAGCGCGCCGCCGCGCCCAGCCCCCCACCGCCGGCGACAAGCGCGAGCGACCGGCTGTGGGTCTGGAGCAGTTCGACGACGTCCCTCACGGTCTCTGTGGTCGACTTGCGCGACGCAGTGGAGTGTCCGCCGGGTACCGACAAGCGTTGCCGGTCACCGTCCTCGTCCTCGTGCGGCGCTCACTCGCTTCGTCACCGGCGTCTCCGCCCCAGTTGCTCGTGGGAGCGACGCGCCCACGGCGTTCGCGCCCGCCACACCTCGCGCGGGTCACTCTGTTCCCCGCGCTCGGTCTCGTGGCCCGGCATCCGACCGCGCCACACCGACCGTCAGCAGCGTTCCAAGCTCCCGGTAGCGTTCGATCATATCTTCGCGTGATTCCCAGTTCTCGGTCGGGAACGCCTCGGCGGCGGGGATCTCCACCTCGCGGTCGGGGACGGTCTCCTGTGAGGCGACGTGAAGGCCCGCGTCGCGGAACGCGGTGCGGTAGTCCGCGGCGCTCCACAGCGTCAGGTCGACGTCCATCGTCTCGCCCCAGCCGTAGGAGTGGACGTTCTCCTCGTAGAAGTTCACGGCACAGGCAAACGTGCCGCCGGGGCGCAGGACCCGAGCGACCTCTCGGAGGGCCGCGTCAAGATCAGTCGCGTAGTAGAACGCTTCCATGGTGAAGACGTGGTCGACGTGGCCCGTTGCGAATGGCAGGTGCCCGAAGTCGGCGCGAGAGAACCCGATCCGGGGGTCGTCGGCGTAGGACCGGGCGTTCTGGAGCATCGCAGGCGAGCGATCGACGCCGTAGCCACGTCCCATGCCGGTCGTCTCAGAGAGCGCCCGGAGCGCGTAGCCCGACCCAGTGCCGAGGTCGACAACCGTGTCGCCGGCCTCAACGGGGAGTCGCCGGAGCGCGTGCTTCGCGGTGTGCCAGTGTCGCTCCTCCATCCCTCGGTCCTTTCCGCTGTGGGCCCACTCGTCGAATTCGTCGGCGACGCTCACGGAGGTTCTTCGTGTGCCCGCCGATAAGCGCCTCGGGCGTGGGTCACCGCCACAATTAACAGACCCCCCGGTGGACCGCTTGTGTGCAATTCACACTCACGGAGACTCAGCGGGACCTCAAGGAATTCGCTGCAGAGCTTGCGGCCGAGGCGTTCGCGGACCGGGCGTTCACCTGGGCGGGCGACCTGCCGTTCGAGAACCGCGACCGGCTGGCTGATGAGGGGCTTCTCGGCCTTGCGCTCCCCGAGCGATACGGCGGCGGCGGTGGCACCGTCGTCGACGTCATTCTCGCACAGGAGGCGGTCGGGCGGGTCTGTCCGGACACCGCACACGTCCTCTCGCGGTCGTCGATGGGACCGCCGCGTGTCATCGACAAACTCGGGAGCGAGGCGCTGAAACAGCGGTACCTCCCGCCCGTCTGCGCCGGCGAGACGACGATGTCTGTCGCCATCTCTGAGCCCGGGGCCGGCTCCGACGCCGGCGCGATGACCACGCGAGCGAGCGTCGACGGCGACACCGTGACGCTGGACGGGGAGAAGCGGTGGGTCGGAAAGGCCGAGGAGGCGAGTGCCTTTCTCGTCTGGGCGCGGTTCGACGACGACGATGTTGGGGCGGTGGTGGTCGACACCGACGCGCCCGGCTTCTCGCTCGGCGAGGCGCGGGTCAACATGGCGGGTCACCCGCAGCACGACCTCCATCTTGACGGCTGTGAGCTCCCCCGCGAACAGGTCTTGGCACACGGTGACGAGTCGTTCCGGGCGCTCCTGACGGAGTTCAACGTCGAGCGCTGTCACAACGCGATGATGTGTGTCGCCTGTGGCTTGCGAGCGTTCGACGAGGCGATGGCGTACGCGACCGACCGCGAGCAGTTCAGCCAGCAGATATCCGAGTTTCAGGGGATCGAGTGGAAACTCGCCGACGTGGCGACCCGCCTGGAGGCCGCACGGCTGCTCATCTACCGCGCGGCCGATAGCGCCGTCCGCGCGGAGCCCTCGCGACTGGAGACGTCGATGGCGAAGGTGCTGGCGAACGAGGCTGGTCAGAAGGCGGTTGACGAGGCGCTTCAGATCTGTGGCGCGCGCGGCTACCAGCAGGGACACCCGGTTGAGTATCTCTACCGCTGGGTGCGTGGGTGGAAGATAGCGGGCGGCACCGTCGAGGTCCAGCGCAACGGCATCGCGCGCGAACTGAAGAAACACGGGCTGGGGTAGCCATGACCGACGCGGGCCCGGCACCAGCAGCCGACCTCGGTGCCGTCGTCGCTGCTCTTTCCTACGACGACCTGCCTGTGTCGGTCGTCCGGGCGGCCGAGCGCCGGTTCGCCGACACCGTCGGGGTTGCCCTTGCGGGCGCCGCAGAGGGGGCGGGAGCGCTGGCGACAGAGACCTTCGCGACGCTCTCGACGGGTCCGGCAACGCTCCTTGGCGGCGGGTCGGCGGCCGTTCACGACGCCGCGTTCGTGAACGGTGTCGCTGGTCACTGTCTCGACTACGACGACGTGCTGGCGGCTATCCACGTCCATCCGAGCGTCGTCGTTGTCCCCGCGGTGCTCGCCGTTGCCGAGGCCCAAGACCTCGACGGCCCGGACGCCATCGCCGCCTACGTAGCCGGGGTGGAGGCGCAGTGGTACGCTGCCGCGCCGGTCACCCCCGGTCACTACGAGCGTGGGTGGCACGCGACGGGAACTATCGGAACGGTGGGTGCAACGGCGGCGGTCGCACGGCTCCTCGGCCTTGATGCCGGCGAGACGACCCACGCGTTGAACGCCGCTGTCTCGGCCGCAGCGGGTCTGAAGCGTAACTTCGGGTCGATGACGAAGCCGTTCCACGCCGGCCACGCGACCGCTGCTGGTGTCGTCACTGCTCACCTCGCGGCGCGAGGGTTCACTGCCAGCGCCGACGCGTGGACCGGCCCGAACGGCTTTTACGACTGCTTCGGTGGCGCCGACCCGCCCGACTACGGCGCGCTTCCGCCCCTCGACGACAGCTACGTGCTTGACGAGCCTGGTCTCGACGTGAAGAAGTTTCCCTGCTGTTACTTTACGCACGCCCCCGCCGAGGCCGCTGCGACCCTCACCGACGACTACGAGATCGCCCCGGGCGACGTCGAACGGGTCGTCGTCCGGGCGTCGCAGGCCGCCGTCGACACCGTTCCGTACGACCGCCCGGCCTCGGGGGCCGAGGCGAAGTTCTCGGCTCCGTACGTCGTCGCGAGTGCAGTCGCCCGCGAGCAGGTCGGCCCGGCGGCGTTCGACGAGGACGCCCTCGCTCACGCGCCGACCGAGCGGGTGCGCGAGCGGGTGGTTTTCGAGGTCGACTCATCGCTCGCGTACGGTTCACACGCCAGTACGGTCCGGATCGAACTTGCGGACGGGCGGTGTTTCGAGCGTCACGAGCCTGAGCCGCCGGGGACGCCAGAAACGCCGTTGAGCGAGGCAGAGCTACGGCGAAAGTTCGACGCCTGCGCTGGGCGCGCGCTCTCCGACGAGAGAGCGACGACGCTCTACGAGCGACTTGATACGCTCAGGGACCACCCGGTGCGGGACCTGCTAGCGCCGGTCCGGGCGGGCAGGTAGCCCGGGTCGCCCGCGGCGCGTATCTTTAACAGCAACGTGGGCGAGACTCAGCCGACCGATGCCTGTATCCGCCGACTTGACGACGCTGTTCGCTCCCGACTCGATCGCGATCGTCGGCGCCTCGGCCGACCCGGAGAAGCTCGCGGGCCGGCCCGACCGGTTCCTGCGAAAGTTCGGCTACGACGGCGAGCTCCACCTCGTAAACCCGAACCGCACAGAGATCGACGGCCGGCCGTGCCGGGACTCGGTGCGGGACTGCCCGCCCGTCGACGTCGCACTCGTCCTCGTGCCGGCTGCGGCCGTTGAGTCCGTAGTTGACGACTGTGGCGCCGCGGACGTGCCGTTCGCCGTTGTTGTCGCCTCGGGGTTCGCGGAGACGGACGAGACCGGAGCAGAGCGCCAGCGGGCCGTTGCGCGGACGGCCCGCGAGGGCGGGGTCCGGCTGGTCGGGCCGAACTCCGAGGGCTTTTTGACCCTCGTCGACCCGCCCGTGGCGGCGACGTTCTCCTCGATCTGTAAGCGAGAGGCGCTCCTGCCCGGCGCTGTCGGGTTCGTGAGCCAGAGCGGTGCGTTCGGCGGCGCGGTGTTTCAGCTGACACAGCGCCTCGGGGTGGGCGCCCGGGCGTGGATCACGACCGGCAACGAGGCCGACGTCGACGCTTTAGAGCTGCTTGCACACTACGTCGAGGACCCGGCTGTGGACGTCATAGCGACGTATCTGGAGTCGGTGACCGACGGCAGACGGCTCCTCGCGGCCGGCACTCGGGCGGTCGAGACGGACACGCATATCGTCGCGATGCGGGTTGGGGCGTCTGCGGCGGGCGAGAGCGCAACGGCGTCACACACGGGCAGCATCGCGACAGACGACGCCGTCTACGACGCTCTTCTCGCGCAGGCGGGCGCGACCCGGGTGCGGAGTGTCGACGCCTTTGCCGACGCGCTCGCGGCGTTCTCGCGGCTTCCCACGTCGTCCGAACCGGCAGGCGGTGAGGGCCTCGGGGTCGTCAGCATCTCTGGGGGCGCGGCGGCTCTGATCGCCGACGCCTGCGACCGGACCGACCTCTCGCTCGCGACGCTCGACGCGAACGCACGGACGGCCATTGAGGCCGAGATACCGCCGTACGGCTCGCCGACCAACCCGGTTGACGTGACCGGCGCGGCAATAAGCGATCCGGCGGTGTTCGGGCGGTGTCTCGACGCTGTCGCTGGCGATCCGTCGGTCGGCTCGCTTCTCCTCCAGTTCGGCAACTCGGGCGCCGAGACGATCGAGGTGTGTCTCGACGCTGTCCGGTCGACCCGTGTCGACCACGACCTGCCGGTCGCAGCTGTGTTCACCGGCTCCGATCCCGCACCCGAGACGGCGACGCTGCTCCACGACGCGGACGTCTGGACGTTCGGCGACCCGGTGCGCGCCGTCGAGACGCTCGCGGCGGTCCACGACGCTGCCGGGCGCCGACGCCGCCTCGCGGGCCGGGACCGCGGGTGGGAGCTCCCGGCCGACCCCGACCCGTTCCCTCAGACAGACTGGGCGGCCGCGACCGACAGACTCCGCGAGGTGGGTGTCGCCGTCGCGGCCGGCGACCTCGTTACGAGCGCCGACGCGGCGGCCACCGCAGCCGCGCGGTTCGACGGCCCGGTCGTTCTGAAGCTTGACCCGCTCGCGACTGCGCACAAGACCGACATCGGCGGCGTCCGAACCGATCTTGGAGACGAGGCGGCAGTCCGCGCGGCGTACGACGACCTCGCCGGACTCGGCGACAGTCGGGTGCTGGTCCAGGAGACGGTCGCTGGCGTTGAGCTGGTCGTCGGCGTTGTTGTCGACGACGACTTCGGACCGGTGATGCTTGTCGGCCCTGGCGGCACGTCGGTCGAACTGTACGACGACGCCTTCGCGTACCGTGCGCTCCCCGTGACCGAGGCCGATGCCCGCGAAATGCTTGCCGAGTCCGCTGCCGATCGCCTCCTCACCGGGCGTCGCGGGGCGCCCGCGCCCGACCGCGACGCTGTCGTTGCGACGCTCGTCGCCGTCGCCGACGTCGCCACAACCCACGACGTCGCCGAACTGGAGCTCAACCCACTCGTCGCGACGCCTGACGGCGCCGTCGCGGTCGACCTTCTCGTTGAGGACTCGTCGTAGCGCTCCCGCGTATCTGCGCCACACGCACCGTTGTGAGGCGGCCGTCTCTCCGTGGTGGTCTTCCGACACACCCTCCTTCTTCGTGCTATCGGCGGCGCTGGCGGCACAACACGTCGCTGTCGGGCATCGCGAGCGACGCAGGTGAGGAGTCGATGGACCGTGGTCGCGACCCCCGAACGTCCCGGCCGGTCATTGTGTCGACGGTGACCCACACGCCGTGGTCAGCAATATCGTCGCCGCTCGTGCGTCACACGAGTATGTTTCACACCGGCCGTTCGCCGCGCTCGACGCGCGCTCTCGACCAACCACTCTTTCGCTCCTTCGCTCCTACATGACGAACGCCTCTATCGACGACTCGTCGGGGACTTGCCGGCGCTATCGAATCTTGAATTCGGCGATGGTGAACTGAACGGTCTCGGGGGCTGATACCGAGACACTAGGCCCATCGCCGTCGGTGGTCGGTCTGCTCGTTCACGCGGGGAGTCCGTCGCCGCGCTCTATGTCGTTTTTCTTGCCGTACCGGTGCTCGCCGCACGGTCAGTCGCGAACGGTCGCCGCGTAGATGTCCCAGGCACCGTCGGCGCCCGCGAAGGCGTATTGAGCCGGCGGATCGACCCCCCACGACTGCAGGATCTCGTTCGTCTCCTGCAGGTAGGTGGCGAGAAAGCCGTCGGCGCCGAGGTAGTTGCGACGCGCCCGGCCGCGCAACAAAAAGACGACCCGGACCCCCTTGTCGACCGGGGCGACCCGGAGGCGCAGGTCGGACCGCAGACGTTCGTCGACGGTCCGCGTCTCGCCGTGTAGTCGCGCCTCGAACAGTCGGTTGAGCGCCGCGCGCGCTGCCTCGGGCGTATGGCGCACGACCGACCAAGGGGCGCCGGCGGCAGGACCCTTTCGCTCTCTCGCTATCGGTCGACGGCCGTGGGGATTTCGCAGCTGTCTAATGACGTTCTCCTCAGGCGCGTCGAACATCGCGAACGCGGTCGCGCCGCTATTCGGCGTGGGTCTGTCGATGATGCCGCTCATCTTTCTTGGCTGTGCTGCCGTCGCCCTGGGCGCGTTCACAATCGCCCGGCGCACGCTCGACTCCCTCGGAAACGATATCACCGACATGCCGTTTCCGCCAGCCACTATCGTCGCCGTTGTCTCCTTGGCTATCGCCACCGCGCTCTCGGCCATCGGCATCCCCGCCTCGTTCGTTATCGTCGCGACGATGGCCGCCGTCGGCCTGGGGTGGGGGCGAGCAACCCGCTCTGTCACCGTCGCCAAGGGGGTTACCGGCGAGCGCAAGCCCGAGATGTCGATCGGTGTTCTCGCGACCGCCGCTTCCGACGACCCGGCGCCCGACACCGGCGACCCGGAGGACGTGCCGGCCGCACCGGATCTCTTCGACCCGAGCACGACCGCGCGAGTGGTGGTGATGCAATGCGTCGTTCCGATACTGTCGACGGCAGGCGCCTATCTGGCCTTCCGGATGCTTGTCGTCTTTGGTGTTCGTTAAGCCAGCCAGCCCGTGAGACAGTCGGGCGAACAGCAGTAGTACGCACTCGACGCGCCGTTGCGGACGTCCGCAACGTGGGCGACGAAGTGCCAGTCGTCGTCGTACACCCGCCCGCCACAGGCCGGACAGTCCCGCACCGTCTTGTCGTCCGGTTCGCGCCCGACCGTCACCGCGCGCAGATAGAACGGGCCGCCAAGCGAGCGTGGCACACCGAGATCCACGACCCGCTCACTCCCCGACTGGCATCGCCCTGTCCGGGTGGGCGGGCACGGTGTCACCGACACATTCGACACCGCTTAGCAGGGTGAACTGCCTCGGGGCTTGACCTTGAGGCACTCGCCATGTCTTATTTATAGATCGCACCACCGCTGTCACGGCCTCGGCGAACGCATCATCGGTCTTGACAGCCGTTGACGGCACACACTCTCTCTGTCTGATGGCATCGTTTTCACCTTGGGACAGGCGGTCAGAAGCGTTGCGGTCTTTCTCGACTCAGCGAATACCGCGCCGGAACAGGTTGAGCTCCGCGACGTTCGCGGGCGGGGTCTGGCGCAGGCAGAAGACGACGCTCGCGGCAACCTGTGTGGCTGACAGCACCTCGCCCTCGGCGTAGCGCTCCTCGTTCGTCCGGTCTCGGCCGTCGTGGCCGAACTCCGTTCGGACTCCCGACGGATTGACGACAGAGACACCCACCTCTGCGCCGTGGCGTGCGGCGACGCTCCGTGCGAACCCCTGAAGCCACCATTTCGAGGCGTCGTAGACGGGCGTGGCGGCGCCCGGGTGTTTCCCGAGATAGCTTCCGACGAAGACGAGACTCCCGCCGGACTCGCGGAGGGGCGTAAGCGTCGCCCGCGCGGTGTGAAAGGCGCCGTCGACGTTTGTCCGGGTGACACGGTCGAACTCCTCTGCGTCCAGCGGCGCGTCCCGGGGTTCTGCCGTCCCTGCGTTGACCACGACGGCGTCCAGCCCGCCCGTCCGCTCGACGGCCGTCTCGGCCAGCGCCGCGACCGCGTCCGGATCGGTCACGTCGGTTGGCACGGCGTGGGCCTGCCCACCCGCGGTCACGACCCGGTCGGCGACGCCCGAAAGCTTCGCCTCCCGGCGCGCCGCCAGCACCACCTCGGCGCCCATCTCGCCTGCCTGCTCGGCTGTCGCGGCGCCGATACCGCTTGACGCACCTGTGACTAGCACCGACGAGTCGTCAAGATCCCGGAGCGGGCCGGTCATCGCTCCGCCCCACTCCGTGCCTCTCGCTCGCGGCCCGCCACGACCGCCTCTCCGAGCGCCTGGGTCGCCTCAGCCGGGTCCTGGGCGCCCATTATGCCGGACACAACGGCCACCCCGTCGGCGCCCGCCGCGACCACGTCCGCGGCGTTGTCCACACCGACGCCGCCGATACCGACGAACGGCAGATTCACCGCCTCGCGGACCGCCCGCACCCGGTCGAGACCGATCGCCGTCTGCTCTGGGTCGGTTTCTTTCGTCCCCGTCCGGTAGACGGCGCCGACACCGAGATAGTCCGCGCCCGCCCGTTCGGCCGCCTCGGCGCCTGCAACGGTTGAGACGGAGCGGCCGATCACTGCGTCCTCGCCCAGCTGCTCGCGCGCGACCGAGACAGGCACGTCGTCGTCACCGAGATGGACGCCGTCAGCGGCTACCGCCCGAGCGATATCCACCCGGTCGTTGACGATCAGGTCTATTCCGGCCTCGCGGGTGAGCGCCCGGAGGTTCCGCCCGAGGTCGTGTCGTTCGCGCGCGCTCGCGGTCTTTTCACGCAACTGAACGACATCGACGCCCCCCACGACCGCGTCGCGCACGACGTCGATAGTCGTCCGGTCGCCCGCCAGTCCTGCCTCCGTCACGAGGTACACCCCATAGTCCATACTGGTCGATCGGGGGGACGGTACTCGTCGGTTTCGACCGGTGTCAGTGGGTTCAAACCACCCGAGTGCCTCAACCGAGACGATGTCAGTACCCGATCAGATGCATGCGGCGGTCGTACCGGGGGCGGGCGAACATTTCCGGGTCACAGAGCAGTCGGTCCCGGCGCCAGGCCCGGAGGAGGCGCTCGTCGCCGTCGACGCCTGTGGCGTCTGTCACAGCGACGAGTTCGTCGTTCAGGGCGTCTACCCCGGCATCGACTATCCGCGTGTGCCGGGCCACGAACTCGTCGGCGAGGTTGTCGCCACCGGCGAGGGCGTGGTGCGCTTCGAGACGGGCGACCGGGTCGGTGCGGGATGGCACGGCGGCCACTGCTTCCACTGCGAGCCCTGTCAGCGCGGGAACTTCCTCGCGTGTGAGAACGGCCAGATCACGGGGATTGCCTTTGACGGCGGCTACGCCGAGTACACCGCAGTTCCGCAGGAGGCGCTGGCGCCCGTCCCCGACACTCTCGGCTCAGCAGAGGCTGCGCCCCTGCTCTGTGCGGGGATCACCACCTACAATGCGTTGCGCAACAGCAACGCCCGTGCCGGCGACCTCGTCGCAATTCAGGGTATCGGCGGCCTCGGTCACCTCGGCGTTCAGTACGCCCACGCAGCGGGCTACGAGACGGTTGCCGTCTCGCGCTCGCCGGACAAGGCGGAGCTGGCACGCTCACTCGGCGCCGACCACTTTATCGACGCGAGCGAGACGGATCCCTCCGCGCGCCTGACCGAACTCGGCGGCGCCGACCTCGTCCTCGCAACGGCGCCCTCGGCGGCCGCGATGACGGCGATACATGGTGGTCTCGGTACCGACGGACAGCTCGTTGCCGTCGGCGTCCCCGGCGAGCCGATGACCGTCGACGTCCAAGGGCTTATTGGCAAACGCGCGTCGGTAGAGGGCTGGGGCTCCGGCCACGCCCGCGACTCCGCGGACACTCTCGAATTCTCCGCGCTTCGCGACATTTCCCCCGAGGTGGAGACCTACCCGCTTGACGACGTGCAGGCCGCCTACGACCGGATGATCGACAACGAGGCGCGGTTCCGGGTCGTCATAGAGCCGTAGGGCATTTCTCACTCCCGGCGGATTCGCTGGCGTGGACGATTGACCTCCTCCACGCCCTGAGGGACGTGGGATCCGACCATCGGATCTCCGCCGCGTGTGGCGTTTGAGCTTCCAACCCGCACTCAGCGGGAACCGGCAGTATACCGGGGGAACTCTCGTTTTCCCCTGTATAGGGCCGTGGCCCGGTCAAGCAGGCCCCATCGGAATCCGTATTATCGCCGCGCGAACCACCACCTGTTCGCCGCCCCTTGTGATTCGGGGCCGGCATCTCACCGATGCCGTAGCGTTCTGAACCAGACGGGGGCACAGAAAAACCGGTTGCGGTGGGAAATCCGTGGGCCACAGTCCGTGGGCCGTCGCCGGTGTGTCTGCTCACCCCCCGCCTGTTCGCTCCTCGGTTCGGACAGCATGTCGGAACACTCGTTACTCACGAGAAGGCGGAGGTATGCGCTTGTCTCTCTATCACGCCGCGCGACCGGCGCACTCGTCGAACTGGCGTGTGGCGACGCGCTCGGCCGGCCCGTGGAGTTTCGCTCCAGCGACGCGGTCTCTCTCGACCACGGCCGCGTCACCGAGATGCTCGCCCGCTCGCTGGTCGACCGAGGCGAGTTCGCCCCTACCGACGTCGCCCTGCGGTTCGCGGACTGGCTCGCGGCCGATCCATTCGACGTGGGCCTTCTCACCGCCGAGGCGGTGCACGGCTACCACCACGCCGAGACGCCTGCCGACGCGGCCCGGACGGCCTGGGAGGCCCGCCCGGAGGCACAGAGCGCGGGCAACGGGAGCCTGATGCGTTATCTGCCCCCGGCGCTCGTCTACGACGACCGCCTCCGTCTCGCCGAGCGGACGGCTGCTGTCTCGGCGCTAACCCACGCCGACCCGCGGTGTGTCGAGTCCTGTGTCGCGCTCACGCGAGTCGTTCGTTAGTTGCTGGACGGCGCTCGCGGACGCCCTCACCGCCAACTCGTTTGAGGAGGCGGTGGTGACGAGCGTCTCACGAGGTGGTGACGCAGACACCGTCAGCGCGGTCTGTGGCGCTGTCGCCGGCGCGTGCTTCGGTGTCGAGGCGGTCTCGGCGCGCTGGACCGACCGTGTCGACGAGGCCGCGGAGTGCCGGGCGTTGGCGCGTGACCTGGTCGATCTTGACCCGACTAGAACTGAGTCACCCGACTAGACCGTGTTGTACGAGGGTCTGAGGGCTGAACTCTCCGCCCCAGTCACGCGCCTCGGAGCCGCTGTCAGGGCTCCCGTCTGCGCGGGTCTGGGCCGTGGCCGACGACCGACCGGCTACCCGGACCGAACGCGGGAGCGGACTCGGCCGCCGGCTGGTGGCGCACACGGGCGGCCGGTTCACCGTTTGCGACTCCGTGAGGTGTGTGACCGTTGGGGTCCATCTCCCGTGCGCATAATCTGCGTCGCGCCTACTCGGCGGCGTGTTCCTGGAGTGTCTCGAGGCTCACCTCGTCCAGCACGCCCGCCGTCGTCGCCGCGAGGACAACCGGCGGCGCGGCGCCGGCCGCCTTCGCCTCCAGCCACCGCGGCAGGCAGAGACACCAGTTGTCGCCCGGCTCCAGCCCCGGGAACCCGAGGTCCGGCCGCGGTGTCACGAGGTCGTTCCCCTGCGCCCGGGAGAACGACAGGAACTCCTCGGTGACGGCCGCACAGACCTCGTGACGGCCGGGGTCGCGCTTCAGGTGCCGACAGTGGCCGTCCCGCAGGTAGCCCGTCTCGGGGTCGGTGCTACACGGTTCGAGGGGGTCGCCGAGGACGTTCTCCTCTGACTCGTCGCTCACAGGTGCTTTCGGATCGCCGTCCCTGAGAGTCTACCGCTCGACCACCAGGAGCGCAACCCGCTCGTGGACCAGTCCTGCGAGGTCGCCGCCCGCGACCGCGAGTTCAGCGTCGCCAACCCCGAAGAACGCTCGAAGCGTCGCAGGGTCGCCGAGCGGGGCATCGTGAGCGTCGAGACAGTCCAGCGCCTGGACTGCCGGGACGCCGCGCCCGACGGCGTCCTCGTCCCCGGCGACCAGCACTGCCGCCGGCTCGTCTGGCTGGGCGCCCATCGTCAACGCGCGTTCGATCTGGCGGCGCCCGGCGGCGTAGAGCAACACCTCCATCGCGCGGTCACGGGCAATCGCGTCTCCACGCCCCCGTTCGCGCTCCGCGAGGTCGAACGCCCGCTGGAGGTGGTCGCGGTCGGCAACGTGGTCCGCGTCGAATGCCTGGACGACGGCGAGGCCACAGTCGTCTTGCACCTCTGAGAGAGCGTCGAGGAGGGTGTCGGCGTCCGTTGTCGGCGTGCCCGTGACGACTGCGACTGGCACGGTCAGAAGTCCCCCAGGCTGGACTGGTCGTCGTCCGTCTCACCCGAGGTCACCGCCGATGCGGGATTGAACCCCTCGTCTGGGGCGGCCTGCTCGGCGTCTGCTTCCGCCACCGCGTCCTCGTCCATCGACGGGTCGGGCCGCCCGGCGTTCTCGAGAATCCGCTCGGCAGTGCCGCGACGCCCCCGAAGCGCTCCCAGAACGAGCGACTTGTCGGCCTCGCGCAGATCGGCGCGGCTCTCGACTCCGGCCTCGTACAGCCGTCGCGCGCGCTTCCGGCCCACCTGGCCGACCTCCGTGAGCGTGAGAAGCTCGGCACGCACGCCGTCCGCGACGCGCCGTTTCGCGTCGCGTACCGGCTTTGTCGCCAGGCCCGCCTCGCCCGCGAGCGACTCCGCGGCGCCCAGTAGCCACTCCGCCGTGTCGGTCTTGCCGCGTATGTCGCCCGGGCCGACGCCGTAGCGCTCTGTGATCCGGTCTTCGTCGAGTTCGGAGGCCCAGTCCTCCAGCAGTTTCGCGGTTTTGAGCGCCGAGAGCCACTCCTCGAAGGCAACGTCGTCGAACTCCGAGGGCGTCGTCCCCAGTAGCTCTGCCTCGCGGTCGTAACACAGCGTCATGAACGTCTCGCGATCACCCGACTTCAGATAGAGCTGGTACATATCCGGGGTGCGCGAGACGAGGTGGTAGAGCCCGAGTGGCGTCACCTCGGCGTTCTCGCGCTCTGCCCACCGAAGCCCGTCGAGTATCGTCGCCGCGCTCATCGGGTCGAGGTAGAGCCGTGAGACGGTGTGGCCCAGCGAGGTGACGCGGAGGTCGTCGCCGTCGGCGCCCGAGCGCTCGAGAAAGTCGTTCGCCTCCAGGTAGTTGAGCCCCTGGTCGGTCACGCGCTCTATCTCCGCGCGACCGTCCGTCTGTTCGGCGTAGAGTGTGCGGTCGAGAAAGTCGAGGAGTCCAGACCGGGTGCTGGCGAACCCGCTTGCAACGGTGGCGAGGAGGTGGGTCCGCAGCGCCGGTTCGGCGGCGAGCTTCGAGCGCACCGGTTCGGGCTCGGCCTCGATGTACCGGTCGAACAGCTCCTCGTGTCTCTCGCTGTTCTTCGCGGTCAGCACCGCCTCGCCGTACGGGTCCAGCCCTGGGCGTCCCGCCCGGCCCATCATCTGGTGGACTTCCAGCACGTCGAGAGGTTTCATCCCCCCTGCGTCGCCGTCGTACCGGCGCCAGTCACGAACGATCACGCGGCGCGCAGGCGTGTTCACGCCGGCTGCGAGAGTCGGAGTGGCCGCGATACACCGCACGAGACGATCGCGGAAGGCGTCCTCGACGAGCGAGCGGTGTTCTGGTGCGAGGCCAGCGTGGTGGAAAGCCGCCCCACGTTCGATGACACTCGCGAGATCACCGCTCGTCTCTGTCTCCGACACCTCGCGGACCTGGTCGGCAAGCTCTTGAAGCTCCGCGCGCTCCCCCCGGGTCAGACGCTCTGCGACCACGTCGGCCAGCCGCGCCGCCGCGGCCTCGGCGTTCCGGCGCGAGTTGACGAAGACGAGCGCGGACCCCCCCTCGTCGACGGTGTCGGCGACGAGCGCGGAGGTCTGGCGCCCGCCAGCCGGGACGGGCACCTCGCGCTGGCTCCCGTCGGCAAAGTTCACCGCCGAGCCAACGTGGACCCCCGGCTTCAGGTCGATGGGCCGCCAATCAGACTCGACGAGCTCGGCGTTGAGCCATACTGCCACGTCGTCAGCGTTGCCGACCGTCGCAGAGAGCGCCACAGTCTGGAGGCCAGGGTTGAGCGAGCGAAGCTTCGCCAGCGTCACCTCGAGCGTCGGGCCACGGTGCCGGTCGTCGACGAGGTGGACCTCGTCGGCGACGACGCAGGCGAGGTCGTCGACCCACGGCGCGTCATTGCGGACCAGCGAGTCCACCTTCTCGCTGGTCGCGACGATGATGTCACGAGTTGCGAGCCACTCGCCGTCGGAGTCGTAGTTGCCAGTCGAGACGCCCACCGTGTAGCCGAGTTCCTCCCACCGTTCGAACTCAGCCTGCTTCTCGCTCGCGAGCGCACGCAACGGGACGACGTAGAGGGTGGTTCCACCCCGCTCCAGCGCCGAGAGCATCGCGAGTTCGGCGACGAGGGTCTTCCCGCTCGCGGTCGGGACGCTCGCAACGACGCTCTCACCGTCCAGTAGTCCGGCCTCGACGGCTGCGGCCTGGGGCGGATAGAGCGACTCGATCCCCGTCTCGCCGAGCAGTTCGGCGACGCCGTCGGGGAGGTCGAGTTTCGCGAGATTCATATCCGTGGTTGCCGCGTTCTCCGGTTAAGTCGCTCGGCTGGTCGTCAGCCGTCACGCCCCGACCGCTCTGGTGCCATCCGTCACGGCTTTGCCCTCGCCCCGACTCCCCCTTGTATGCGCGTCGAATACGACCGTGACATCTGTATCGGGATGTTCCAGTGCGTCGAGGAGTGGGTCGGCTTTGAGCAGGACTTAGACGCCGGCAAGGTCGACCTCGTCGACGGCGAACGCATCGACGCCGACTGGGGCGAGGAGGTGTACGCCGTCGAGGTGCCCGCGGACGAGGAGCTCGATGCCGAGTTCTCGGGCCGGGTCTGTCCAGTCGACGCTATTCGGGTCTGGAACGACGACGGCGACCGGGTGGTCTGAGCGGACGGGGCGTGACGGAGACGGGCCATTTAACCTCACCCCGAGTCTGAATCAGCCGATGGAGAGAGAGACTCAGTGACGCTCTCATATCTCGACTTTCACGCCGTCTTCGTTCTCCCGCCGCTCCTGCTGTTGCTTCTCTTGCGGCCGCCGGTTCTTCGTGTCGCCGGCCGGACCGAACGGACGGCGCTCGCGCTGATGGTCGCCGCGGCCGTTGTCTATACGACGCCGTGGGACAACTACATGATCCTGCGCGGGGTGTGGTACTACGGCGAGGGACGGGTGTTCGTGCGTGTCGGCGCTATCCCTCTCGGCGAGTACCTCTTTTTCATCCTCCAGACGGTCGTCACCGGTCTCTGGCTGTCGTGGTACGGCGTCACTCCGAACTTCGACACCCGAGACTGGCGTCCCACACCGCGGGTCGCGGGCGTTCTCGGTGCCCTCGGCGCGACCGCCGCCGGTCTCGCCTTTCTCGCGGTGACGCGCGGGTTCTACCTCGGGGCAATTCTCGCGTGGGCGTGCCCCCTGTTCGCGCTCCAGTGGGGCGTCGGCGGTGGCTATCTCGTCCGGACGTGGCGGCACTGGGTCCCGGCGGTTTTCGTCCCGACACTCTATTTCGCAGCTGTCGACCGGGTCGCAATCAGTCTCGGTATCTGGACGATCGCACCCGAGACGTCGACCGGTATCCTCGTCCTCGGCCTGCCGGTCGAGGAGGGCCTGTTCTTCCTTGTCACCAACCTCCTCATCGTCTGGGGCATCGTCCTCTACGGGTGGCTGCTGGCCGCCCACCGCGCCGGTGCGGTGTCGGGGCCGCTCGTTGACGCCGCCTCGCGCGCCGCGGGGGTGGTGCGGTGGCGCTGAGTGCGGTGACCCCGGCGGCCCGCCGGACGCTCTCACGCACGGTCGTCCGGCCGTCGTGGCTTGTGGTCGGCGCCGCCACCCTCGCAGTCGCGGCGGGGTCGGCGCTCGACGCCTCGCTCCCTGCGGCTGTCGTCTACGCCCCGTTCGCGCTCTCGGTGGTGGTGCTCGGCCTGCCACACGGCGCTGTCGATCATCTCGTCCCAGGCCGCCTCGGGTCGGGCGTCACCGTCCGGTCGATGTTGTGGGTCGGCGTCGTCTACGCCGTTCTGATGGGGCTCTACGCCGGCGCGTGGTTTCTCGTGCCTACTGCCTCCTTCGTCTTTTTTATCGCTCTGACGTGGTTTCACTGGGGCCAAGGCGACGTCTACGCGCTGCTCGCCTTCGACGACGCTGGCCACCTGCCGACGACGGCCGAACGCGGCCTTGTACTCGTCGTCCGCGGCGGCCTGCCGATGCTCGCGCCCCTCGTCGCCTTCCCCGACCAGTACCGCGCGGTAGCGCTCGGGGTTGTCTCGCTGTTCGGCGCCGACGCGGTGGCGCTCGCGCCTGTGTTCTCCCCGACGGGCCGGCTGGCTGCTGGCGGGGGGCTACTCGCGCTCTCGATTCTCGCCGTCGTTCTCGGGGGCCTGCGAGTACGTGCCGGCGCACCTCAGGAGCCGTGGCTGGTCGACACCGGCGAGATGGCGCTTCTCTGGGCCTTCTTTGCCGTTGTCTCGCCTATCCTCGCCGTGGGACTCTACTTCTGTCTCTGGCACGCCCTGCGCCACGTCGCGCGGCTCCTGCTGTCGACCGACGTCGCGGCGCGCGCGCTGGCGGCAGGCGATGTGTGGGCAGCGCTTGGGCGGTTCGCTCGCGATGCGGCGCCGCTGACGGCCGCCTCGCTGGCCGTCTTTGTACTTCTTGCTATCGCCGTCCCGAACGCGCCAGGGGATCGCGCGGGCTACCTCGGCCTCTACCTCGTCGGTATCGCGGTACTGACGCTCCCTCACGTCGCCGTGGTGACGTGGATGGACCTCCGGCAGGGCGTGTGGAGCGCTCCGGGCACTCGGTGAACCGCCTCGGGGTCACGCCCCGAGACACTCGCCTTGCTCTTTTGTAGAACGTTGTCTGGCACCGTCCATACGCGCCCCGGACCGAACGGACGAGGTCGAATGTCGCCGAGGTGGGCCTTGCTCTGGCTTGATGCTCCCTGACGCAGACGTACCGTGAGGCCACGACACCGAGTCGACAGACGGTTAAGACCCTTAGCAGCAAGTCACAAGACACTTCCGTGGACCGAATCACCTTTCTTCGATAGCCCCCCTCCGAAATTATGCTAGATAGCCCATCACGCACAGCCGCAATCGTACTCGCGGCTGTCATGGTTTTCTCAGTCGTGGTCGTTCCGTTTGGCGCATCAACGCCCGCGGCGGCCGCCGCGACCGATATCACGAATATGACGACGACCGATATAGTCACCGAACAGTCTGCCGCACAACAGACGGTCGAGTTCGACACGACGGTTGCGAACAACAGCACTGACGATTTCACCGTCAATACGAGCGCGATCCGCGCTCGGGGCGCGACCGTCACCGGCGCCTCGGTGGCGCTCAGTGGCGCCGGCTCTGATATCACCGTCAGCTCTGCGTCGCTCAACAACTCGAACGTTGAGTTCACTGTCGAGGACAGTGGCGACAACACTGGCAACGACACGGCGACGGTCGTCGTCAACATCACCTACGACACGACCGGCGCCTCGACAGGGACTGGCCTGAGTGTCGTCGTGAGCGCAGACGGCGGCCAGTCTGCTAGCCGCCAGACCGACCTGGTTCCCCCTGTTAACAGTGCTGGAAGCGCAGCCGACGTCACCTCGTCAAACGACCAAGATCAGACCATATCTGGCATCCCGGTCAACACCGGCGGGAACACGAGCGCGTTCGTCTACGTTGATGTGAGCGAACTCGTCGCCGCTGGCGGGTCGGTCGGGAACGTCACCGCGTCTGTCACCGGCGGGTCGGTCGGCACCACGGGCAGTCAATCGGTAAATGGGTCGACGGTCGCTTACGCCGAGATTACCGGTATCAACACCGGTCAGACGACGAACGTCGACGTGACACTCCAGAGCGTCGACGCATCCAACATCTCGTCGGGCACCAGTCTCTCGTACGCGGTCGGCGCGACCGTCGGATCGCGCAACACCTCGTTCGTCCCGGACGGATCGACGGACACCTCGTTCAGCGCCCCCCGCCCAACCGGCGTGACCCGTACCGGCCCCGGCGGGAGCGGTGAGTTCGACACCGAGACTGGTGAGGGCGTCGTCTACGAGGGCGCCGTTGTCTTCCGCGGCGAGGATGATATCGAGTTCGGCGGGGCGCTGGACGACTCGCTGGCCTCTGTCTCCAGTGGTGTGCCGCTCCAGCCACCGATCCGGCGGACCGTCGACACTGGTCGCTACTCCAACGACGGCACCCAGAACACGCCCGCAATCACCATCGACAGCCCGCGGATCTCCTCGTTTGAGATCCAGAATACCAACGGCGCAGACGTCAAGGGCGGCACGGTCACGCAGAGCCGCGCCAACCTGACGCTCGTCGCGGAGTACAACTACCACCAGGCGGAGAATATCGAGCTGATAATTGACGAAGAGTCCGGGCTCGAAGTGACCAACACCGTCGTCGACGACCCGCAGGCGAACGGCGACGGCTCCGCCAGAATCTCGATGGACTTCCGGAACGCCGACCCGGGAACGTACAACTTCACAGTTCAGGGCTCCGACTCACTGACGTTCGACGACGCCCGCCGCGAGACGACAGTCGAGATCAGTTCACAGGAGGATGTGAGTGTCGAACTGGCGAACGACACGGTGACGCAGGGCGCGAACGTCAACTTCGATATCATCGGCGGCGCTGCCGGTGACTACCACCTCGTTCAGATCGACGCGAGCGACCTCCGCGACGACGTCTCGCCGGCGACTGCGGCGACCGTCTTCCGCCCGGTCGGTGACGTCGAGGAACAGGGCGTCTTCGACGGAGACCGCTACGTCCCCGAGTCGAACGTCAACAGCTCGGACGATGTCGATGCGGCCTACGCAGTTGTCGAGATAGGCGACGACGGGGTCAGTGTCGGCTCGATCGACACGGCTGCGCTCGACGATACGAGCGTCTCGATCACGATCTCGGACCTGCTCGCGACCTCGGGCGGGAGCTTCGCCCGCCCACTGGCGGCCGCCGGAAGCGGTGAACTCGCGGCCGACGAGACCGACTTCGACGTTGAGACAGGCGAGGTAGCCCTCAGCCAGCCGAGCAACGTATACGTCGTCGGGCAGGCGGTCACGGTCAACGGCACCGCGCCGGCCGCCATCGAGTCGGTTGCGATCTACGCCCGAAATAACAACGACTACGAACTCGTCGAACTGGACGGCGACCGGACGCTCTTTGTCGACGCCGACGGCACCTTCGAGCTTGAGGGAGTCCGCCTAACCGAGGGAGAGGGCGGCGGCAACGGGATACTTAGTCTTGAGGGGAGCTACCGGATCGGCGTCATCAACGCAGCCGACGCCGACTTTGACGACACCGACGGTCCCGACGACAGCCTGACGACTCAGGAGTTCACTCAGGGCACCTCGGAGCAGAAGTCGCTTCGCGTCACCGGCCAGTCGCTGTCAGTGACGTTCCCCTCCGTCGTACGCGGTCAGATCGCCGAGGAGGACGGGAGCGTCGACGTGAACGGTACGGCGGCGGGCGCCGTCGAGGTGGTGTTCATCGCTATCGGTGAGCGCGGGAACATCATCAGCCAGACCATCTCCGCCGACGACGGCGGCACCATCGACGAGGAGGACGTTCCGGTTGCCGGCCTCTCCGAGGGTGACGTGACACTCTACGTCTACGGCACAGGCCGTGACGGCCGGGTCGGCGACGGTGACCTGCCGGGGTCGTTCGAGGCGACGACCGACGGGCTCCAGTCGTGGCTCGAGAACTCGCTTGGTCAGCAGTCGCTGACCCGCGACCAAGTGCGTTCGGCCATCCGCGCTGAGACGACGGGCGCGACGGCCAGCGACGACCTCGTGGAGACCAAGGAGGTCCGCCTGACCGACGCCCAGACGCGGGTCACGGACGTCTATCCGTCTGACAGCGCCGCCACGGGGATCAACCCCGTCGCGGCCGGCGACACGATGATCGTTGAGGGTGAGACAAACCTCCAGCCCGGGGACAACGTGATCACCATCGAACTCGGCAACCAGGAGACGACTGTCGCGCTGACTTCGACAGAGCTGTGGGGGCAGGACGGCGTCTGGGTCGTCGAGATAGACACCGACGGCGCCGCAGTTGGCACATACACGCTGGGTGTCGAGGACGGATCGAGTACCGACGCCATCGACGTCGACATCGTCGAGACGCTTGAGACGCCGACGCCCACGCCGACGGAGGAGACGCCGACGCCATCGCCGACGCCGACGCCGACCGCCACGCCGTCGCCGACACCCACCGTGTCGCCGACACCCACCGCATCGCCGACGCCCACCAGCACCGGCGGGCCGGGCTTCGGTGCGGTCGTCGCGATAGTCGCGCTGCTCGCGGCGGCGCTCGTCGCTGTCCGGCGAGCGTAACACCGCTCGTTCTCTGTCGCGAGCCGTCTCCTCGGCCCCGTTCGTCGCAACTCCTCACGACATCTCCGGTCGGCCCCCTGCGCCACTTTCACCCCGCTCGGCCAACTCTTATGCGCCGGTAGGCCCCGATCCGTGCTAATGGCGACTACCGAGGCCGACTACGTCGACGTGCCTCTCGTCGCGCCGGAGGTCGTCGAGGCCCGGCGCTATCAGATGCGGTTAGTTGAGCGCGCTCGCCACGCGCACACGCTGGTCTGTCTCCCGACTGGCCTCGGCAAGACGGCGGTGTCGCTGCTCGTCACCGCCCACAGGCTCCGCGAGGTGGGCGGCACCGCGCTCCTCCTCGCGCCCACGAAGCCGCTGGTCCAGCAACACGCCACGTTCTACCGCGAGGCCCTCGCGCTTGACGACGACGAGGTGGTGACGTTTACCGGTGAGGTGCGTCCGGGTGACCGCGCTGCGCTCTGGGCGGACGCTAGCGTCGTGACCGCGACACCCCAGGTGGTCGAGAACGACCTGATCGGCGGCCGTATCGACCTCGCGGACGTGACCCACCTCACCTTCGACGAGTGCCACCGCGCCACCGGCGACTACGCCTACGTCTACGTTGCGGAGCGCTACCACGCCGACGCGAGCGACCCACTCGTGACGGGGATGAGCGCCTCGCCCGGCGGCGACGCCGAGGCTATCCGTGAGATCTGCGAGAATCTTGGACTGGACGAGGTGGCGGTGATGACCGAGGAGGACGCGGACGTCGCAGAGTACACCCACGAGACCGATCTTGAGTGGATCGAACTCGACCTGCCAGACGAGGTACTCTCGATTCGCGACGCGGTGAACGAGGTGATAACCGACCGGCTGAAGAAACTGAAGCGTATCGGCGTCACCTCCTCGACGAAGCCGGACATGTCCGAGACCCAGATAACCCGGATTCAGGCGAAGGTTCAGGAGATGATGAACGCAGACAAATCAGAAGGGTACGAGGGGATGTCGGCGCTTGCCGAGGTTCGAAAGCTCCGAACCGCCGTGGCCTACGCCGAGACCCAGAGTGTCGAGGCTCTCCGACGGTATTTCGAGCGCCAGCGCAACGCCGCGCGCTCCTCGGGCGCGTCGAAAGCCTCTCAGCGGATGGTCTCTGACCCACGGGTCCGGTCGGCGATGCGCGAGGCCGAGTCGTTCGACGGCCTCCACCCGAAGTTCCGGCGGACACGCATCCTGCTCGCGCAGACGCTCGGTGTCGACGGTGGCGACCGTGTCATCATCTTCACGGAGTCCCGGGACACCGCCGAGGCCCTCGTGGACTTTCTCTCCGAGGGCTTCGCGGTGCGAAAGTTCGTCGGCCAGGGCGACCGCGAGGGGAGCGACGGGATGACCCAGACTGAGCAACAGGAGACACTTGAGGAGTTCCGCGCCGGCAAGTTTGAAGTACTGGTCTCGACCTCCGTTGCAGAGGAGGGGCTGGACGTCCCCGAGGTCGACTTAGTCATGTTCTACGAGCCTGTCCCCACGGCCATCCGGTCGATCCAACGCAAGGGCCGGACGGGCCGGCAGGACGACGGCCGGGTTGTCGTGCTGATGGCGAGTGACACCCGCGACGAGGCATACTTCTGGATCTCGAAGCGCCGCGAGAAGGAGATGGCCGAGGAACTGCGCTCGCTGAAGGCGAGCGCCGACGAACTGTCCGAGGAGCTGTCTGGCGGCCAGCGGGCGCTGGACGAGTTCGACGCGGACGCAAATGCGGACGGCGACGCGGGTGCGGACACGAGTGACGGGCCGACCGCGATGGAGAACGGTGACGCCGCACTCGCGGACTTTGCGGCGGAGACGAGCGACGATGGACCCGACGCGCCCGACGACGAGGGGACGGTCGCGGCCGCGGGCGGCGACGACGAGTCGGTCGAGATAGTGATCGACCAGCGCGAACTCGACACCGTAATCGCCCGGGACCTCTCGACACGTGAGGGGTTCGAGACGCGTCTCGAGACGCTCGCGGTTGGAGACTACGTCGTCTCCGACCGGGTCGCTGTCGAGCGAAAGAGTGTGAGCGACTTTCTCGACACCCTGTTAGGCGAGGACCGCTCGCTGTTTGAGCAGGCACGCGCCCTCTCCAGACACTACGACCGGCCGGTGTTGATCATCGAGGGCGCGGACCTCTATGGCGAACGGAACGTCCACCCGGACGCGATCCGGGGTGCGGTGGCCTCACTCGCCGTCGACTTCGACATGAGCATCCTCCACACGGACGACGAGGGAGACACGGCGGACATGCTCGCGGTGCTTGCGAAGCGCGAACAGACCACCCGCGACCGCCCGGTGAGTGCCCACGGTGAGAAAGGCGCGAAGACCCTCGACGAGCAACAGGAGTACGTTGTGAGCGCAATCGCGGAGGTCGGGCCGGTGACAGCCCGCGCGCTTCTAGCACACTTTGGCACCGTCGAGGCGGTAATGACCGCGCGCGAGGACGACCTGCACGAGGTGGAGGGTGTCGGCGAGGTGACCGCCGACCGCGTTCGCGAGGTGGTAGGGAGCGACTACGCGCCGGGCGAGCGCGAGCCGGCGCCCGAGGACTAAGGCACGATCGTCACGGGCACCGCCTCGCCGCGCACGACCGTCTCGGCGGCGCTTCCGAGGATGGCCCGCTCGACCATCCCCGCGCCGTGGTGACCCATGACGACGTGGTCGGCCTCAATATCGTCTGCGTGCGCGAGTATCTCGTCGCCGACCCGACCGGCCGTTGGGCTGGCCATGTCTCGGACGACGACGTCGAAACTCGCCTCGCCCCCGAAGTCGTCGGGCAGAAGACCGCGCACGCCGTCGAGCACCTGTTGGGCGGCGTCGGTGTCAGCGTCTGTGAGGTGGACCACCCGCAGTGAGGCGTCGTAGCGCTCCGCCATCTTGGCGGCGAAGGCAACGGCGCGCTTGCTACAGTCGGACCCGTCGACCGCGACGAGCACCCTCATCTGCGGTCAAGCGCTGCGAGCGCTTCTGCGGCCTCACGAGCGGCGGCGAGGTGGTCGGCTGCCTCGCGCGGGCTGTCGGTCTCCTCGGCGTGGCGGGCGAACCGCGCGACGGTCCGGACAAGTGACTCGCGGGCGGCCTGCAGGTCGGTCTCGGCTTCGGCCGTCTTGGCGCTCGTCTGACTCGTTGCCGGTGTCCGCGGGTCTCCGCCGGGCTCCGGATCTGGGGCGGGCGCCGCGAGTCCACGCGGTGCCGGCTCCGACGCGGGCTGTCCGTTCTCGGCGACACCGGTCGTCGCGACGCTCTGGCCTTCGTCTTCGGTCCCAGCATCGCGCTCCGCGCGCTCTGCTGGCGCCCCTTCGGCCTGACAGGTCGCACAGAACTCCTGACCCTCATAGCGAAAGACAGGGTCGCCACAGTCGTCGCAGTGGCTGTCGGTCATCGTCGCGCCGCGGAGCAGGAGTTCGGACATCCGCTGGGTGGACTCGCGTTTCTCCTGATCTCGCTCGTACTTTTCGCGGAGTCGCTCGCGTTCTGCTTCGCGGTCGAAGTCGCTCATACATTGTGGTACGCGGTGGGTGCCGAAAAGCCCGACGGGAAGAACGCAGCGCGCGCGAACATGCGAAGGCCCCGCGAGGCGACGCGGCGACGGCCCTGCTCGCCTCGGCTATTATCAGCGGTCGATCTTTACAGATCCACGGCTCCGACAGGCTTAGGTCAGCGGCGAGTGCGCCGTGAGACGTTATGCCGAACGCCAAGGTCAGCGTCGTCGGCGCCGCCGGGACGGTCGGGGCGGCGGCGGGCTACAGCCTCGCGCTCCGGGACGTCGTGGATGAACTCGTTTTTGTCGACATTCCTGACAAGGTCGACGAGGCAGTTGGACAGGCCGCGGACGTGAACCACGGTGTCGCTTACGACGCTAACACCACGATTCGGCAGGGTGGCTACGAGGCGACCGCCGGCTCTGACGTCGTCGTCATTACCGCGGGTATCCCGCGCCAGCCGGGACAGACCCGTATCGACCTTGCGGGCGACAACGCGGGCATCATGGAGTCAATCCACGAGTCGCTCGCGGAGTACAACGACGACTACGTCTCCGTCACCACCTCGAACCCGGTCGACCTGCTCAACCGGCATCTGTACGAGGTGAGCGACCGCCCGCGTGAACACGTCGTGGGCTTCGGCGGGCGTCTGGACTCTGCGCGGTTCCGGTACGTCCTCGCTGAGCGCTTCGACGTTCCGGTCAAGAACGTTGAGGCGACGATTCTGGGAGAGCACGGTGACGCACAGGTGCCGGTCTTCTCGAAGGTTCGCGTCGACGGCGCCGACCCGACGTTTGACGCCGACGAGCGCACGGAGATTGCGGGGTCGCTCACCGAGAGCGCGATGGACGTCATTGAGCGCAAGGGTGCGACCCAGTGGGGGCCGGCGACGGGCGTCGCCCACGTTGTGGAGGCGGTTCTCCGTGACACGGGCGAAATCCTGCCCTGTTCGGTCGTTCTCGACGGTGCGTACGGCCACGACGATACCGCGATCGGTGTCCCCTGTCGCGTCGGCGCGAACGGTATCGAGGACGTTGTCGAGTGGGAGCTGAACGACGAAGAAGCAGAGGGGCTCACCGCGGCGGCCGAGAAGCTCTCCGAGCAGTACGACAAGATCGCTTAAAGTCGCCCGTTTATGACGTCCGCTGTCGACTCACCTACGCCCGCAACAGACAGCAACTCGTCGCGCGAGGCCGCCCGGACATTCTTCACGCTCCCGAACCGGCCGAGCAGGCGCTTTCGCGTCTCCGGTCCAACGCCCGGCACTCCGTCAAGCGCCGTCTCGACCTCGTCGCGGACCGTTCGGTGGTACTGGACCGCGAAGCGGTGGGCCTCGTCACGGACCTGTCTGCAGAGCCGCAGGCGTGGCGTGTCGCCGGGCCAGTCGTAGACACGATCGGGTGTCACCACCAGCTCCTCCTCCTTTGCGAGGGCGACGCAGGCAACGTCCCACCCGACCTCGGTGAGGGCATCTCGGGCCGCGCCCAGTTGCCCCTCACCGCCGTCTATTAACAGGAGGTCGGGGTCGGCTCGGTCGTCCCGGCCGGAGACGGCGCGCTCGGCTCGCCAGCGCACCAGCGCCCGCATGTTCGCGTAGTCGTCGTTCTCGTCGACAAGCCGCTTGCGTCGGTAGCCGCTCTTGTCAGCGCTCCCATCAACGAAACAGACGTTCGAGCCAACCGCCGCCCGGCCCTGCGCGTGGCTCACGTCGAACCCCTCGACGCGCTCCGCGCTCGGCAGCGAGAGCGCCCGTGCGAGGTCCGCAGCGGGGTCGTCACGTGCCTCGCCCCGTCGAGCGTTTTTCAGGGCAAGGTCGACAAGTGTCGCCTCACGGCCCGCGCCGGGCACCCGTACCGTGACCCCACGGGCCTCCAGCCACTCGCGCACGTCTGCATCGTCGGCGGGCAGGCGCTCCGCGAGGAGAATCGCGTCTGGCAGGTCGCGCTCTGCGTAGAACTGGGGGACGAACGCCGCAAGCGCCGCCGCCGGGTCGGTCGTCCCCGACTCCTCGCCTGCCGGGCCGTCAAGCAGGTGGCGCGACCGGTCGACGAGCTGGCCGTCCTCGGCGTGGAGCCGCGCGACGACGACACCCTCGCGGCCCGGTGCGGCGGCGAGGACGTCGACGGCACGCTCGCGGCCGCTCCCACCCGCAACCGCCTCGCCGCCGCCGCCGTGAAGCGACTCTACCGCCGCGAGGCGGTCCCGGAGGTGGGCGGCGCGTTCGAACTGCTCGTCCTCGGCGGCGGCGGCCATCTCGCGGCGGATCGGTTCGGCGAGAACGCCTGTCTCGCCGTCGAGGTAGCGCTTCACCGCTGCGACGTCCTCGGTGTACGCCTCGGCTCCCCGCTCGCCAGTACACGGCGCCGAACACAGCCCCATCTCGTAGTCGAGACATGGCCGCTCACGGCTCGCAAACTTGTGGTCAGAACACCCGCGGAGGCCGTACTGCTCGCGCGTCGCCTTCACGGCCGTTTCGGCCTCGCTCACGTCCGTGAACGGGCCGTACACCGTCGCCCCGGGATCCGGGTCGCGGGTCACCGTGATACGGGGCGCGTCGTGAGCCGTGACCTGGATCATCGGGTAGGACTTGTCGTCTTTCAGGCGGACATTGTACCGCGGGCGGAGCCGCTTTATGAGATTCGCCTCGAGCAGGAGCGCCTGCGTCTCAGTGTCCGTCACCGCAACATCGACGGTCTCTGCGCGCTCTCGCATCTGCCGGATACGCTCGCTTCGCGGGTCGGCGTACGATCGCACGCGGGCGCGAAGGTCAACCGCCTTCCCGACGTAGAGCGTTGTCTCGCCCGCGAGAAACTGGTAGACGCCTGGCTCCGCGGGCAGGTCGCCGACACGATTGCGCACCTCACTCTCGTCCACAGCGGTGGATGGGCACGCGCAGAGTTGAGGCTGGCGCTCTCCGTGCGACGCAGACGCTCGTTCACCGTTACCGCCACGTTCACATTCACCACCGGCCGCCCCGGTGCTCCGAGCGTGACCGATGTCGCCGAGGTCCGCGCTGGCTCGTTGAGTGGTCGTACACGAACGAGGGGCTGGTGACGCTCATGTACGTTCGGGGAGAGAGGCAGATGAATGGTGAGTCGGCAGGCAAGCGGTACCCGATCCACGACTGGTTGCTCAGTTCAGCGGGAGTCCACATCAAAGCCCTACCCTCAACGAGCGAACCCCGTATGGGGTGAGCGAAGTAGGGTAGGGTAG
>CAKZPG010000075.1 GCA_937138675.1 uncultured archaeon | reverse complement strand
ACTACCGCGGCGCCTCGGGTGGGCTCGTCCACATCACGGGCGGCCCCGACCTCACCCTGAAAGAGGCCGAAGGCATCGCGAACAACATCACCGAGCGGCTAGAAGCGAGCGCGAACGTCATCTGGGGCGCCCGGATCCAGGACGAGTACAAGGGCAAGGTGCGGGTCATGGCGATCATGACCGGCGTCCAGTCCGCCCAGGTACTCGGCCCGACGACCCAGAAACAGGCCGACCGCTCCCGCGCGAGCATCGAGGACGACGTGCCCGCGCCACAACGGGGCGGCCGCGACGACTCGGCCTCGGGCTTCTCCGACGGCGGCCGTGACGAACTGGAGCGTAACAACGGCGTCGACGTCATCCGATAACTGCCGCGCGCTAGTCTCGTTTTAGTTTCGTTCTCCGCCTGCCGCATCGACGAGCCGACAGCTCTGGCAGTTCTTCGCCGCCGGCCATCTCCGAGTGCCGGGTCTTCGGATGGCTCTTCTTGACGCAATGGAGCAGCTTCCGCACCTCCGCGCGGACCGACGCCGCGGCGCGGGGCCACTCGACGGCGTGGACCCGCAGGTCTCGTCGCACAAATTACGGTCATTCGTCGGCCCGAGGCTCCCGTCGTCGTGGTTCGCCATCCGGGCCAGCGCGCACTCGGAAACGTTCCTCAGCGCCATCTCGGCCGTATCGTCGCACGCTCCACACTCCACCCGGGGGGTGAGCGCGGAATAGCGCGTTCGCTCCCTCGCCCCCCGTCGAGGCCGACAGCCGTTAGTCCGGGAAGCTCCCAGAAGCAGGTATGGATACGGCCGCTCCACGCCCCCTCACTGGTCGCGTCGCGCCGCGCGGACACAGCACGCCGGAGGGCTCAGCGTGACTCCCGACGACGGCCTCGCGCGCGACGACGCCCTGGACGTCGTCGAGTCGGTTCTCTCGCGCGTCGAAGACGACCCGATGCCCGCCCCCGTCCGCGAGGTATGGGTGTACGGGGACGTCGCCCTCGGTCTCGACCCCATCCGACGCCTGAACGTCTACCTGACAAAAGACCTCCTGTTCGAGACGAGCGAGGTCGACTCGGCGGAACGCTTTGGCGTCGAGGGCATCGGGAGCGTCGTCGACGCCGGCTGGGCAGAGCGGTTTCCGGAGCACGTCCGCGCGAATGACGCCGGCTACGCCGCGCCCGAGCGGTGCCTCGCCGCCCACCTCCTTCCCGCGGACCTGCCCGTCCATCTAGAAGTGTGTAACGCTGCCTTCGACGACAACGTCACCCGCCGGCTGGAGGGTGCGCTCGCCCGCGACGCGTACGACGAGATCCTCGACCCCCGAGGGGTCCAACTGTGGGGGGCGGGTCGGCGAGCCGAGGAGACACTCGCGAAACTGCGCGACGGGGCGCTTCCGTTCCCAACGCTCCCGGAAGCACTCGGGATGCTCGGCGTCGACGAGGAGACGGCACAGACGGCCGCCACAGCGATGCAGGACCGCCCTGCCGGCGAGGGGCGGTCGGTGCGGGGCGACGTGGTCTGACGATAGGTGCGACGCTCCGCCGGAGCGCGTGTACGGCCCTCGCCGCCGCCGAAGACCGGTCGTCGGCCTCAGCCTCGCGCTCTCCCGACCGTGACGTCGAACGGCACTACCTCAACCCGGCGGTAGGTCCCCTTGCTCATCCCTTCGACGGTCGCCCGTCCAATCTCGCGCCACGCGCTCCGGAGGTCGGTGTACGCCTCGCCACCGAGGCTCCGACGGAGCGTCGCGCCCATCTCGTCAAGCGCTGCGCCGCTAGCTTTCCGGCGCGCCGCGCGAAACGCCCGCTCGTCGTACGGCGGTTCGACCCGCTTCACGTGGTGGTGACGGCGGGTCGCGGTGATCTCCAGTCCCGCGCCCTCGAACAGCGCTGTGACCCGGTCGCCCGGCGCGAGGTCGGTGTCGGCACCGTCGCGGTAGGCCGCGCGCGCCCGCCGGTCGAGTGTGGCCTCGCCCTCAACGGTGGAGTCGACGCCGACGCTCGCGTTGTCGGGTTCGACGGTGGCCACGAGCGCCGAGGAGACGCGCGCGAGCTCCCACACCGCCGCGGCGGGGTCGGGCAGGTTCACGAGGAGAGCCTGAGCGGTGACCAAATCCGCGGCGCCGGTCCGGAGGGGCAGGCGAGTCGCGTCGCCGGCCACGGCGGGGATGGGCGCGCGCGGGTCGGTCCCGCTCTCGTCCCCGGCGCTGTTCTCGTTCGCTCGCGCGTGCGTCAGCAGCGCCGGGTCGGCGTCGACACCGACCACGACGGTGTCGGGTGGGGTCTCCTCGCGCAGGACCCGGGTGAACGCACCGGTGCCACAGCCGGCGTCGACGACGCGCTCGCGGTCCGAAAGCGAGAGCGGCGCGAGCGCGGTCCGGTCGGCCCAGAGGCCGACACGGGTGGCCTCCAGATAGTCGGCTGAGAACCGGCGCACGGACGGTGTCAGAGAGCGAGAGAGAAAAGTGCGTTTGTCAGTTCGCGCTGATGACGTCGTCGATACGGACGATCATCGTCGCGGCTTCGACGGCGGCCCGGACACACCCGCGCTTGACCGGGGCGGGGTCAAGAACGCCCTCGTCGGCGGGGTCAGTGACTCGTGCCCCGGAGCCGACGCCGAGCACGCCCGAGCGCCCGGACTCGTTTGCTGCCCGAAGGTCGACCAGCGCGTCGATCGGGTCCATCCCGGCGTTCTGTGCGAGCGTACGCGGGATCGTCTCGATCGCCTCGGCGAACGCCTCAACGGCCAGTTGCTGGCGGCCCTCGATCCCCGCGGCTTCGTCACGGAGGGCGTTCGAAACTGCGATCTCGATCGCGCCGGCGCCGGCGACGACGCCGTCGCCGTTGGCCGCGCTCACGACCGCGTCGACGCCGTCCTGGACCGCGCGCTCCAGTTCGTCAACGACATAGCCGGTTCCGCCGCGGACGAACAGCGTCACGAGACCCGCGTCCTCGTTCTCGAAGAACGTCAGGTCCTCGTCGTCGTAGCGCTCGCGCCGGACGACGTCGGCATGACCGAAGTCGTCGGCGGTCGCCTCCGCTATGTTGGTGATCCGCGACGCCCCGACCGCGCGGGCGAACGCCGGCATCTCCTTGTCGCGAACGTAGCTCACCGACATGATGTCGTGTTCGGCGAGTCTCGCGGCGACGTAGTCCTCGACCTCGTCCGAGGAGTAGACGACGTCGACGCCGTGGTCGACCAGCAGGTCGACGTAGCGGTCGAGTCGCGCCTGCTCACCTGCCGTCGCGTCGCCGACCTGCCCGGTGTCGGTGATGTCGTACTCGAACTCGACGTTCGCCTCGGGCTGTTCGAGCCCCTGGTCAAGTACCGCGACCGTGGCGTCCTCGTAGCGCCGCGGGACGTCCTCGTGTTCGAGTTCGTCGTCGACCGCGATCCCGCCGAACACGTCGGTCGCCGTCGAGGAGCGCCCGGAGCGCGCCAGCACCTCAACGTCGTCGCCGTCCCCGTCGACCAGGCTGACAGCCTCGACGACTGCCGCGGCCAGCTGCTCGGGCGTCGCCCCGCCGGTGCTCTTGCCCGTCATTGCGGACTCTGCGACCTGCCGGAGGACATCGTCGTCGACGTCGCCGCCGAGGATTTCCTCGTCTATCGTCTGAAGCGCGATCTCGCGCCCCCGGCCGAACCCCTCAACGATCGCCGTCGGGTGGATATCGTTCTCGACGAGATCTTCGGCCTCGGAGAGGAGCTCGCCCGTCAGCACGGCGGCGGTGGTCGTGCCGTCACCGATCTCGTCGTCCTGCGAGCCGGCGACCTCGGCGATCATGTCCGCCGCGGGATGTTCGATATCCATCTCCTCAAGGATCGTCGCCCCGTCGTTCGTCACGACCACGTCGCCGTCGGCGACCAGCATCTTGTCCATCCCGTTCGGCCCAAGCGTTGTTCTCACTGCCTCGGCGACAGCCTTGCCCGCTGCCACATTCGCCTGCTGGGCGTCTTTTCCCTGGGTCCGCTCCGTGTCATCGCTCATGACGAACACCGGCTGTCCGCCGGCACGCATTCGCCCTCGGTCTCCAGACTGTGACATAGGGCATACTCCGCCATCGGAGCTGAAAAAAGGTTCGTAATGAAGCTTGCGCCGGCCTCACGCGCTGGGTGTCGCGGCGTCGTGCCGCCCGCGACCCCGTCGTTACGCCCGACGAGAAAGCTGACCGCTACGCCAAAGCCCAGCAGTCCGAGCGTGAGGACGCAGAGGATTAGAAGCACAACGGCGACGACGAGGCTGCCGATCGTCGCGAGTACTCCATGGAGCGCCCCGCTCAGGAACCCGCCGTGGGCGGCGTAGCCCGCACCCCCGCCTGCGACCAGTCCGGTGACGCCCTACCCGACCACCGGCACTGTCGCCTCGGTGAACAAGAGGCCGAGATCGCTCGCGAGTCCGATCACTACAGCGGTGAGGACACCGTAGAGAACCACTATCCACTTGCCCATGCCAATTATATTCGCGACGCGGCCGTTTGAAACGTCTTTCGGCTGACACGAATGTCCGTAGTGACGACCGGTCGTCCCGGTCACTCGTCCCGACCGGAGACCGGGCGGCTGGGCGACGGGCTCGGGTCCGGGCCTGGGTCCGGAAGCGGCCGAGCCGCGGCGTCGGCCGACGGGTCGATCGCTCCGGGATGGATCAGGTCTGCGAGCAGTTCGAGGGTGTCGACCAGACGCGGTCCCGGGCGGTTGAGATAGGCGTCGCCGTCGATAACGTGAGCTCGCCCGGCGCGGACAGCAGCGATATCCGCGTACCCTGGGCGCCCGGTGAGAGCAGGCGCCTCCGAGAGTGCCCGGTTGAGGTCGAACCCACAGGGCGCGGCGACCAGCACCTCGGGGTCGTACTCCCGGACTGCCCGCCACTCCCGGGTGGTGGAGCGCTCGCCCGGCGCCGCGAGACCGTGACGCCCACCCGCTCGTTCTACCAAGTCTGGCCCCCAGTGGCCCGACACCATGACGGGGTCGAGCCAGTCGAGGACGGCTACCCGGGGGCGCTCCCGGTCGGCGACCGCTCGTTCGACCCGGCCGACTCGGTCACGCAGGTCCGCAGCTAGCTGTTCCGCACGGTCGCCCCGGTCAAGCGCCCGCCCGATCTGCTCGATATCAGCGATCACGTCTGCGAGGACGTGCGGGTCGGTCGTCAGCACCTCGCAGTCGAGGCCGAGGTCGGCAACGGCGTCCGCTATCGCGACGCTGTCGACTGCACAGACATCACAGACCCCTTGTGCGACAACGAGGTCGGGGTCGGCGCGGCGGAGCGTTTCGCGGTCTATCTCGTAGACCCCCTCGCCAGCGACGGCCTCCCCGACCTGTTCGTGGATACTTGCGGAGTCGGCGCTCGGGTCGACCCGCGTGCGTTCGACGCTCGGTCGGTCGGCGGCGGCGGGCGGGTAGTCGCACTCGTGGGAAGTCGCGATTGGTTCGACGCCCAGAGCATAGACAACCTCGGTTGCCGACGGCAGGGTCGTGACAACGCGCACATCTGTTTATGAGCCGCCGTCGCAATAATCTGTTCGTCCCACGCGACAGAATCGGCTACGGCAGATCGCGGGGCTCAAGCCCGAGGCAGTTACCTGTGGAAGCTAGTTCGAGCACCACGGTGTTGAGGCCGAGGCGTCGGTTCCGACGAACAGGGCGAGGCCAACGCCGCGCCGGCGCGCTAGTCCCGGAGCTCCCGCACCCGCTCGACGTTCCACACGAAGCCGCGGCCGTCTTCCGTCGGCGTCTCGAGTACGAGTGGCACCGCGCGCAGGTCCGGGTGGTTGATGACGCGCGCCATCCCGTCGACACCGATCTCGCCCTCACCGACGTGGGCGTGTTCGTCCTTGTTCGTACCGAGGGCGTGTTTCGAGTCGTTGAGGTGGATACACTCCAGACGGTGAAGGCCGACCACGTCGTCGAACGCCGCGACCGTCTCGTCGACTGCCGTCGGCGTCGACAGGTCGTGACCTGCCGCGAACAGGTGGGCGGTGTCGAGACAGACTCCGAGGTCGTGCCGGCTCTCATCGACCACCTCCGCGAGGTGCCAGAACTCGTCGCCGAGCTTCGTCCCCGACCCCGCGTCGCTCTCAAGGAGGACCCGAACGCCGTCGGGTACGTCGACGTCGTTGAGCGCGTCGACGGCGTTCGCGAGGCCACCCGCAACACCCGCGCCCGTGTGCGCTCCCAGGTGAACGTTGACGAACTCGATACCCAGCCGGTCGGCCGCGTCGACCTCCGTCTGCATCGACCGGACAGACTTTTCGCGGAGGTCGTCCTTTGGCGTGCAGAGGTTGACAAGGTACGAAGAGTGGATCACCCATGGGCCCGCCAGCTTGTCGACGGTTTCCTCGCGGAACGCCGTTGCCTCCTCCTCATCGATGTCCGGGTCGCGCCAGACCTGTGGGGAGTGGGTGAAGATCTGTCCGCAGTTGCCCCCCACCTCGGTCTGGTTCGCCACCGCGTTGTGGACGCCGCCGGCGACCGAGACGTGTGCCCCGACTCTCAGTGTCACATCTCACACCAGCGTCCGGACGGTCATATTCACTTCGAACCCCTGGCCATCGATACGCCCCCCTGTGGACCGTCTTGCCGACGACGTCTTACCGAACCGACGCGAGGCGATGGTCGGCTCCTCTGAAGAGCCCTGTCTGCCCCGTCGAATCGAGTTAACACAGGGGCCGCCGCCTAGTCTTACGCCCCCCACCTACGCGCCCCGCGAATGGACACCACGCTCCAGTCGGCCGTCGAGGGGCTCCTTCTCCCTGGGGAAACGAGCCGCGGGCTGTTCGTCCGGCGTGCCGATCTGCCGGACCGCCGGCTCGACGACCTCGCCCTCTCGCTCTTTGGCTCGCCCGGCCCGATCCAGGTCGACGGGGTCGGCAGCTCGCACTCACACACGAGCAAGCTGATGATCGTGGCGCGCGCGGCGCGCTCAGGGGTCGACCTCGACTACACGTTCAGACAGATTCGGGTGACAGAGCCGACGGTCGACTGGAGTGGCAACTGTGGCAATCTGACGAGCGCTGTCGGGGCGTTCGGCCTGCTCTCGGGCCTGCTCGACCCGCCGCGGCCGACGGCAACCGGAGCGTGACGCTCTACAACACGAATACGGACACCCGCGTCGACCAGTTGCTCCGAGTCGAGGACGGCGACTCCGCGGTCCGGGGTGACTACGCAATCGACGGAATCGCGGGCACGGGCACACGGGCAGACTCAGCCGCGGCCCAAACCGCTCGTCCAGCAGTCGCTTGACCACTGCGGGCTCCGGCCCGACCGTCTCGTCGACACCCCGGAGGCCTGCGTCTGTCTCGACGACGAGACAGGCCGTCCGCGCGTTGATGGTGCGGTCAGCGGAGGCGCCGAGGGGTCGGTCGAGGTCGACCCGGAGCGACACTGTGCGAACGTCGGTTGTCTCCACACCGGACGGTTCGGCGGCCCGACAGTTAGCTCCCTGCGCAGGCGGCCAGGGCGGCGCTCTGCAGGTCCGGTCCCGAGGCAGCCGCGGTCCCGTCGACGGCGTCGGTCCACGGCGGCGGCGACGGTCGGGCTGTCGTCCGGTCGAACCGACCGGTCCGGGTCACGGTGATGCGCCGGTCGACGAACGTTGCGTTGTATGACAGCCGATAGCGCCGGACCGTGCCCGCGTCGTCGACGACGGCCAGACCGGAGAGCTCCCGCGGCGCGGTGACGCCGTGGCTCCGCCCGAACTCGGTGACGTTGGCGAACAGGTCGGCGCGGAGCCGGCGCGGAGGGCCGCCGTCGCCGGTCCGGCGGAGCTCGACGCCACGGAACACCGTGCCCGGTTCACGGAAGTCGGGGATGAGAAAGAACCGCTCGGTCGGGTCGTACACCTCCGGCGGGACCCGCCGGACGACCGTCCGGTCGTCGAACGCGGTGGCGCGCACGAGCGTGCCGTTCGCGCCGTGGAACGCCACCGTGACGTCTTGGAGCCCCTCGGCAAACAGCACCGCCTCCGGCCCGTCGACGGTGACCGCCGCCGACACCACTCGCCGGTTGGGCGAGACACAGCCCGCGGTGCGGACGCGCGACCGGAGCTCTCCGTCGGCAGCCCGCATCGTCCGGTCGGTGCGAAACGCGACGCCCGTCCCCCGGAGCGACGCCGCGTGCGCGGCCCCGAGCGATGCGGCAGTCGGGTCGGGCCGGGCCGTCGACGACGCCGGGTCGGCGGGCGCCAGCGCGCCCGCGAACACGGCGGCGGCGACGGCGGCACAGACCACCAGCCCGATGAGGAGGACGCTCGCTGCGTCCCGCGTCGCCGGGTCGAGTCCGGCGCGCCACGGGCGGGACGACCGCGCCGGCCGTCCGAGGTGGCGGCGACAGCAGTCGTCCGCCGCGTCGGGCGGCAGGGCGTACAGGGCGGTCCGGGCGAGGTCGGTCGGGTCGCGGACCCCCGGGGCGTCGGCGTCGACGGTCGTCACCACCCGGTCGGCGTCGACGGCCGCGGGCACGGGCGGGCGCGAGCGCCGGTCGAGACCGAACGGCCCTGTCTCGTCGTGCGCGACGATCACGAGCGTCCGGTCGTCTCGCCGGACCGTCAGCCGACGGCCCTCGCGGGTCACCTCGGCCCCGCGGGCAGCCCAGAGGTCGGCGACGAACGCCGCGAGCCCCACAGCGTCGAGCCGACGGATTGCGCGCCGAAGCTGGCAGGACGGGTCGTCTGACACGTGCCCGTCCGCTCAGGTCGTCCCGAGGTAGAGTTCGGTGACCTCCTCGGAGTCGAGCAGGTCCTGGCCGGTCCCTTCGATATGATTCTGGCCCATGTCGAGGACGACTCCGCGGTCAGACTCGCGGAGCGCGCGGCGGGCGTTCTGCTCGACCATCAGGATCTGCGTGCCGGCGTCGTTGATCTCGGCGATGCGCTCGAACACGTCGTCGATGAGCTTCGGTGCGAGCCCGGCGGAGGGCTCGTCAAGGATCAGCAGGTCGGGGTCGAGCATCAGCGCCGTCGCCATCGCCACCATCTGCTGCTGGCCGCCGCTGAGCGACCCGGCCCGCTGGGAGAGGCGTTCACGCAACACCGGGAACTGCTCGTAGACCGCCTCGACCCGGTCGTCGAAGTCGAACCACGCCTCGTCCTCTGCGGCCCACGCGCCCATCCGGAGGTTCTCGCGAATTGTCAGGTCGGCGAACACGTTGTCGTCCTGCGGGACGTAACAGATGCCGTGGTCGACTACTCGCTCGGGGGGGAGGTCAGTGATGTCCTCGCCCGCGAACTCCACCTTGCCCTCCCAAGTGTCGACGATACCGACGATGGTCTTGAGCAGCGTCGACTTGCCCGCGCCGTTCGGGCCGATGATGCAGACCATCTCGTCGTCGACCATCGAGAGATCGACGCCGTCGAGGATCCGCGCGTCGCCGTAGCCGCTGACGATATTTTTGGCCTCAAACTGCATCAGATCTCGCCCCCGAGGTACGCCTCAAGCATCCGGTCATCGGACTGGACCTCTGCCGGCGAGCCCATCGACAGCACCGCGCCGTTGTGCATGCCGACGACGGTGTCGGAGATCCGCATCACCGCGTCGATGTCGTGCTCGACGAACAGGAACGTCATATCGCGCTGGTCTCTAAGGTCGAGGATCCGCTCCAGCAGGCGGTCGGTCAGGTCAGGGTTGACGCCGGCCATCGGCTCGTCCAAGAGCAGGAGGTCGGGGTCGGCCATCAGCGACCGCCCGAGTTCGAGCAGCTTCCGCTGGCCGCCCGAGAGGTTGCCGGCATACTCGTCGCGGAGCTCCCACAGCTCCAGCAGCTTCAACAGCTCCTCGGCCCGGTCGCGCTGTTCGGCCTCGAACGCGTCCGTCCCGCCGACGCCGAGCGCGGAGGTCAGCGCGCGCTCGCCCGGGTGACCCTGCGCCGCCAGCAGCATGTTTTGCATCACCGGCATCCCGGTCAGCTCCTGTGCGATCTGGAAAGTACGGATCATCCCGCGGCGGGCGCGCGCGTCGGGCGACAGGTCAGTGACATCCTCGCCCGCGAACTCAACTCGCCCCGCGTCGGGGGTGTGAAACCCTGTGAGAAGTCGGAACGTCGTCGACTTGCCCGCGCCGTTCGGGCCGATCACCCCGACGATCTCCTTCCGGTCGACGTCGAAGCTCACGTCCTCGACGGCGACGATGCCACCGAACGTCTTCCGCAGGCCGTCGACGCTGAGCAGCGTCATCGGGTCGCCTCCCCGAACAAGCCGTCCGGGCGGAGGAGCAGACCGATGATGAGCGCTGCCAGCGCGACGGCGAACTTGTACTCCGAAGGAATGACCACGACGCTCACTTCCTGGAGGATGCCGATAGCGAACCCGCCTGCGACGGCACCCTTCGGGTCGCCGATGCCGCCGAGAATCGTCGCCGCGAAGATCGGGATCAGCGTCGTGAACCCCATGTTCGGCCGGATCTGGGCGTCGAGGCCGAGCATGATCCCGCCGAGCCCGGCGATGGCACCGCCAGCGATCCAGACGTACAACACCAGCCGTTCGGTGTCGACGCCCCGGATGCGCGTGAGCGTCCGGTCGTCGGAGGCCGCGCGCATCGCGATCCCGATCCGGGTGCGCCGGAGCAGGACGTACACCGCAGCGAGGAGGAGGAGACTGGCGATGATAATCGACACCTGCTCGACGCTGTACCGGACGCCGAACAGGCTCGGGTTGGCCTCGATCGGCACGTCATAGAAGTTCCCGCTCGGGCCCCACACCGCTCGTATCAGGTTCCTAATGAAGAACGCGACGCCGATAGAGACGATGAGCAGGGTGACCGGGCTGCTGGTGCGGAAGTGCTCGAACACCACCTTGTCGACGAGGACCGCCCCCGCGGCCATCCCACCGACGCCGGCGGCGATGGCGACGACGAGCGGCAGGCCCATCTGGGCGTTGACCGCGAACGCAATGTACGCCCCGGTCGCCATATAGTCGCCGTAGGCGATGTTGATGAAATTCAGGATGCCGAAGATGAGCGTCAGCCCCAGCGCGGAGACGGAGATGATGCTCCCGACGACGATACCGTTCCAGACGAACTGCGGGTCAAGCACCATTTCACTCGCCCTCCGAGGTGCCGGCCTGGAGCCGTTGGGCGTTGCCGAGCAATCCCTCCGGTCGGTAGTACAGCACAACGACGAGGACGACGCCGACGAACATCAGCCGGATATACGGCAGCTGGTCCGCGAACGGGACCGACCCGGGAATGAACCGGGTGACCTGCCGCAGGACGACGATGACCACCGCGCCGAGGATCGCGCCGGCGTAGCTGCCCGCGCCGCCAAGGATCACCGCCGTCCAGATGAGGAAGGTGAGGCTCGGCAGGAACATCACGGGAGAGATGGCGTAGACGTAGTGCGCCCACAGCGACCCCGCGAGGCCGGCGACGCCCGCGCCGATAGCGAACGACTTCAGCTTGAACCGCGAGACGTCCTTGCCGAGCGCAAGTGCCACGTCGTCGTTCTCGCGGATGGCGTGGAGCACCCGACCGAACGGGCCGCTCGACATTCGCTCGAACAGCAGGTAGGTGACGGCCACGAGTCCCCACACCAGCAGGAAGTAGAATAGGTCGTAGCTGACCGGTAGGGTCGTCACCGTCGACTCCAGCGGCCGGGGGATGTTCTTCAGTGTCTGTGCGCCGGTCGTAAGCCACGCCTCGTTGTGGATGACGAGCCGGACCAACTCGGCGGAGCTCAGCGTTACCATCGCCAGGTAGTCGCCCTCCAGCCGGACGCTCGTCGTCGCGATGACGAACCCGAGGCCGGCGGCCAGCACCGTCCCGGCGGCGATACCGGCGACAACCGGGAGGTCGAAGCCGACCACCCGCTCGGCCAACAGTCCCGTCTCCAGGACCGGCGTGGTGAGGATCGCCGAGGTGTACGCACCGACGGCAAAGAAGGCCGCGTGCGCGAAGTTCAACAGCCCCGTGTCGCCCCAGTGGATGTTCATCCCGATCGCCAGTAGGGAGTACACTCCCGCGATGATGCCGACGACAAGAAGGAGGTCTAGTAGTGCCATTTGTTGCGGTGTCTCGTCTCTGGTGGCCGCGTTGTGTTCGTCTTCATTGAGTGTTAATGATCGTCCGCAAGGGACGCCCGCGAACCGACAGCGCTACGTGGTCAGTTCGTCGGCCGAGAAGGTCGTCAGCTTGACCCAGCTCCCGTCCTCAACCTCGAGAACCGAGAACGGCCCGACCGGGTCGCCGTTCTGGTCGAAGTTCTGCGGGTTCGACGCACCCTGGTAGTTGATCTCGTTGCCGGCCTCGAGTTCGGATTTGCCCTCGGCGAAGGTCGACACCTCGGTCCCGTCCGGCCGGGCGACCGGGTTGATGTTCTGCGTGATTGTCTGGCGGTCCGCCGCGCCGCCGCGCACCGCCGCGAGCGCAATCAGGTTCATCGCGTCGTAGCCGGCGGCTCCGAATGTACCCGGGGCCTCGTCGTGGAGGTCACGGTGGCGCTGTTCGAACTGGTCGAACGCCGGACCCGGCGCGGGGGCCTGCCCGAAGACCGGGCTCTCGGCCAGCACGTCCGCGCCGACCCGCTCGATGAAGTCCGGCGTCAGCACGTCGTTCCCAAGGAACAGCGGGATATCCGTGCCCGCCTGAATGTAATTTTGCATGAACAGCGCCGACACCTCGGTCCCGGCAGTCATCGAGATGACGTCCGCGCCCGAGTCGATGATCTCCTGGACCTCACTTCGGTAGGAGTCAGCGTTGTTCTCGAGAGGGACGTCGGCCGCCTGGTCGCCACCCTGTCCGGTGAAGTAGTCGGCGACCGAGGCCGAGAACGACTGCGAGCCCTTGTCGTTCTTGTACGTCACCGCCATCGACGTGAAGTCCTGGCTGAGCGCGTACTGTCCCTGCGCGCGCCCGGCGATGGCGTCGCTCGGGACTGTCCGCCAGAGGTACTCCTCGGGGCCGCCGACGTCGTCCATCTGGATCGTCCCGGCTGAGACCGAGAGCGTCGGAAGCTGGGCGTCGCGGATCGGCTGGAACAGGTTAGGGATGACCGAACTCGACGGGCCGAGCATCGCCACCACCTCGGCCTCGTTGAGCGTCGTAAACCCGGAGACCGCCGCCTGCGGATTCGTCTCCGTGTCCTGCTCGTTGATCTCGACCTCCCGGCCCATGATCGTCTCCTCGTTGATAGACTGGAGCGCCACGTCCCGGCCCCGGGCGGCGTTCGGCCCGACCCAGCCCAGCCCCTGACTGAACGGCGCAAGCGTCCCGACCGGAATGGGCCCGTCGCCCGACCCGCCGCCCGACCCGCCGGAGCCCGCGCAGCCAGCCAGTCCGACAATACCACCGACACCAACCGTCTTGACGACCTGTCGCCGTGAGAACCTACCGTCAACCATTCTCGTAGACAGTCAGAGTCTATATGGGGTAATAAATATTTATAATTATCACTCAGGATCGACCCGCCCCGCCGTGGCGCGGTCCCGTGGCCCCGAGAAACACTCATATACTCCGGTTATCGCAGACAGAACACGCCGTCGTCGTTATATGCGGTGTCCGATCCTCGGTGGTGATAGATGAGTGAGACGCCGGCCACGGCGGTGGACGGGCGACCCGACCGAGACGAGACGCCAGACGAAGTTCGGACAGAGCGTCCCGGTGTCCCGCAGATCGCGCTCGTTTCGGCGCCCCAGTCCTACGAGGAGACGACCGGCGGGACCGTTGACGCGGCGGCGACAACGCTCACGAGTCGAGTCCTCACGACGGCGAGGCCCAACCACACCTACGCGATGACCTGCGCGATGTGCCTCGCGGCGGCGGCGCGGCTTCCCGGAACAGTTCCGCACGCGGTCGCGCGCGCCAGAACAGGTCGGTGACAGTCGGATATCCAAAGGGCCGCATCACGGTCGACGTGACTGTCGGGCTCGACGAGGCATCGATCCAGCGCGTCGCAGTCGGGCGAACGACCCGGCCGATCATGGCTGGCCAGGTGTTCTATCGCGACGAGACGGTTCGGTGTGACTGACGGCCGTGGTGGCCGACTTGGTGTGTCGTCCTTTGTTGCGGCACATACGGCTGCGGACGACACGCTGGAGGTTCTCTCGGCCGACGTGTTCTCGCGTCGTATTCTGCTCTCCGACACCCGGCGGGTGCTGTGCCCCGGACTACAAAGGCGCGTTCCACGGCGGTGACCTCGGCTCTCCCGACAGAACCCGCGGGATCGTCGACTGCTTCGACCTGGCGCACCGGACCGTCTTGACCCGGCAGACCGAGACAGGGGCTGTCGGCCAGGCGATCGAGTCACAGACGGGAGGGGCGGATTCTACGGAGCGTGCTCCCGAGCGACTGCACTGCGGGTACCGAGGTCGCACGGTCGAACCACGGGTGCTTTCGCCCTGCGGCGGCCACAAGGAGTATGGTGCGGAACGTCGCCGGCGTGGTGGCCGAACTCGACCCCGAGGACGTCCACCTCTTGTCCGGCGTTGAGCAGGGGATGCGCTTCTCCGAGTGGGTCGACCGCGGGAAGCTCCCGGACTTCGCCAACCTCTCGCCCGAGGAGGTCGACTACCGGCTGAACCGCTGTGAGCGTCGCGAACTCATCGAGCGCCGGACGATCCAGTACGAGGGTTACACCCTCACGGACAAGGGGTACGACGTACTCGCGCTCCACACCTTCGCCGAACGAGACACCATCGACGGTGTGGGCGCGCCGCTCGGGGTGGGCAAGGAGTCGGACGTCCTGGAGGTTCGCTCGTTTCGTCCGCTCGCACTGAAGTTCCACCGCGAGGGCTACACTCAGTTTCGGGCGGTCAACCGCGAGCGGGAGTACACCTCCGACCACAACCACGTCTCGTGGCTCTACACCGCGCGGAAGGCCGCCGAACGGGAGTACGAGATCCTAATGGAACTCTATCCGGACGTGTCGGTTCCCCAGCCGGTCGACCAGAATCGTCACGCGCTGGTGATGGAGAAGCTGGCGGGTGTCGAGCTCGCAAGCGCGGATTTCGACACCGCACAGGCCGTTGGCGTCTTCGACCTGATACTCCGCGAAGCCGTGCTTGCCTACGAGGCGGGCTACGTCCACGCCGACCTGAGCGAGTACAATGTCTTCGTGAGTGAGGATGGCGTGACAGTGTTCGACTGGCCACAGGCGGTCCCGACCGACCACGACAACGCGGCTGCCCTCCTACGGCGTGACGTCGAGAACGTCGCGCGATACTTCCGTCGGAAATACCCCGCCGAGGCCCCCGAGGTGGACGCCACGCGGGTCGCGAAGGCGGTGGCCGACGGATCGTTTGAGTCGGTCCGGGCGTTCGTAGACTGACACACCGGGTCAAGACGAACTGCCGTGGCTCTCGCCTCGTCGGTGTGACTGGTGACCTACCACGCTCTTCACGAGAGCTCCAACTCTACAGGCGGAACAGGCCGAGTGCCCCGGGGCTTGTCCCCCAGGTACTTCACGGTACGACTCCGCTCGTGCCGAGTACGAGCCCCACCGCCGGTCGTCGCTGGCCGTCCTACCGGTAGCTGGCGAACTCCACGAGATTCCCGTTCGGGTCGGTGACGTAGACGGAGTCCATCGGCCCCTGTGCCCCGACCTTCTCCACCGGGCCCGCGACCAGATCGATCCCTTCGGAGTTGAGGTGGGCGGCGACCGCCTCTACCTCTTCGTCGACTATCAGGCAGAAATCCGCGCTTCCGGGCTCAGGCGAGCGCGCGTGGGGGACGTACTCGTTGCCGGCCTGGTGAAGATTGATCTTCGCGTCGCCGAACGTCACGGCGACGCGGCCGTCATCGAACGTCTCGCGGTCCATCCCGCAACGCTCGTAGAACTCGGCGGTCGCGTCGACGTCTGTCGCGTACAACACCACGTGGTCGATCCGTGTCGGCTCCATACTGGGTAGAGGCGAGGTGAGATAAAGGCCGTACCGGCACGCGACGCGGGTGTGGCCGTGCCTCTGCCCGCACCGCACCGCCCCGCTCGTCGGGCGCGCGCCGTTCCGACGCGTTTTTAGCCCGGAGACGGAGAGTACCTGTTAACTCGCTGGCAGCGGGCCCAGCGGGCACCCGCACAAACGGGACGACATGTAGCCCCGGGTGGTTCGATGGACCGCCTACCGGCTGAATCGCAAGCGCCCGCGGTACACCAATGGCACGAAGCTTCTACTCCCATATCAAGGAGGCGTGGCGGGACCCGAGTGACGGGAAACTCGCCGAGTTGCAGTGGCGACGAAAGCAGGAGTGGCGCAACCAGGGCGCCATCGTCCGCGTCGACAACCCCACTCGTCTGGACAAGGCCCGCGAACTGGGCTACAAGGCGAAACAGGGTATCGTCGTGGTCCGCGTCTCCGTCCGTAAGGGCGGGGCGCGCAAGCAGCGATTCAAGGCCGGGCGCCGGTCGAAGCGACAGGGTGTCAACCGGCTGGGGCGCCGCAAGTCGATTCAGCGCATCGCAGAGGAGCGCTCCGCCCGCAAACACCCGAACATGCGGACGCTCGCATCGTACTGGGTGGGCGAAGACGGCACCCAGAAGTGGCACGAAGTGATCCTCGTCGACCCCGAACATCCCGCCATCCAGGCGGACGATGACCTGTCGTGGATCGTTGACGACACTCACCGCGGGCGGGCGTTCCGCGGGCTGACGAACGCGGGGCGCTCCAACCGAGGGCTCCAGAACCGCGGCAAGGGCACGGAACACGTCCGCCCCAGCAGTACAGGCGACAAACGCCGCGGAAAGTAGTGGCTCACTCGCCGGCCATCCGCACGGCCACCGAGCGACGGTGTCAGTGCGTGCCACGCCGACAGTGACCGAAGCGCTCCTCCTCGTCGGCCTTCTCGTTGCCTTTTTCGTCGGGTTCAACATCGGTGGCTCCTCCACCGGCGTCGCGTTCGGCCCCGCGGTCGGGAGCGGGACGCTCTCGAAACTGCTCGCGGCGGGGCTGATGACCGCGTTCGCCATCGTCGGGGGGTGGACTGTCGGGCGGAACGTCATCGAGACGATGGGGGGCCGGATCGTCCCGGCAGACCAGTTTACGCTGACTGCGAGTGTCGCAGTGCTTCTGTTCGTCGGCCTCGCGCTTCTCGTTTCGAACCTGTCCGGCGTCCCGGCATCCACGTCGATGACAGCCGTTGGCGCCATCGCGGGTCTCGGTGTCGCGACAGGGACGATACAGTGGGACGTGATGGGCCGTATTGTCTCGTGGTGGCTGGTCGCACCGATCCTCGCGTTCTGGATCTGCGCCATCGTCGGGCGGTATCTCTACCCGTACCTCGACGCGTGGTTTCGACTGGACGAGGCGACGGGCATGACGGGTGTCGCCATCCGCATGCTGGTCGTCGCAATCGGCTGTTATATGGCGTTCTCGGCCGGCGCGTCGAACGTCGCGAACGCCGTTGCGCCGCTCGTCGCCGGTGGAACCGGTCCGCTGACGGTCGACCAGGGTGTTCTCCTCGCTGGGGGCGCAATCGGACTTGGCGCGTTCACGATCGCGCGGCGCACACTCGACACTGTCGGCAACGACCTCACCGACCTACCTCTTCTCGCTGCGCTGGTTGTCGAGGTCGTAGCCGCGAGCCTCATCACCCTGCTCTCGACGCTCGGCATCCCGGCGAGCCTTGCCGTTAGCGCGACGATGTGTATCGTCGGTCTCGGCTGGGGCCGCGCCACTCGGGTCGTCCGCCTCACGGACGCCACCGCCGCGGCCGTGCGCGGTGACGCAGAGTCACTCGCCACGAAGGCTCGCGACAGCGGCGAGGGCCCGACCGGCGAGGTGCCCCGTATCGGCGAGGCCGATCCCGACGCGCCGCGGACCGCCGACCTCTTCGACCCGACGACGACCGGCCGCGTCGTCTTTCTCTGGGTACTCACGCCGAGCCTCGCGGCCGTCGCCTCCTTCCTCCTGTTCAATTTCGCTCCGATCTAAGCGGTTCTCGCCTCTCTTTGCTACGTCCGAAGAAATATACTGACCGCAACGGACGTCTTCAAAATACGGGTAGTTTGGAGTGTCCCACTCCTACTGCATAGACACTCAGCCACAACCGAGAGTGCGCGCTTGAACGCCACCGGGAGCGTAGCGAACATCGTACTACCGACATCGACCGCAGGGGGAGTAAGGCCATGCCGTGCAGTGAAACTAAATCACGACCGGCGCTCGTCGGGGCGGTCTGTGGCAGCGGGGGCGTCGCCGTCAGATTGGTCACCCCAGAGCGGGCGGCGAGCGGCGAGCGGCGAGCGACGCGCGCCGAGGCGCGCACGGCGCCGAAGACAGCGGCTACTCTGGCTTGAGCCCGCTGTCCTGAACGCGCATCACACCCTCACCGTCGGCGAGGTTCGGCGCGTCCACGAGGCGGACGATCCGCTTGTCGCCTTTCGACTTGCGGAGGTAGATCCGGAACGTCGACTTGTGACCGAGGATGTTGCCGCCAATGGGCTGGGTCGGGTCGCCGAAGTAGGAGTCGGGGTTGGAGGCGACCTGGTTCGTCACCAAGACGATTGCGTTGTGGAGGTTACCGACCCGGTCAATGTCGTGAAGATGCTTGTTGAGTTTCTGCTGGCGCTGGGCCAGTTCACCCCGACCGACGAACTCCGCGCGAAAGTGCGCGGTGAGCGAGTCCACGCACAGGATGCGGATCGGCCACTCGGTCTCGGCGTGTTCGCGCGACAGTTCCTCGGCCTTCTCGGCGAGAAGCATCTGGTGGTTAGTGTTGAACGCCTTCGCGACGTGGATATGATCGAGAAAGGACTCGAGCAGCGCCTCCATCGCCTCTTCATCGCCGGGTGAGCCCTCGATCTCGCGGCGCTCCAGTTCGTTGGCGATGATCTCGTCGTCGAGTCCCCGTATCATGTCGTCGATGCGCTCGGGTCGGAACGTGTCTTCGCTGTCGACGAAGATGGCCGCGCCGTCCAGCCCGCCGTACTTCTGGGGGAGCTGAACGTTCACCGACATTTGGTGGGTGACCTGCGACTTGCCGGCGCCGAACTCGCCGTACACTTCGGTGATGGACTGGGTCTCCATCCCGCCGCCGAGTAGGTCGTCGACCTCGTCGATCTGCCACGACAGCTTGCCGATCTCGCGGCGCCGCTCGAGCACGGTCGCGCCGGTCTCGAACCCCCCGACGTCGGCCGCCTCGCGGGCCGCCTGAATAATGTCTCCTGCGGTCGAGTCACCCACGTCCGCCTGCTGGGAGAGGTCGCCCGAACTCGCCACCGCGATGCTCTGGTAGTTGTCGAAGCCCGCGTCGGTCAGTTTGTCAGCCGTCGCCGGTCCCACGCCCGGAAGACTCTGGAGATCGTCCTGCGGCATAGATTGAAGTTGCAGGTGACCCGGCATAAACCCACGCAACTATGTTTACACCGGAGTGAAAGTAGAGCTACTCCCACGGGTGGCCACCCGGTCGGTCGGGCCACAGCGGGTACCAGTACGACTCGTCGTCTTCGACGCCAAGTTCGCCGTCCAACATCGAGAGGAGTTTGAACTCCAGTCGGCTGTCGCGCTCGTGGTCACCTCGGGGTGCGAACGGGTAGTACGCGCCACGGCGGAAGGAGTAGACCCAGTACGCACGGCCGCGGTCGGCGTCCGCACGCGTCGGGTCGAACGCAAAGACGGCCGCGAGCAGACGGGAGCCGTAGCCGCGCTCCTCGAACGTGTCGGCGGCGAAGTGGACGCTCGTCACGAGATCCTCGGGGTCGTTGTCCTCAAGAACGACCCAGTTGTAGCCATGGTCGTCCGCCGTGCGCCGGAACCCGGTGCCCGTCTCCGCCTCGCCCGCGCGGAGAACGGCCTCTACCTCGTCGACAGCGTCCGCGAAGTCCGTCGCGTCAACGTCGCCGAAACAGAGTGCGGCGGCGCCTGCCGGTGCGAGGCCGAGGTCGGCCTCCATCGTCACGTACGCTGTCGACATCCCCCAGAGGTCGTCCGGGTCGGCGTTACGGGTCGCGTCCCGTTCGGCTCGGGTGCCGAGGACCTCGCGGATAGAGTCGAGAATACCCATAATGAGCGGTAGAGCGAGGGCGGGAAGGCGCTTACCCTTACTGCGTCTCCAGCGACCGGTCCAGCTCGCGCAGACGCTCGACGCGCTTCTCCGTCGGCGGGTGCGTCGAGGCGATGCGTCCGATGAACCCCGAGCGGATTGGAATGACAAAGAAGGCGTTCATCTCGGCCTGCTCGCGCATATCCTCCTTGGGCACTCGGTCCATCCGCCCGTCGATCGCCAGCAGGGCGGAGGCGAGTGCTCCCGGCTTGCCAGTGATGCTCGCGGCGCCGCGGTCGGCGGCGTACTCGCGGTAGCGCGAGAGCGCCCGGATGAGCAGGAACGACACCACCCAGACGAGAAAGGAGACAGCGATCGCGACTATCACCTGCCCGCCGCGGTTATGATCACGCCCGCCGCCGAACAGCCAGCCCCAGCGGACGACCATGAACGCGAGCGTCGAGAGGAACGATGCGATTGTCATCACCATCACATCGCGGTTTTTCACGTGTGCGAGTTCGTGCGCAACGACAGCCTCCAGTTCATCCTCGTCGAGCGTCCGGAGGAGTCCGTCCGTAACACAGACAGTTGCCGAGGACTGCGACCGCCCCGCCGCGAAGGCGTTGGGGACACGGGTGTCTGCGACGGCCACCGTCGGCTTCGGAAGGTCGGCCTGCTGGGAGAGCCGGCCGATGATGCCGTGAAGCTCCGGGTACTCCTGTTCGCTCACCTCGCTCGCGCCCATCGAGTAGAGCGCCAGCTTGTCCGAGAAGACGAACTGGCCGAGGCTGAACAGTCCCATCACTACGACGATGCCGAGGAGACCGACGCCGAAGTACGCTAGCGCACCGATGAACACGACGTACAGGACGCCGAGCAGGAGCATCGTGAGCAGCATCCGTGTCCGCAGGCCCCAGTCAGCTTTCCACTCCATGGCTGTCTGTAGCCGCGGGGATGATTAAACCCTCTCGGACGCGCACCGCAACGCGGCGGACAGCAAAGCCACGAGTCGACCCCAGAACACGACTCCGAAAGCTGTGGCGTTCGCGCCGCGCATTCGCGTCGCTTTTGCCCGCTGGGACCCGAGCGACAACGATGAGTTCCGGCCGATTCTGTCCTCGGTGTGGCGACTCCGTCCCCGAGCGAAAGGAGCCGCTGCCGGGCGCATCGGGCGGGCGGGCCGAGGCGCTCTGTGACGCCTGTTACCTCGACGACTTCGACCTGGTGGACGCCCCCGACCGAGTGGAGGTACCAGTCTGTGCAACCTGCGGCGCAGTCAAGCGCGGAAAGTCGTGGCGCGACGTGGGCGCGCGCGACTACACCGACGTAGCCGTCGACGCCACCCGCGAGGCCCTTGGCGTCCACGTCGACGCCCGCGCCGTCGAGTGGGGGGTCGACCCCGAACAGATCGACGAGAACACCGTCCGGATGCACTGTCTCTTCAGCGGCGTCGTGCGCGAGACGCCCGTCGAACAGGAGATGATGGTGCCAGTGATGATATCGCGGGGGACCTGCAACCGCTGTGGCCGGATCGCTGGGGGGTACCACAACGCCGTCGTTCAGGTGCGCGCGGACGACCGGACGCCGACGGGCGAGGAGACGAGTCGCGCCGTTGAGCTCGCCCACGACTACGTCGGCGACCGCGAGGAGACGGGCGATCGAAACGCGTTCGTCACCGAGGTAGAGGAGAACCCAGACGGCGTCGACGTGAAGATATCGACCGCACAGATGGGACAGGGCGTCGCGACGCGTATCACCCGCGAACTCGGCGGCACCGTCGAACACCACCCGACACTCGTCACCGAAGACGAAGACGGTAACGAGGTCTATCGCGTCACGTACGCCGTTCGCCTGCCCGCGTTCACGCCCGACGACGTGATCGACCCGCAGGACGGTGGGGGGCCCGTGCTCGTCCGAGGCGTCGACGACCGCGTGACTGGCGTCAGGCTGGCGGGTGGCGAGCGCTGGGAGTCGGACCGCGAGGAGGGGCTCTCGCCCGACGCGCGGAAACTCGGGACGCGCTCAGATGCCGTCGAAACGACGCTGGTCGCCGTGGCGGACGACCACGTCGTTCAGATACTCGACCCGGAGACGTACGAAACAGTGAGCGTTTCCCGGCCGGATGGCCTCGACACTGACGCCCAGACAGTGCCTGTCCTCCGCAGTCGGGCCGGGCTCCACGTCCTGCCCGAAACGTAGCGGTCGTCCGGGGCGAGACGGGGCCAAGTAGTTGCGTCGCTACTGTGCCTCGACGCGCTCGGCGGTCCCCTCCGACTGCGAGGCATCCGGGTCATCGTCGCCGACACCGTACGTCTGCGCCGCCGTCCGCAGCTCCGTCGGCGTACATCCAGCGAACCGTGCCGCGCGACCCAGCGACAGTGTCCCGGTCCGGTACAGCTCAAGTGCCGTGTTGAATCCCCGCGGTGTCATCTGTGGTCGTTTATGATCGAATGTAGTATTAAGAATATCGTGAGAAGAATTGTCATAGACGTAATCAAGTGTGTATAATGCCCAACTAAATCATATAAACGCCGGGCACTCACTCAAAGGATCTGTCGCGTATCGGTCTCCGCTGAGCGGCGTACTCCTCCACCACCTCCCTAAACTGCCCTTCTGTACAGCCAGCGATCTTCGCGGCACGCGTGAGAGGAAGTGTCCCGCTCCGATACAGTTCGATCGCGGTGTTGAGGCCTTGCGGTGTCATCGACGGGCGTATGTCCACTGTATTAGTCTTAAGCGTGACGCAAATGTAGTTATAAGTAAATAGTTGATGTTAATGTCGGTAGTATCGCCCAGTATCTAACTGGATATTCAGAAATAATGTATGTCAGCCGTCGCCCCACACGTCCGAGAGGGGGTGGTCGCCAGCGTTGTTCGCGTCGCTAGACGACGACCTGTCGGGGGTTGAAGCCTCGTCGCCAGTCGACGAGTAAGAAGGTGAACCCCCAGACGACCGCGACCGCGACCTGCCAGCAGTTGCGTGCCCGCCCGGTGATTCAGGCACGCCCGCGAGCGCCGCTTCGGCGTCGACTGGCGGTAGCTCCGGGCGCTCCATCCGGTCGACCTGGTCGGCGAACCAGTCGGGCAGGTCTGCGCGCGCGCGGTCGAACAGGTTGAGTACTGACGAGTCCGCGACGTAGGTGGCGCCGTGGTCGTCGGGAGCGCGCACGACCCGGCCGCAGGCCTGAATCACCGTTTTCAGCGCGTCGCGGCGGTACCAACCCCACTGCCCGTCCGCGAGACGGCGCTCGACCGCGGAGTCGTTTGTCGCGCGGTACGGCGCCTTGCAGACCACCTGCCAGCGCGCCTGGTCACCCTCCAGGTCAAGCGCCTCCTCCATCTTTACCGAGAGAAAGAGGTCCGGCCGGTCGGTCGCAAGCCAGTCTGCGAGCGCGGCGTCGCGGTCGTCGCGCGAGTGGCTCCGGAGCCGTGCGCTCACCCCGAGTTCCGCGAGGCCCTTCCTGAGTCGCGACGCAATGCTGTAGGAGTGGGCGTGGACGATACCTTTCTCGTTGGGGTGGGCCGCCATCAGGCGGGCGAGCAGGCGGACGACCTTCGGAATCGTCTCGTCGCGCTCCTCGTAGGTCATCGGCCCCTGCACGACGTCGTAGAGCGGTCGGTTCTCGACCGGAAAGGTGTGCCCAACGTCGACGAGCGCGACGCGCGACGGGTCAAGCCCCACGGACCGACAGAACGCCTCGCGGTCGAGGATGGTCGCTGAGAGTAGAGCGAACCGCTCGCCGCGGTCCCACACGGTGTGCTGGAGGTGTCGTTCGGGGTTGAGCGGCTTTATTGCGATCGGCCCCTCGGGCTCTCCCTGATCGACAACCCACGTCGTCGGGCTCTCTGGGTCCTCAGCGTCCCGGACGAAGTATGAGAGCTCCGCGATCAGCTCCTGTAGCCGATCTCTGCGCGCTGCCTCTGCTGGGGTCAGCTCTCGCTTCGCCAGCAGGTCCTCTTTCGCGGTCTTGCAACGCCCGACCAGCGTCTCCGCGAACCGCCGGGTTCGGTCGAGGGGCGCCTCGGCCGCGCTCAGGTCCGGCACCCCCACCTCGTCCCAGACGGGTACCCGACGGTCGTCCAGGTCAACTGTCGCGTACGCCTCCGCCCACGCGCCGAGGCCGTGGGCCTCATCTATTACCACCACGTCACGCGGGCGAAAGACGTCAGAGCCCGCAGTCCTCATAAAGTACGCAAGCGTCGTAGCCGCGATCGGCCCGTTAGCTGCGATCGCACGGTCCGAGAAGTACGGGCATCTGTGTCGCACCGAGCAGTCGTAGCCCGACTGGCGGGCACAGGGCGCGCGGTCAACGGGCGTCGAGCGCTCGCCTGGGAGGATACAGCGGTAGTTCGATTTGCCACGGATCACGGCCATATCGTCAAGCAAGGGGTCCTCGTCAGCCGCCTCTAGCTGTGACACTTGTGGCGTCGTGTAGTAGGCACCGGTCGGCTGGGTCGGGTCGGCCTCATCCGTGGCCCGGGCAGCGCCGGCGACGGCCCGCGCGAGCAGTGATTTCCCGCTCCCGGTCGGAGCGCGCACCAGCACCACCTCGTTGCCGGCCGCGAAGGCGTCCCGGATGCGCTCCAAGGCCTCACGTTGGTTCCCGCGGTAGGAGGGCGCAGGGAACTCCTCAAGGATACGCTCGGGTCTCAAAGCGCCGCCACGTCCGCGGCGGTTGCGTTCCGGTCCTCGGGCAGGCGCTCCACACAGTCGAAACAGAGGAAATGGTCGGAGCCGTCCGCAAGCGTCAGCGACAGACCGCCGGGCGCCTCACCGGTCGTCCAGAGCGTCTCCGCGCCACCACCAACTGGGACGCGCCGGTCGCAGCCGTCGCACGTCCGCTTCGCCATATGAGGGAGAACACAGTCCCGGGGAAAAGTCCTCGCTTCGACAGGCTCGTGCCGACGCCGTACACGAATTCGTCGCCCCGCCATCCATCGCGACATCCGTTTGGCCCGCGCTCCCCGTCGTCTGCGGGAATACCCGGTCGACGGCGAACGAGCGGTCACCGGTCGTCCGGTCACGCCCCGGACGCCCGCCATGTCGGGGTGCGCGAGCAGTCGCTCGTACAGCGTTGTCCCATCGACGGGGAGACACACGAATAGCCCACGTGCTGTCCGTATGGCCGCCGTACCACACGCTTTACGTGTTCGCGGTCTTCCTGAACCTATGCGAGTACTCGTCACCGACGTACTGTCGTTGGCCGCGCGGCTGTTGGTCGCCGGCCTGAGCGACCTCGTCGCGGTACGCGACAGCCACATTGAAGCGTTCGCCTCTCAGTCAGCGACGACAACGTCCGTCAAGTCGGTCGGGATTACGGTATGAGCGTGCCGCCGCAGTACGGCGAGACGTGGGTGTACGAGTCGATCGTCGGCGCGCTTCCGGGCGTCGACCTGTCAGAGTCCCAAGCAGTCGCACTCCAGCTCGCCCTGTTCGAGGTGGCGGTACTCATCTTCAGCTGGTACTACGGCCTGCCCGGAGCGGCGCTGGCCGGGACGGTCGCCGTCGCCGTCGCCGCCGTCGGGAGCATTGCGATGCTGCGGTTCAGCCGTACGACCCGGGCCGTCTCCATGCCCGACGCCTACCGACGCCTGCTGTTCGGGTCGAACATCGAGGTGGTCCTCTCCGTACTCGCGTTCATAGCCCTCGTCACGCACGTCTTCGTCTTCGACCCGAGTCTCTTCGCCGAACTGTTCGGACGTGACCCGCCCGTCGTCGTCGTCTATATCACCCTGCTGGTACTCTGGGACCTCTGTTATCGTATCGGCACCTCGTGGTGGGCCGCGGTGGTGTCGCTTTGGCGGTCGCTCCGCTACCACTTCGACGACCGGGCGGTGAGCCGGCTCCGTCGTGCCGACGGCATCAACATCGCGTTCGCGTCGACACAGCTCGTGTTGCTACCCTTTCTCGTCGACCAGCCGGTGTTGCAACTCGCGGTGGGTGGCCACGTCGTCGCCGTTGGTCTCGTCGCCGGCGCGGCGATACTGCTCTTGGACTAGTCCTCCTGTAGGCGCTGGAACTGCTCAATGAGCGCGTCGGCGTTGTCACCTTCGTCGAACTCGACGGTCCCGTTAAACTCAATCCGGTCGTCGTCCGAGAGAACTTCGACGCGTGTCTTCTCAGCGCGGCGCTCGTGCTCATCTTCGTTGTAGGCACCCATTTCCATGGTATGTAATAACGTGGGTCGCCCCTGGGATTAATTTTAACGGTTGTCTACACGCGTCGGACGGAAGGCACAAGCCCGCCGGCTGACTACTGGCGTCGTGGCACGCCCGCTCCGGTTCCGCTACGCCCCCGGCTCCTGGTCTGTCGGTCGGGTCCGCAGCGAGGTGTACGGACCGCTGAACGCGAACCTCGGCGCCCGGATGGGCCAGCCGTGGTACGCGCCACCGGAGGGGGTCAAGGCTCGCCGCTTCGACATCGACAACGGCGACACGGCGCTCATCTGCTGGGACGAGGAGGCGGCGTACTGGCTGGGCAACACCGAGACGCCCTCTTCGCTCTGGCGTACGGACAAGGTGGCGCTCGCCGAGGCGCCTTCCGAGATGACGGAGTGGGCAGAACAGGAGTTTCTCGCCGAACTGCTGGAGGCCGAGCCGTGGCTCGCGCCATACCCGACGCTCGCCTCGTTTTTTCTCCCGGTCCTCTGCTCGAAGGACGGCGCCGACTCCACCCGGACGTTCCTGCGAGACCACGCCTGTGGGTTCCCCGACGCCGACTCGGACGACGCGCTCACGTTCTACGACGCCACCCTCGCGCGTGGTATCTTCGACGCCGACCGCGAGACGATGGCAGCGAAACTCGGCACCTCGGAGCAGGTCGACTGTGGCCGGATGGCCGCAACGATGGGCGAGTTCGACGCCGCCCGACTGCTCGACGACGCCGGCCACGGGTTCACCCCCGAAGCGGCCGTCGACGGCGGCTACTCGCTTGACTACCGTACCGACGCCGGGCGGCTGATAGAGGTGACTCGCCCCCTGCCCGCAGCGCGCCGGGCCGCCGGTCCGATCGCCGGCCTGCGCGAGACGGCGAACGCAAAGGTGGACGGACAACTCGCGGGGCGGGCGGGCGAGGCCGTCCTCTTTATCGACTGCACGTCCTTCCCCGACGACGACTGGGCGCGCGTCGCCGGCGAGCGGCCGGAGCCGACTCACCGACCAGCGGTCGTCTACCGCTACCGGCCGTCCGGGCTGGTAACCGGCTATATCGTCGGCGACCCCGGCCTCGGCGTCGCGGGGCTGGTAAACTGATTCCACCACAAACTGTTTGCGCTGCGAGCGGAGAGGGACGGACATGATAGCAGACCTCCACGTCCACACCACCGCCTCGGACGGACAGTTGACGATCCCCGAGATTCCTGCCCGAGCGCGTGAGGCCGGCGTGGACGTCGTCGCCGTCACCGACCACGACCGGGTTCACCCGGCGCTGGACGCGCCCGTGGCGACCCGCGATGGCGTGACGGTCGTGCGGGGGCTTGAGCTGCGGGTCGACGCCGGCGAGCACAGACTGGACCTCCTCGGCTACGGCGCCGACCCGACACCAGACCTGACGGCGGAGCTCGACCGGATCCAGCGCGACCGGGTCCGGCGCGCCCGGCAGATGGTCGACCTGATAGAGGCGGAGACGGGCGTTAGCCTCGACCTGTCAGTCGGACCTGGGATCGGCCGTCCGCACATCGCCCGCGCGGTTGCCGAGAGCTCTGCGCCGTACGACTACGCGGGCGCGTTCGGACGCTTGATCGGCGGTGAGGGGCCCTGCTACGTCCCGCGCGAGATCACCGACGCCGAGACCGGTATTGCGCTTCTCCGGGAGTCCTGCGGGCTCGTGTCGCTCGCACACCCGTTTCGATACCGCGACCCGGAGGCGGCGCTCAAGATCTGTGCAGAGCTTGACGCAGTCGAGCGGTACTACGCCTACGACCAGCCGATGGACCCCGCGCCGGTTGAGCACGCGATCGAGCGCTACGACCTCCTGCTGACCGGTGGAAGCGACGCCCACGGTCAGCGGCTCGGGGTCGCGGGACTCGATAGTGCGGATTGGGAGCGCGTCGCGAGTCGCCTGCCGGGAGCGGAGCGTTAAACCGGGAGAGGCATTGAGTATCAGTATGGAGTGTCATTACTGCGACGACGGGGCGGCGTACGCCGCTGAACACGACGGCGTGCGCGTGGGGCTCTGCGAGCGCCACTTCCGGGAGCGGATCGAGGAGCTAGCCGAGTCAGAAGAGCTAGAGGCCATCCGCGAGCGGATCGACGTTGACCGGACGTAGACCGCGCGCCGGAGCGCGGCGCGAAGCTGTGGCTGATGGAACGACTTCGCCACATCGCCTGTGAGAACCGAAGCCACGTCTCCTCGGTCGACCAGACAACGCTCTCTTTGACTGTCGGTGTTGACAACAGTGTATGGCGGCGGAGAAATCGGTGGCACAGGAAGATACGCGGGGCGCAGACCTCGTCCAGGCCCTCGGGAGCAAGTACAGCGCCGAAATTCTCGGAGCGACCGGCGAGCCACGGTCGGCACAGGAGCTGAGCAATCGGCTCGAGGTGCCAATCGCGACCTGCTACCGTCGGATCGAGGACCTAACCGAAGTCGGCCTGCTCGAACTAGAGGAGAGCGTCCTCTCCGACGACAACCGTCAGGTCGAGGTTTACCGGCGCGGGGTCGACGAACTGACCGTCGGCTTCGGCGACGAGAACTTTGAGGTGGAGATGATAGAGCGCACGCGCGCAAAAACAAGCTCGACGACGCCTGGCGGACGCTCACCGAGTCCTGAGAGTCTCTAGAAACAGGGTTACGATTCGCGCCCGCTGGAAAACTGGTGATGGACGCGGTCTCACTCGCCTACCTCGGCAGCAGGACTGTGCTGATGCTGGCGGGGCTGATCATTGCTGAGAGACCGAGCGACAGTCAACGATACATCTCTCAGTCACAACGTAAGATCGGCGAGAACGTAGAGGCCGGCGAGCGCGGACTCGAAGGCCAGTGTCCCGAGCGCCGACAGCGCCACGAACCGGCGGGTCTCCAGGTCCGCGAGGCCGGCCGGCACCGTGAGCATCCCGCGCGTGAACAACAGGGCGTTAGAGATGGGGACAACGAAGGGGCCCCAGCGGTCGAACCACCCCTCGAACCGCCCGAGTCGGTCGTCGCTCACCCGGAACCACCGGCTCTCAAGTAGATACTCTCGGCCGACGCGGCGCGCCAGCCTGAACAGGAGATACTGCCCGACTGTCGCGCCGATGACAGCGACGGCGAGTACCGCGGCCACCTGCGTGGGGGTCGCGCCGAAGAGAGCGAGCGCACCCGGGACGATGAGTTCGCTCGGCATGAAGTACATCAGCATCGCGCCCTCCAGCACGAAGACGACGAACAGCGCCACGAACGCGAGATCCGAGGTGAGCAGGTCGCGGAGGTAGGGTGGCATCGTCCCCAGACTGGTCACCATAGAATGTCGGTGGGAAAGCGGCATCGAAAGCTCTTGTGGAGGCGTGACGCCGGACGGGCAGAGTAGAGTTGCCACGGCAGAAGGGAGGCTGCCGTGAAACCACGGTGGTTTAGCCCCCGGGCACCTGACCGACAGCTATGAACCAGCGTCCGCGGCGCCTGCGGCGGGACGGTCTCCGCGAACTGGTGTCGGAGACGAGTCTCCGACCCGCCGACCTCGTGGCGCCCGTCTTCGTCGACGCGACGACCGACGAGCGCCGACCGATCGAGTCGATGCCAGGCCAGG
>CAKZPG010000074.1 GCA_937138675.1 uncultured archaeon | reverse complement strand
CCGCCGACCTCGTGGCGCCCGTCTTCGTCGACGCGACGACCGACGAACGCCGGCCGATTGAGTCAATGCCAGGCCAGGAACGCGTCCCCGTCGACGAGGCAGTCGACCGGGTCCGCGAGATAGCCGAAACCGGCGTCAACTCGATTATTCTCTTTGGTGTCCCGGAGTCGAAGGATGCGGAGGGATCGCGGGCGTGGGCCGAGGACGGCGTAGTCCAGCGCGCGACGCGCGCGATATCGTCCGGGACCGACGCGACGGTGATTACCGACGTCTGTCTCTGCGAGTACACCGATCACGGGCACTGCGGGATTCTCGCCGATGGCGCGCGAGACGGCCAGGGGTCCACCGTCGCGAACGACCCGACGCTTGACCGGCTTGCCGAAACGGCACGGTCGCAGGCTGACGCCGGCGCCGACGTGGTGGCGCCGTCCAGCATGACAGACGGGATGGTCGCCGCGATTCGAGGGCGTTTGGACGCGACCGGCAACGAGGACGTGGCGGTGATGAGCTACGCCGCAAAGTACGAGAGTGGGTTCTACGGGCCGTTCCGAGACGCCGCCGACGGCGCGCCGGCGTTCGGCGACCGCCGACACTACCAGATGGACCCCGCGAACGGGCGCGAGGCGCTTCGTGAGGTTCGACTCGACGCCGACCAAGGCGCGGACGTGCTGATGGTCAAGCCGGCGATGCCGTATCTCGACGTCGTGGGACATGTCAGGGAGACAGTGGACCGTCCGGTCGCCGCCTACCAGGTCAGCGGTGAGTACGCGATGCTCCACGCCGCCGCCGACCGGGGGTGGCTTGACCTCGACGACGTGGCGCTCGAGTCGCTTCTCGCCTGCAGACGGGCGGGGGCGGATCTCGTCGTGACCTACTTTGCGGAGCGGGTCGCCCCCCGTCTCTGAGCGCGCGGAGCCTCGTAACGGGTCGACTAATCTGCTATATGACACTACATACATCCAGTTTTCTTGGCGGATCGTGCGAGTATCCGATCAGAATACAACCTTATATAGCCCTTATCCGACTATATATTCGACGCTCGTCTACTGAATAGATTCTATATGCACAATTGTCAAGCCAACTGTTATCTATGGTGAAGACGAGAGATATTTTCGTGTTCGCAACAGACAATCCGGCGCAGAACCGCCACAGGATGAACGTTCGTAAACTTTCGTTTGCAGGGGTGAGTGAGCGGTGTTGAGTACACCGCTCCAGGTTGACCCGACGACCGTCGTCTCAGGTGTCAACACTGTCTGGGTACTGACGGTTACCTTCCTCATCTTCTTCATGCACGCCGGCTTCGCCATGCTCGAGGCGGGCCAGGTACGTTCGAAAAACGTCGCGAACCAGCTGACAAAGAATATGCTCACCTGGTCTGTCGGCGTGATCATCTACTTTTTCGTCGGGGCCGCGGTGTCGAGCATCGTTGGCGGGGCGGCGGTCGGCTCCGCGTTTTCGAGTGTTCTCGCGCCGGCCAGCACACAGGGCTGGGTCGGCTGGCTGTTCGGCGCCGTCTTCGCGATGACCGCGGCGACGATCGTGAGCGGGGCAGTCGCAGGCCGCGCGAAGCTGCGCGCGTACGTCACGTACACCATCCTGCTCGCAGGCTTCATCTACCCTGTCGTGACCGGCGTGACGTGGGCAGGCGGCGTCCTCTCGAACGTGCTGGGCGTCGGCTTCCTCGACTTCGCGGGCGGCATGATCGTCCACGGCATGGGCGGTGCGGCCGGCCTCGCCGCGGCGTGGGTCCTCGGCCCGCGGATGAACCGCTACACAGATGACGGCTCTGTGAACGTCATTCCCGGTCACTCGCTGACGTTCGCAGTGCTGGGAACGCTGATCCTCTGTTTCGGCTGGTACGGCTTCAACGTCGGCACGGCCGCAAGCGTCTTTGCGGCAGAGAACGGTTCGCTCAGCCTCGCGGCGTTCGAGTCCACTGTCGGGCGTGTCGCACTGACCACTACGCTGGCGATGGGCGCAGGCGCAATCGGCGCCGCCGGCGTCTCGCTCATGAAGAGTGAAAAGGTTGACACGCTGTACGTCGCGAACGGGATGCTGGCCGGGCTGGTCGGCATCACCTCCGGCACCGACATCGTGACGTGGGTCGGCGCGCTGGTCATCGGCCTGCTGGCGGGCGGTCAGCTCCCGATCGTCTTCGAATTCGTCGAGCGGAGACTGAAAATCGACGACGTATGTGCGGTCTACCCCGTCCACGGCTCTGCGGGTGCGATGGGCGCGATCCTCATTCCGTTCTTCCACATCAACGGGTTCTCGGCGACCCAGCTCGCCGCGCAGGTCGTCTCCGTGACGGCCATCGGAGCGTGGACGATTCTCGCGACGGTCGCGGTATTCGGCGCGCTCAAGGCCATCGGCCAAGCCCGCGTCTCGCCGGACCACGAGCGTGAAGGCCTCGATATCGCCGAACACGGCGTCAACACCTACCCAGAGTTCGGTCCAGAGGGCGGCGTCGTCACCGACGGCGGCCCCGACTACGCGACCGACGGCGGTGCTGCGCCGGTCGACGACCAGATCAAACTCGTGATGGGTATCCTCCGGCCCGAGAAGCTCGGCGACGTGAAGCAAGCGGTCGCCGAGGCCGGAGCTCCATCGATCACCGTCTCGAACGTTTCCGGGCGCGGTACGCAGGCCGCAAAGACCGGGCAGTGGCGCGGCGAGAAGTACGTCGTTGACCTCCACCAGAAGGTAAAAGTCGAGTGTGTCGTTTCCGACGTGCCTGCCACCGACGTTGCACACGCCATCCGCGAGGCGGCCAGCACGGGCGAGGCGGGCGACGGTAAAGTGTTTATCCTCCCAGTCGATGACGCGCTCCAGGTCCGCACCGGAGACAAAGGGGGCGAGGCGGTCTGAAAAAGATAGGTGACGTAGCAGTACGGCAACCCTACCCCCAACGACCCGTCGGCCGACGTGGCCGGCGGGTCGTTCGTCGTTCTCGTGTTGCCACGCGGTCGGTCCACAACGGCCGACGGCTCCCGCTCCACCGCATACCCTTGCCTACCGCACGGCGCCACGCGGTCGTCACCTACTTGCGACATCGGCCCCGAAACCGCGTATGACCCACGAGCGCTCCCGCGATCTCTACGACCGCGCGCTCTCCGTACTCCCGGGCGGGGTCAACTCGCCCGTCCGGGCAACCCGGCCGTACCCGTTCGTCGTTGACTACGGCGATGGGGGGCACGTCGTCGACGTCGACGGCACCGAATATCTCGACTTCGTGATGGGCTACGGCCCGCTCCTCCTCGGTCACGACCTGCCTGAGCGGGTGCGGGCGGCGGTCGACCGCCACGTCGACGCCGGCCCGATGTACGGCGCCCCGACCGAGATAGAGGTCGAACTCGGCGAGTTCGTCGCCGACCACGTCCCGAGCGTCGACATGACCCGCTTCGTCAACAGCGGGACCGAGGCAACCGTCTCCGCGGTGCGCCTCGCCCGCGGGCACACCGGTCGGGACAAGGTCGTCGTGATTCGGGGCGGCTACCACGGCGCACAGGAGACGACGCTCGTCAAGGGACAGTTCGACCACGTCGACCCGTCGTCGCCCGGGGTACCCGACTCCTTCGTCAAACACACCCTCGCCGTCCCGTTCAACGACACCGAGGCTGCGAACCGGGTCTTCGAGGAACACGGCGACGAGATAGCCGCCGTCCTCGTCGAACCGATACTTGGCAACACCGGGATCGTCCACCCCATCGACGGCTACCACCACACTCTGCGATCCCTGTGTGACGACCACGGATCCCTCCTCATCTTCGACGAAGTGATCACCGGCTTCAGAGTCGGCGGCCTCGGCTGTGCGCAGTCGAAGCTGGGGGTTACACCGGACCTGACGACGTTCGGGAAGATCGTCGGCGGCGGGTTCCCCGTCGGCGCCATCGGCGGCCGCGCGGACGTGATGCGCGAACTCACCCCCGTCGGCGACGTGTTCCAGGCCGGCACGTTCTCGGGCCACCCGGTGACGATGGCCGCCGGACTGGAGACCTTGCGCTACGCTCACGACGAGGGTGTCTACGACCACGTGAACGGGCTTGCAGAGCGCTTGCGCGCCGGGATCACCGACATAATCGACGACTACGCCCCGACCTACACCGTCGTCGGCACGGACTCGATGTGGAAGACCGTCTTCACGGGCGACGGGCCGGCGGACCGCGCGGGCGTCTGCGAGGCCGGCTGTCGCCAGCGCGAAGACTGCCCGCACTACGGCACCTGTCCGAAAACTGGCGGTGACGTCGCCGACGCGGCGACCGAACGTTGGGAGCGGGTGTTCTGGCCGCAGATGCGCGAGCGCGGCGTGTTCCTCACTGCGAACCAGTACGAGTCGCAGTTCGTCTGTGCGGCCCACACCGAGGCAGATATCGACGAGACGCTGGGGTCGTACGAAGCCGTACTGTCCTGAGCGAAAGGCCCGGCCGTTGACAGTACCGTGACATTCGCTCTGCGCACGCCACGCAGATGAGGTGCGCTTTTCCCCATCGACCGCCGACGGCCATCCATGACAGACGCCGTGCGGCTGGCGACGAGGGGCTCCCGGCTCGCTCGCCACCAAGCCGAAACGGTACGCTCGGCGCTCGAAACCCATCGGCGGCCCGTCGAACTCGTAGAGGTGGAGACAGAGGGCGACCAGATCCAGGACGAACTGATCCACCGGCTCGGGAAGATTGGCGCGTTCGTCCGCGCGCTGGACGAACGAGTACTCGACGGCGAGGCCGACGCTGCCGTCCACTCGATGAAGGATATGCCGACAGAGCGTCCGCCGGAGCTTGTCGTCGCTGGCGTGCCCACTCGGGCGCCCGCTGGCGACGTGCTGGTGACGACCGGCCCCGAGGAACAGGGGATCGACGACCTCCCCAGCGGGTCGACGGTCGGCACCTCCTCGCTCCGCCGCGCGGCGCTGCTCCGGCACACCCGTGACGACATCGTAGTCGAACCGCTCCGGGGCAACGTCGACACGCGTGTCGAGAAGCTCCTCGCGCCGGGACTCCAGCGCGAACACGAGGAACTGCTCGAGGCCGACGACGGGAACGAAGGGAGCGAACTGGCCGAGGAGTGGTACGCCGAGCGCACGGAACTAGAGCGGCAGGCGCTCGGGCGCGAGGTCGAGACGGAGTACCAGGCAATAGTGCTCGCGGAGGCCGGACTCTCGCGACTCGACCTACTGGAGGAGGTGACGTTCAATAGCCTCGACCGCGCCGCGTTCGTCCCCGCGCCAGGACAGGGCGCAATCGCGGTTATCGCACAGGAGGGGACCGAGGCGGCGGCACAGATTCACAGCCGAGTCGACGACCCTCGGGCACGGGTGGCGACGACGGTGGAGCGGACGGTACTCGCCGATCTCGGCGGTGGCTGTGTCGCACCCATTGGCGTCGCGGCACGCCTCCAGGGGGAGTACGTCCACGTCGACGCGGTCGTCTGCTCGACGGACGGTACGGAGGTCGTCGAGCGCACCCGCGACCTGCCCGTGGAGCGCCACGCCGAGGCGGCGCGTGAACTCGCGGCCGAGATGGCCGCAGACGGGGCAGCTGACCTGATTGACCGCGCGCGCGAAGAGGCCGAGGGGGCGTAGGATGGCCGACGACGACACGAGGGTCGGCACCGTCTATCTCGTCGGGAGCGGCCCCGGCGATCCCGGCCTCCTGACGGTTCGGGCCCGCGACCTGCTGGAGACGGCGGACGTGGTTCTTCACGACAAGCTTCCCGGCCCAGAGATTCTGGACCTCGTGCCTCCAGAGAAGCGCGAGGACGTCGGTAAGCGTGCGGGCGGCGAGCGCACGCCCCAGTCGGAGACGAACGTCCGTCTGGTCTCTCACGCCCGCGCCGGCCGGGACGTGGTACGTCTGAAAGGCGGCGACCCGTTCGTCTTCGGGCGGGGTGGCGAGGAGATGGAACACCTCGCGCGTGAGGGCATCCCCTTCGAGATTGTGCCGGGGGTGACAAGCGCGATAGCCGGCCCGGGCATCGCGGGCATCCCCGTCACGCACCGCGACCACGCGTCAAGTGTCACATTCGTCACCGGCCACGAGGACCCAAAGAAGCCCGAGTCTGCTGTCGACTGGGCGGCGCTCGCGGCCCTCGTCGACGCCGGTGGGACCCTCGTCGTCCTGATGGGCGTCGGGCACCTCCCAGACTACGTCGCGGCGCTCCGCGAAGCCGGCCTCTCCGGTGACCTCCCCGTTGCGATGGTCGAGCGAGCGACGTGGCCGGACACCCGGACAGCCGCAGGGACGCTCGACACAGCCGTCGACGTCCGCGACGAGGCCGAGGTCGAACCGCCCGCCATCACTGTGATTGGCGAAGTAGCCGCGACCCGCGACCGGGTGCTCGAGTTCCTTCGTGGGCGAGGGGCCGATGGCTAACCCCCGCGTTGCAGTCTTTCGACCGGACGACGACCGTATCCGACGCGCGGAGAGCCTGCTCAGCTCGCTCGGCGCCGACCCGGTTCTCGACCCGATGCTTGCCGTAGAGCCGACAGACGCGACACCTGGGACGGCTCCGCACGTCGTGTTCACCTCGAAGACCGGGGCCGAGTTGGTCGCCGATGCGGGCTGGGAGCCGGCAGGCGCGGTCCACGCGATCGGCCCGAAGACGGCCGACGCGCTCCGGGCGGCCGGCTACACCGTACGCGTCGTCCCCGACAAGTACTCCTCGACAGGGCTAGTTCGGGCGCTGCGCGACAAGGTCGCGGGCGAGTGTGTCGAGGTGGCCCGGAGCGACCACGGGAGCCCTGTTCTCCTCGACGGGCTTCGCGATGCGAGCGCAGACGTGACCGAGACGGTACTCTACCGCCTGACACGCCCACCAAGGGCCGGTGACTCGACAGAACGGGCGGCGCACGGCGACCTCGACGGCGCCTGCTTCACCTCGTCGCTGACCGTCGAGCACTTTCTTGCGGCGGCCGCCGAACGCGGGGTGCGCGACGAGGCGGTCGCAGGACTCGCTGCGGGCGTCGTAGGCGCCATCGGCGAGCCGACGGCCGAGACGGCCCGCGACCGAGGGCTCTCGGTCGAGGTAGTGCCCGACGAAGCGACGTTCGCGACGCTGGCGCAAGCGGTCGTCGAACGATGTGAGTGAGCCACGTCGCCGCACAGCCGAAAACAGCCGATTCTCTCGATGCCGAGTGGCACGTCTCGCCGACTGTCGTAAACCATCGCTCGCAATACGAAACAGCCGGCGGGCCGCTCAGTCCTCGTCCGCGAGCGACGGGTGCGAAACGGGGCCGTCGCCGCGCGCTTCACTGAGATAAGGCGCGAGCGCATCGAGACTCGCCCGTTCGCGCTGGGCGCGTTCCTCGCTGTCGACCTCCTCACAGCCCATCGGGACCTCGCGGCCGCGGTTCGTGAAGTAGCCCTCAGGGACGACCCAGTCGTGGTAGAACTCAGAGTCGGCGTCGTGAACAACAGTGATGCCCGTCCGCGCACCGTCGCCTGCCGCGACTATCGCCTGGTGGTAGCGGTCGGCGAGACGGCCGGCCGCGTAGAGGCCGTCGACCTTGGTTCGGCCATCGTCGTCCGCCAGTACGAACGACTTCGAGTCGCGGTCCTCGACGGCCGGCAGGTCGCCGAGGTATTCCGTGTCGGCCCACGACGCCGCGACAACGCGGGTCGCCCGGAGCTGGTCGGGGTCGTCCGACTCGCACGCGACGACAAACCCGTCGTCCGACGGATCGACCGCGTGAACCCGCGCCTCGCGCCGTTGCACGCCCGTACGGCGGACTTGGTCGTCCAGCATCGCGAGGTAGGTCCGGGGGTTGATCCCGGCCGGGTAGCCAGGGTAGTTCTCGAGGTGTGCGTTGCGCCTGAGGATCGACCCGCCACCGTCAAGCACCACGGTGTCGAGGCCCGCGCGAGCCGTGAACAGCGCCGCCGTCAGGCCGGCGACGCCACCCCCGACGACTGCGACGTCCGTCTCGTCCATACGGTGGGGCACGGTCCAGCAGGTATGAGCGTTCCGCACCGGTTTTGTATCGCGTTATATTGTTTACGACCGAACGACTTTGACAGCCGAGCGAAACGCAGAGTATGGAGATCACCCGCTGCGAGGCGATTCCGCTGGCAAGCGCGGTCGAGGGAGTCGAGATGGCGTTCGGGAGCGGCGACCGCGAGGTCGGGGTCCAGCCCGTTCTCGTTCGCGTCCACACCGACACCGACCACATCGGCCTCGGAGAGACGCTCACATACGATGCGAGCGGTGCCGAGGGCGAGGCGGTCGCCCGGATGATATCGGTACTGGGTGCGGATCTCGTGGGCCGGGACCCGCGAGAGCCGACGGCGGCGTGGGAGTCACTCTATGTCGACGTGAAGCGATCGAACGCCTGGAAGGCGCTGTCGGCGCTTGACGAGGCGCTGTGGGACCTGACCGGGAAAGCGGCGGGCGAGCCGCTCTATCGGCTGCTCGGCGGGAAGACTAACAATGTGGCCGCCTACGCCACCTTCCCGCGCCGGCAGTCGACCGACGCGCTAGTCGATGCGGGCGCGTGGCTCGCGGAGACGTTCGAGTCGATGAAGATCACCGTCGGCGCGGACGTGGAGCGCGACCGCGAGCGGATCCGGGCCGTCGCGGCGGGGTTGCCAGACGGGTTCGGGCTCTCGGTCGACGCCAACACCTCCTACTCGGTGAGCGAGGCACTGCGGGTCGGGCGGGCCGGTGAGGAGGTGGCGCTGGAGTGGTTTGAGGAGCCGGTCGCGCACACGGATATCGAGGGGCAGGCCGAGTTAAATCGGCGCCTCGATGTTCCGATAGCCGCCTACCAGTCCCATGCGCCGCATTACCCCGTCGTCGGCCACCTTCGCGCGGGTGCGCTCGAAGTGTACCAACCCTCGGCATACCTCTGTGGCGGCGTAACGGGCACGCGGCGGGTGGCAGAGCTGGTCGACGGGTTCGAAAAACAGCTCGTCCCCCACGCGTTCGGGCCGCTGGTCAACTACGCCGCGACGCTCCACGTCGCTGCGGCGAGCCCCGCCTGTGACCTGATCGAGTTCGCGGTGTACGACGACTCGGTCGAGGACCCGGGCGAGTACGTCGCCAGCCCCTACGTTGCGGGTGACCCCGTGCGCGTCGAGAACGGCGTCATCACGCCACCGGCGGCGCCCGGTATCGGCGTTGAACTGGACGAGGCAGCGGTCGAGCGACTCCGGCTGGACTGATTTTGTATCGCGACACGCGATTGAGAGCGTCAGACGCCGGGGTGAGGCGGTGACCCACCGGTATTCACCGTCTTCGTCCGTCTCAGAGTGCGTCAAGACATATCTCTGCGACGTCCTCGCGCGTCAGGCGCCGGGGGTTACCGACCAGCAGACGCTCCAGACCCATCGTCCGCTCCGCGAGCGCCGGGACGTCGGCCTCGTCGACACCGAGGCCTGCGAGACCGTCGACCCCGACGTCCCGGGCGAGGCGTTCGACCGCGTCGGCGGCGCGCCCGCCCTCAGCACCGAGCCACCGCGCCACGTCGGCGTACCGTTCGGGCGCGCTCGGCCGGTTGTACCGCACGACCGCGGGGAGGACCGCTCCCACCGTCTCGCCGTGGGGCGTGTGGAAGGCAGCGCCGGCGGCCATCGCCACGGCGTGGGCGGCGCCGAGGCCGGCGGTCGAGAACGCCCGCCCCGCGACGTGACTCGCGAGCGCCATCTCGCGGCGCGCGTCGACGTCCTCACCGTTGTCCACGGCCCGCCGCAAGTGTGTGCCCACCCGTGGGATCGCGACGCGACAGAGCGCGTCCGTGAGCGCCGTCCGGCCGCCGTACTCGGGGCGGTCGGCGGGGACGGCGCTGGCCTTTGCGTCGAACCGACGGGTCGTGTAGGCCTCGACGGCGTGCGCCAGCGCGTCTAGCCCGCTTGCGGCCGTCGGGCCGGGCGGGAGCGAGACGGTGACGAGCGGGTCGACAACCGCAAGGTCGGGGGAGAGCCGGTCGCTCGACACCCCAACCTTCAGGTCGCTGTCGGGCAGGGAGACAACGGCGACGGGCGTCGTCTCCGAGCCCGTGCCGCTCGTCGTCGGCACCGCGACGGTCGGAAGGCTTTCGCCCGGCACCGCGCGGCCCGCCCCCGTCGGCTCCGCGACGTACTCTAACACCCCACCGTCGTGGGGCGCGAGCGCACCGGCTACCTTCGCGATATCGAGTGTACTCCCGCCGCCGACGCCTACGACGGCGTCCGGCTCAAGATCGCGTGCGCGAGTCAGCGCGGCCTCGAACGTCGTCAGCGGCGGGTCCGGCTCAACCTCCTCGAACGTCTCGACGCCGGAAAGTTCCGTCTCGACCGTCTCGACGACTCCGGTCCCCCGGAGCGCCGGGTCGGCGACGAGCAGCGTCCGTTCTGCAGGCGGCAGGTGCGCACCGAGTTCTGTCACGGCACCGTCGCCGAAGATGGTCCGGTCGGGTCCGGAGAGCTCCCAGACGGATTCTGGCTTGAACACGCCTCACATCGCGGTGTGTGGGGAGAAAATGGTTCGGGGCGACTCCACGGATAAACGTCGCGGTGCCGTCCATCGTTCTGGACCTGACACGACGGTGAGTTCGATGCAGACGGCCATCGCAGTGTACTCATGGTGATGGCCGCGCTCATCATCCCCGGCGGAGCCCTCTGAGCAGCCGTCGACAGCAGACGGCTCCATCTGGTCACGCTCGCGATATACAGCGTCGGGACGCTCGTCGCCGGGGTCAGTCCGAGCTTCGCGATCCTGTTCCTCGGGTGGTCGGTCGTCGAGGGCGTCGCCGCCGCCCTGCTGTTGCCGACCACGTACTCGATTGTTGTCGAGAACTACGACGGTGCGAACCGCGCGAAAGTCTTCGGAGCTATCGGCGGCATGATTGCCGTCGGTATTGCCGTCGAGTCCATGGTCGGCGGGACGCTCACAACTTACGGGAGCTGGCGGTGGGGGTTGGTCGGCGAGTTCTTCTTGATGCTGGTGATCGTCGGGCTCACATACCGATACCTGCCGGCAAAGCCGAGCGAGGAGTCTTGAGGCGCTCGCCTCGTCCGTCTGTAGGCGTCGTCACTGTTACGGACCCACCACGGCCGACTGCCTCAACTGTGCGTCTCGACCGCCTCCACGTCGATCGATTCGACGGGGTCGCGCCGAGCGCCCACACTCGCCACGGACACCGTCTCGTCGTCCGGTGACTGGCCGGGGCTCCTCGTCCCGGGCAGGTGGTTCGGTTCGCGCTCAAACTCCGCTGTCGAGAGCGCGCCGGATACGTACTGTGTCTTGAGACGCGCGAGGTCGTCCTCGGTCCGCTCCTCGGCAGACCGAGGATCGATGACAGCAAGACGGGCGGACAGGCGGACGAGTCGGGCCCACGGGCGGGTCGTCTCGGCGGTCGCCGCCCAGCGGAGCAGTCGCAGTCGCCCCGCCGCCTGTGTCGCGTCGAGCACCGAAACGAGCGTGCCGATGAAAACCCACGCGAGGCCGACGGCTGTCAGGCAGGCGGCGGTGGCTACGAGGGTGAGGCCGAGAAGTTCGACTCCGGCGGTCCAGTATCCCGACCCGACGAGCAGCGCGGTCACGGCGATAAGTGCCGTCACGGTCCGCGAGACGGGCGGGCGGGGCGACAGGAGGCTCCACCGGCCGCAGAATCGGCGACCCACCCATCTACGAATCGAGAGCCGGCGTAAACCGTACTTCGCGATACAGAATCGAGTGGGCGGTCGGGAGGGGTCGGTCAGCCGCGGACGGAGCTGGCAGCGGGACGACTACACACCGGATGAACGGTGATTTTGAGCGACGACACGAGCGCGACGACGCCCGAGACCGACAGATGTACGCACGACGCGGCCGACCGTCTGGGCGTGACGTTCAGGGAGGACGTGGTGGAGACAGTTCGCGCGGCGCCAGAGGTGTTCGCAGAGCGCCACCAGGTGCTCCACGGGCGATACGGACTGGACGCGGAACTCCGACGTCGTGCGGCCAAGACGAGCCCCGAGACGGTCAACGGCGACCAGGTTCGCACGGGCTACGACGACCTGTCGGGGCGCGAGCGACGGCTGGTCTGGCGACTGTGGACGCTCGACACCGCGCCGCTCGGCCTCACGCTCACCGGGCCGGCGTTCGCGGACAACCCGGTCGTCTACGCGACGCGGACGCTCCGGGACCTGACGGGCTACACGGCCGCCGACCTGCTGGGCGAGAACCCGCGACTGTTTCAGGGTCCGGAGACGGAGCGAGAGGCGGTCACGGACCTCCGCGAGGCGGTCGCGTCGTGGAACGAGGTGACTGTCACGGTGACGAACACCCACGCGGACGGGACGTCGTTTCGGAACCGGGTCACGCTCGCGCCGCTCTCGGGCACAGACGGGACCGTGACGCACTGGCTGGGAGTGCAGAAGCGAGTTGAGGCGTAGCGCGGCTCAGACGTTCGGAATCACTTCGTCGCCTATCAGCTCAACACACTCGACCGCATCGTCGAAGTTGAGGCCGGGCCAGTGGACCCGGAAAACAACAAGTTCGGCGTCCAGCTCCGCATCGTATCGGTCGATCTCTTCGCACACCTCGGCGGGCGTCCCGAGGACGAACCGGTCCTCGGCCAGCTGTTCGAACGGCTTGTGGAGGTCGTCGGTGTCCTCCATCGCCTCGTCCTGTCCCCAGTCGAGGTAGCGCTGGTACTTCTCCCAGAGATGTTCACGGGCTGTCTCAACAGCCTTCTCGTGGGTCGGCGCGACGAACGCCTCGCGGAAGACCGGGAGCCACGCCGCCTTCTCGCGCTTCTCGCGGATCGGGTCGTAGTGCTCGCGTTTCTGTTCGCGGATCTCGGTGATCGTCGCGTGAGGGTTGACGAACCACGCGTCGGCGTACTTCGCGGCGCGGGCAACAGCGCTGTCGGCGTTCGCAGCGAGCCACGTCGTCAGGTCGTCGGGGTCGGGGCGAACGGGGATCGAGACGTCCTTGACCGCGAACTGCTCACCCTCGAAGGTGACCGATTCCTCGGTGAGGAGTCGGGTCGTGAGGTCAAAACACTCCATCGTCCGCAGGAAGCGGTCCTCCTCCGGAATCTCGAACGCTTGGAACTCGGGCTCGCGATAGCCCGCGCCCGCGCCGAACACCGTCGGGCCGTCGTGGAGGGCATCGAGCGTGGCGATCCGTTCGGCGAGATCGACGGGATGGTGAAAGGGAAGCAGGACGACGCCGGTGCCAATCTCCATGTCGTCCACCTCGCCAGTGAGACGGGCGAGCATCGGGACCAACTGGAGCTGAGTGAAATCGGAGAGGTAGTGCTGACCGGCCGTGAGGTGGTCGAAGCCGGCCTCGTCGGCCGCGCGGGCCATCCGCACGACGCCGTCACGGAGTGCCGTCGCGGTGCGGTCGCTCGCGTCCTGCGGGTTTGCGTAGAGTCCGATGCGCATACCCGCCCGACGTGCGCGAGGCGGCTTAGTCCTTGCCGAACGGGCGATGATCGCCGCGCGACCGGGCGACATTTCTCTCTCCCGGTTCATTCAGCCACATGGCCGAGTTCGACCCTGCGAAGTTCGAAGACAAGTACGCGAACTACTTCCCCGAGCTCCAGCGGGCGTACAAGAACGCTTTTGAGCGCATGAGCGACGCCCACGGCTCCGACGTTGTCCACGCCGTCGACCAGCAGGTGCTGAACGAGTCGGAGCCGTTCTACGAGGGCGGCGCGTTCCGCGTCGAACTCCCGGACGACCCTGCGAGCAGGGTCACCGCAATCACGGTCGACGACGACCGCCTCAACACCGTTCTCGACGAGTACGTCGCGACGATCGAGGACGAACTATACGGAGTGTTCGGAGTCGACCCGCCCGAGTGACGGCGGATCCGGGCGCGAACGAACCGAAGGTTGAAGCCGCAGCGCGGTCAAACATTTAGTATGAGTACGGAGACGAGCGAAGGCGAGGACGACCTGCGTGAGCAGGTAACGAACTTCCTCCGCCGGAACTTCCCGCAGATCCAGATGCACGGCGGGAGCGCGGCAATCCAGCATCTCGACCGCGAGAGCGGCGAGATTCAGATCGCGCTCGGCGGTGCCTGCTCCGGGTGTGGCATCTCCCCGATGACGATTCAGGCAATCAAGTCCCGGATGGTCAAGGAGATTCCCGAGATCACCACCGTTCACGCCAGCACCGGCATGGACGACGGGATGAGCGACGCGGGCCACGGCGGCGGAATGAGTCCCTCGTTCCCGGGCGAGACGAGCAGCGACGGTGACGACGAGGGCCCGCAGGCCCCATTTTAGCGGTTGACCCCCTTCCAGTATTCTCTCGAGGCTCCCGAGCACCGCGGCAGAACTCAGCACGTCTTTGCTATCGGTCGTTGGGGCGCCGAAGGGGTGAACGACGGCGAGCTCGCGGATTTCGGCGGTCTCCACGGCAGTGAGAGAGTATCCACCGTCGCCGGGTCGTCCCGCTCGTGAGGCGAGGTGACCCGAAGGCGGGGCAGGCCGCCGGCGATACGCTCGCTTCGCGTCGGTCTCGGCCCAACCGAGTACCGTGACCTACCCGGGACAGACGTCCGTCCGCGACCCCGGCGATTCGCATGCCGACCGCCTGCTCCGCCCGAGCCCGGGCCGCGACGGTAGCCGAGATAGCCGGACGACGGGCTGTCCGCCGGGGACGGATGCCAAGCGCCTTCAGAAGCGGAGGTACGGCTAGTGCGGGCGTAGTCGGACAAGGCGGGGGCCGAACACGAATCCGAGGTTTATTCGCGCCGCCCGGGCTACAGCAGGTATGACCGACGGCAGCGGGGCCGAGAACGTCCTGTTCGTCGTACTCGACACCGTCAGGAAGGACCACCTCGGCCCGTACGGCCACGACCGGCCGACTACGCCCACTCTCGACCGGTTCGCCGATGGCCCCGAGACGGTCGTCTTCGAGAATGCCGTCGCGCCCGCACCGTGGACCCTGCCGGTCCACGCCTCGCTGTTCACTGGCCTCTACCCGAGCGGCCACGGCGCCGACCAGGAGAACCCGTATCTCGACGGAGCCACGACGCTTGCCCAGACGCTCTCACGGACCGGCCACGACACCGCGTGTTACTCCTCGAACGCGTGGATCACCCCATACCCCCGCCTCACCGCCGGCTTCGACGACCAGGACAACTTCTTCCAGGTGATGCCCGGTGACCTCCTGTCGGGGCCGCTCGCAAAGGCGTGGCAGGCGCTCAACGACGACGACCGTCTCCGCGCGATTGCAGACAAACTCGTCTCGCTCGGCAACACCGCCCACGAGTATCTGGCGGGGGGCGAGGGCTCCGACTCAAAGACCCCGGCAGTGATAGACCGCACCCAAGAGTTCGTCGCGAGGAGCGACCAGGGCTGGTTCGTGTTCGTCAACCTGATGGACGCCCACCTTCCTTATCACCCGCCCGACAAATACGCCGCGGAGTTCGCACCCGACGTCGACTCGGCGGCCGTCTGCCAGAACTCGAAGGCGTACAACTCTGGGGCGCGCGCCGTCAACGACACCGAATGGCAGGAGATCCGCGCACTGTACGACGCCGAGATCGCCCACATGGACGCCGAACTCGGCCGGCTGTTCGACTGGCTGAGAGAGACCGGACGCTGGGAGGAGACGATGGTCGTCGTCTGTGCCGACCACGGCGAACTCCACGGCGAACACGATATCTACGGCCACGAGTTCTGCCTCTACGACCCGCTCGTGAACGTCCCGTTGCTCGTCAAGCACCCGGACGTCGCGGCCGACCCCGACGGAACCGTCGAGCTCGTCGACCTCTACCACACCGTTCTCGACGCCCTCTGCGAGACGGGGGGAGTACCGGCCAGTCCTGGCGACGAGGCAGTGACGCTCGACCCACGGCGGTCGCTGCTCTCACCCGACCACCGCGCATTCCCGACGGAGCTCGACCCTGCTGACCCCGCTGACCCGGGGGTTCGCGGCGGGGGCGACTACGGCTTCGTGGAGTACGCCCGGCCCGTCGTCGAACTCAAGCAACTGGAGGAGAAGGCGAACGCCGCCAATATCACACTCGACGAGGACTCGCGGTTCTACGCGCGGATGCGCGCCGCCCGCCGGCCGGATGCGAAGTACGTCCGGGTTGACCGCACGCCGGACGAGGCGTTTCGCCTCGACACGGACCCCGACGAACTGGAGACCCTCGCGAGCGAGATGGGCGACCATCCGGCGCTGCGCGAGACGGAACGCGCCCTCGCCGAGTTCGAGTCCGCCGTTGGCGGCGCGTGGACGACACCCGACGATGCCGAGGTGACCGACGACGCGGTCGACGACTTCGACGAAGAGACCCAGGAGCGGCTTCGCGATCTCGGCTACCTCGAGTGACTTGTACGTCACCTTCTCCGCCCTAAAGGGCGGAGCTTGTCGGTGGACTCCCGTTCTGGCCGACCCTACTGGGTGGCAGGCGAGTAGCCGCCGTTCACGTTCAGTGTCCCCGA
>CAKZPG010000073.1 GCA_937138675.1 uncultured archaeon | reverse complement strand
GCGGGACGGGCGCTGTCAGTGGGATCTCAACCGTCACCCCGCGCTCGTAGGCGACTACAGCAGAGACGAGCTCACCACTCGTTCGGTCACGCATCCGCCCGGCGCAGTGCGGCGTGATACACTCGACTGAGTCGGTGCTCATCCCATCACCTCGACGAGGATGAACGCGCCGAGCGAGACGGCGAGTCCGACTGTCGTCCACCGGAGCGCCCACAGGTGCGGCTCAGTCATCGACCCACCTCGCTCAGATCGCGGCCAGCGACGACCACGTCGTGGATCACCTGGAGCGTCTCCCGGTTCCAGTGGTCGCGAGCGCCCGGTGCCTCGATGCCGATCGCACGCTCGAGGACATCTGTCGCCCCGGCCTGCGTGAGCTGGTCGATCCACTCGCGCCGGTCGAGGTCTTCGGTCTCGTCGACGGCTGCCGGCTGGTGGTCGGTGGTTTCACAGACCGCGGCGAGGACATCGCGCTTCCAGGCGACCGTCGTGTTCGCCTTCTCCCAGCGCGTGCCGTCACGGCTGACCATCTCGTAGCGAGCGCCGCCAGCGTCGGTCGTCCGCGTGATCTCGCGGACGAGGTCAGGCTTCTGGAGCTGACGCGACCGGCGTGTGTCCGCCTCGCCGGCGACGCGCGTGAACACCCACTTCACCGGCGAGGTGTCGCGCCACTTCGAGACCTCGACGTCGGCGAGGAACCCGTCGGGTGTGTCGCCCCGGAGGTGCGCGCCGAGCGTCTTCCCGATCTCCTGGATGCGGACGTCGGTCGCCGTGTTCGCGATGGAGCGCGACGACGCGATGCGCTTGTCGGCGACGTGGTCGGCAACGTACGCCTCGATGGCGTCGATCGCGGCCTCGCTGCCGCCGTACGCCTTGCCCTCGTAGTCGTTCTTCTGCCCGACGCCGTTGTCGTCGAGGACCTGCTTGGCGGTAGTGCCGCCGTCGGCGCGTGCGGCTCCGTCTCTATCTTGAACGTGGCCGCCGTCTGTGATCAGGCACTGATTTCTGGTTGTCGAGTTTATTTGTTCACACCTGGCTTTCCCATTGGTAGGGGAGTCCTCCCTGACTGTCAGAGGCACACCCGCATCCCGATTTTTACCACGAGGGCTATCGCTTATTGGGTACAGATAATTTTTACAGCTCTGTGAAGTCCAAGTGTATCGTTTCAAGACTGTGAAATTATATTTATTTTCGAAGGATACGAGGTGCTCAATTGTAGCAAAGACATGAGCAAACTTACTTCGGGAGGAGCTCCGACAGATAGGTACAAGCGTGAAGCTCGGGCGGTCGTCACAGATCTGCTGGCAGAGGACATGGTTCCCGAAGACAAGCGAGACCAAGTCGAAGAGCTCCTGGAAGGTGGAGAACCGCTGAAGGCCCTCCGCGTCGCACAGTCGCTCAACCGACGGCGATAGCATCGGTGTAGGGGCGCTCGACTCGAAGCCGTCGCGACTTCTTTCGAGCTCGCCTGCGTTAGACATCGATCCCACCCCACTTCTCGGCCGTCGACTCGAGATCGGACGCGATATCTTGGAGGTCCTCAGCGTCGAGCTCGGCAGCGTGCCGCTCGATGACGGTTCGGATCTCGTCGCGGGCGTCGGTCTCGCTCACGCGGTCTCACCCCGGTTCTGGTACTTCCGCCACGTGTCGTCACCCTCGGGCTTCGCGTTTTCCTGCCCCTCGTCAGCTTGGAGCTGGATAAGCGAACTCGTCGAGACGCGACCAACGGCGCCGACTGACTCGACACCCCAGCCCGGCGCGTCCGGCTGCGCGCTCACACGCTCGACCGGTGGTTCCTCGACGCGGATCTCGTCGCCGGCGAGCACGAGGTCGAACTCTCGTGCCTTCTTGGCGGTGCCAGACGCCGACTCGGACAGCCGCAGCCGGCGCGTGTGCCAGTTGTTGCCGTGGGCGGACTCCCACTCGACCGGCTCCTCGGTCTCGATGACGTTCCACGGGGTCGCCCAGGCATCGCGCTCGGCGAGCGTGACTTGGAGCTTCTCGCCGAGCGTCGCCTCGAGGACAACCTCAACCGAATCGACGAGCGGGTCAGCGTCGGAGTCGTCCGCTATCTCGTCGGCGGTCTCCCGGAGCAGGTCGGCGCGCGTCTCGGAGACGTACGACACGTCCGTGAGCGCGCCCTCGTCGGCGATGAGGATGTCCGCCACCGTCTCGATGCCGTTGTCGTCGAGGCGCTGCGCGACCGACTGGCCGAGGCCGTCGACGTGCTCGGCAAGCATGACGACGTCGGTCGTCGCGTCGAGTTCGTCACTCGGCATCGGCGTTCACCTCGGCGTTGAGACGGCTCGCGATTGATCGCGCAGCATCGGCAGTCGCGTCGTTGCCCGCGATCTCGCAGTAGTCGGCGTACTCGCGAAGCCACCCGACCATCCGCCGGGCGACCGTCGTCTTCATGCCGATAGTCGTGAAGTCGGTGTGGCGCGCGTACACTTCATCTGGGAGCTCGTCGCGTTCGACACCCTCGTTTCGTGGGCGTTCACTCGCCATCTGCCGTCACCTCTTGGTCGTCGCGAGCGCCACCAAGCGCGCCCTGATACTCCTCGGGGAGCGACGCGAACGGGAGGATCTCCGAGTTGATCCACGCCGCGTACGTCCCGGCCGCGTCGCCGCCGTCAAACAGCGCCGTGTAGCCGCTCTCCGAGACGACACCGCGGACGTACTCGCCATCCCACCAGTACTCGAAGCCGAGCATCGTCGTTGCGCGACTCCCGCCCGTGTCGGCGAGGTGGGCGGCGTCGTGGTACTCGATCGTCGCCTCTTCGGCATCGTCGTCCGGGTCGAGGCTCCGCGTCTGCGTAACGTTCCACGCGTTCGCGTTCGGATAGTCGCTCAGGTACTCGGCAAAGCCGTCGACGTTGATCTCGGCGCGCTCGATGAGCGTGCCCTTCGTCGCACCGAGCGTGTCGAAGAGCCAGTCGCCGTCCGAGCGGTTGACGCCGGCCCAGCCCTCGCGAAGGTCGGCGATCCACTCGCAGTAGACGTCCTCCTTACCCTGCTCGGTCTCGGTGATGATCCCGTCTTCGGTGACGTAGATCGTCTCGCGCTCGGTGTCGATCTTCCCGGCAGCCTCGCCGGCGTAGATGGTCGTGCCGTCGAGGCGCTCGTACGCGGTCGCGTCGATCGCGGG
>CAKZPG010000072.1 GCA_937138675.1 uncultured archaeon | reverse complement strand
TAGGTCTCCGCGGAGGGCTCGGCCGACCCGCGCCGCGCACCGCCAGCGACGAAACCGCTCATCGCCGTGTGGCCGCGTGCGCGACCCACGACACGGCGTTTGTCCCGTCCGCTTTAGTACCGTCTAACATACCCGCGCGACGCCCGCCGGCGTGTTAAGTCGCCCGGGGGAGCGGCTTATCTGCGCCCCGCACGTAACATTTGATATGCCAGAACCGCCAATGGACCGCGCGGCGGTCCGGGACGCATGGGACGTTCTCTCGGAGCCGTACACGGCGATGCGCGACCCGGATGGCCCGGACGCGGCGCTGATCGAGTCGGAACTCGCGCTTGGCCCAGACGACCGGGCGCTCGACCTCGGCTGTAGCGACGGCGCGCGGACGCTCGCAAACCTACCGCCAGGCTCCGTGGGCCTCGACGTCTCACGCCGAGGGTGTGAACTCGCCCGGGACGACGGTCACCGCGCAATTCAGGGGGAGATGACCGCACTCCCCGTCGCCGACAACGCCGTCGACGCCGTCACAGCGTACCACGCCATCTTTCACGTTCCCCGTGCCGACCACGAGGCGGTCTACCGCGAAGTCGCACGGGTTCTCCGGCCGGGTGGACAGTTTCTCGCGACCGTCGGGTCGGGCCAGTCCGAGTCCGTCCGGCGGGGGTGGCTCGGCACCGACGCATCAATGTTGTTCTCGACACCGGGGCCGGAGGCAACGGCTGATCTCTTGGATGAGGTTGGACTGGAGGTCCGATGGCAGCGCCGCGTTTCTGACCCTTTCGGCGGAAGTGTCCCGATGGTACTTGCGGCGCTTCCAGAAAGCCCGTAAACCGTATACCCGCCGGGAGTTTAACATCCAATATGTCTATCGAGCGTCCCGCAGCCGTCCTCGCCCTTCTCCTCGCCGTCTCGGCGCTCGCCGCCGGCGCCGGTGCTGGCCCCGCCGCGGCGGTGCCTGACGCCCGTCTCGCCGTCTCTGACGTGACCGTCACGCCCGGAACGGCGACGGTTGGCGCACAGGTGGTCGTCGACGCGACGCTGCGCAACTCCGCCGGCAGTCCCTCGGCCATCGAAGTGCGCCGAGTCGAACTCCGCGACGGCGACGACACCCTCGTCACCGCAACAGAGGTCGGGTCGCTCTCGGCCGGCGACACTCTCGCCGTGCCGCTCGAGACGACGTTCGACGAGCCGGGGGTCCAGACGCTCACGCTCCGGGTCGTCGGGGAAGCCGACGATGGCGACCGTGTGACAATCACCCGCCCCGTCCCCGTGACGATCGAACAGGCGCCCCCGCAGGTGGCAGTACAGACTGGCCCTGCGGCCGTCGACTCGCCGACCCGTGTGGCAGTCACCGTCGGCAACCCGACGACCGCGCCGATCCGAGACGTCGCCGTCCGCCTCGCCGATCCGCTGGGGGCCCCGAACCGCTCGGTCGCGTTCGTCCCGGCGTTCGCTGCCGGCACGGAAACGGTAGTGAACCTGAGTACCGTCCCCGACGAGGTTGGCGCGCAGATGCTTGGCGTCGTCGTTGCCTACACCGACGCATCCGGCGTTGAGCGGGAGGTGAGCCGCGACGTCGCGGTGTCGGTCGCGCCGCACGAGCCCGACCTCGGGGTCGAGGTACGTCAGCGCCCGGACCCCGAGGACGACGGGGGCGCTGTGGCCGGCGGCATCTCGGGCCTCATCGGAAGCGGCGCGGCGGGGGCGACCGGTGGTGGCGAGGAGCCCGAGTCGCCACAGACCACCTACACCGTCGAGGTGACGAACTTCGGCAGTGTCCAGGCCTCGGACATCGTGGTGACACCCGTCACCGGGAACCACACGCTCCCGCGCCAGCGACTTGACGGGTCGCTCGGCCCTGGCGAGTCCGGAACCGTGGCCGTAGACCTCGGGGAAGTTCGGAGCCACGGAACCGTCGAGTTCCGCGTTGGCTACCGCGCCGGCACACGAGCGGCCTCAATGACGTACGCCTACGACTACCGCCCGGAGGTCGCTGGCATCGAACTCACGGACGTCGCCGTGAGCCGGGGCGGGAACGGCTCGATCCAGGTCTCTGGCAACATCGTCAACGTCGGGCGCGGTCCTGCACAGGGCGTCGTCGTCGAGGTGGTCCGCAAGGGGAACGTCACCCCGACCTACCCCGCGCGGCGGTACTTCGTCGGCGAACTCGACGGAAGCGACTTCGCACCGTTTGACCTCACCGCGCGCGCGACCGGCGCCGTAGACGAGGTTAGCGTCCGGATAATCGCGCGCGAGGACGGCGTCGAGTCGACCCGGACCGTCGCCCTGCCCGCCCCGCCTGCGGGGAGTGATGGCGGAAACAGCCTCCCGACTGGCCTGCTCGCCACACTTGCTCTTGGGGTGCCACTGGCGGCACTCGTCGGCGTCGGATGGCGTCGTCGCCGCGGCGGTCACATGGGCGACGGCGAGGAGTCGTAGCCGGTGCGCGCGACGGTCACGCTCGCGCGACGGAATCTTACGCGAAACCGCCTGCGAACCGCGCTGGCGGCCCTCGGCATCGTCATCGGTGTGTTCGCCATCGCAACGCTCGGCGTCCTCGGGACGGTCGTCCAGTACACCGCACAGGACGCCATTGGCGGCCTTGGCAATCAGGTGATCGTCAGCCCGAACGCTGACCGTGGCGAGGAGACGGTTAGCCGTCGGGAGACAACGCGAATCAGGCGGATCGCGGGCGACGCCGCAGTCGTACCGGTGCGGTCGGGTGGGGGGGTGGTCAGCCGCGGCGACCGCGGCGGGACGTTCGCGACGCTGTACGGAATCGAGCAGCCGGGGCGACTGTTCGAGGCGCGCGACGGAGACCTCCCCGAGGTGCACCGCCGCGGCGCTATCGTCGGTAGCCAGGTGGCCGCCAACTTAGGCGTCGGTGTTGGCCGGACGGTGACAGTCGACGGTGCGGAGTACCGGGTCGTCGCAGTGCTCGCAGAGCAGGAGACAGTGACACCTGTTCGGCCAGACCAGGCCGTGTTGCTCCCGCCAGACCGCTTCGGGAGCGACGGCGCCTCGCAGGTGATCGTCCGCGCGGCCTCCGGTGGGGAGGCGTCCCGAATCGCCGCGGCGATCAGAGAGCGGGTGAACGCCCGGGTCGAGCGGGTCGAGGTACTAGAACTCGGGTCGATCGTCGCCGAGATCGACCGCTTCTTCTCGCTGCTCAATACCTTCCTGCTCGCCATCGGTGGCGTCTCGCTGCTCGTGGCCGGTGTCGCCATCCTCAACGTGATGTTGATGAGCGTCTCAGAGCGTCGCGAGGAGATTGGCGTCCTCCGGGCTGTCGGAGTGCGTCGTCGGGACGTACTCGGGATCGTCCTCGTTGAGGCCGGCCTGCTCGGCGTGGTTGGTGCCCTCGTCGGCGCTGTCTGTGCCGGCCTCGTGGCTGCTGGGCTTCTCATTTTCGTTCCAGAGGTGACCGTCAGCGCGGTGGTGAACGCCCGCAACACCGGCTTTCTGGCGCTGTCGCTTTCGTTCGGTGTCGTCATCTCGCTTGTCTCCGGCGCTTACCCTGCGTGGCAGGCCGCGAGCGCCGACCCCGTTCAGGCGCTCCGGGACTGACGCCAGACAGCGTCGGCAACGCTCAGGGTCTGGCCCGCGCCGCCGACAACAAGACCGGCCAGTCCGGCGACGGCCGGGACCGCTGGGGCCGCACTCACGACGAGAAGCGCCGCGCCGGCGAACGACGCCGCCGCGAACAGGCGGTAGCGGCGCAGGCCGAGCGCCTGCCCCGTCGCGGCGAGTCCATAGACCGGCGCCGCGAGCCACACAGCGACAACGGCAAGGTGAGAGGACGTCACTGCGGGCGAGAGCTGGTCGATCAGTCCTACGGCCGTCACGACCAGGCCGACGGCGATGACACGCCGCCACGCACCTAGTACCGGGCCGCGCATCTCTGGGTGAACGACAAAGACAGCGAAGAAGCCCGTCATCACTCCTAATGCGACGGCGAGTGCGTCGGACGAGACGAGCGTGGTGTGGCCCGCGAGCGCCGCAAGCGTCCACGCCGCGGGAACGAGCACGACGGGGACGACCGAGAGGACCCGGTCGAATGTCTGTCGCACACATGTAGCAGAGAGGGCGGAGAGAAATGTGAATCGATTCGGGCGCGAAATTGACATTCTCCTTGCGGCGAAGCGTGAGGATTCCTTCGTGGGGCGTTGGACCGTCCAACGCTACCCAGAAGGCAACGTTCCCACCCACAGCGGAGGGGTACCGGGTTCGTGGGCTACACGTCGGCCCTCAGGCGAGGGCATGGCGTATTCGGCGTCCGACAAGAACGACGCAGTATCCGCTTGTGCCGTCCCCGATACGGCCTGAACCGAGGCATCCGAATACCGGGCAACAACCCACCTGTGGACAGTGAGCGGACACGGGTCGTGCCATCGACCGTACTCCGCCGACGAGAACGGCATGGGTACGAACTGGCGGTCCTCAACGCGGCGGTCGATATCAACGATCGGTAGCTGGATCGACTGCTCGCGTTGCTGAACGCCCACGTCGACGTCGCCAGCCAAACGCGTTGTCGTCCTCGGCCTTGAGTTCAAACCCGAGATCCGTCGACGTGCGGAACTCGCGGTCAATTCCTGTCATTGCCGATTTGCGAGAACGCGATGGAAAGGTCGTCTCGTACGACCCAATCGCGGTCGAAAATATGCGAGCGCGGGCTCCCAAGATTGAGTACACCTCAAGCGCCGTCGATGCGCTCGTCGGCGCCAGTGCCGCACTCGTCGTGCTGACTGGCCGGGAATAAGTCTTAGCTGCGAACAGAATTCGCGGTTCCCACTGACTCACAATTCAAGCAACTACTTAACGACCATTCTGTTGTCGAGACGTGCAACAACAGTGTTCCCACGTGCGCTATCTTT
>CAKZPG010000071.1 GCA_937138675.1 uncultured archaeon | reverse complement strand
TCTAAGTCGAACGATGAACGAGCCGGTTGACACGATCGAGATCCAGAACGTGGTCGCATCGACCGGGATCGGGCAGGAGCTCGACCTCGAGGCGCTCGCGGCAGACCTACCGGGGGCAGACTTCAATCCAGACAACTTCCCTGGACTGGTGTACCGTACGCAGGACCCGAAGGCGGCGGCGCTCATCTTCCGCTCCGGGAAGATCGTCTGTACAGGCGCGAAGAGTATCGACGACGTACACGAGGCGCTGGACATCATCTTCGACAAGCTTCGCGGGCTGTCGATCCCCGTCGAGGAAGACCCCGAGGTGACGGTACAGAACATCGTCTCATCGGCTGACCTCGGCCACACGTTGAACCTGAACGCACTGGCCATCGGACTTGGGTTGGAGGATGTAGAGTACGAACCGGAGCAGTTCCCTGGCCTCGTCTACCGGATGGACGAGCCGGACGTCGTAATTCTCCTGTTTGGCTCGGGGAAGATTGTCATCACGGGCGGAAAGCGTACCGACGACGCGACTCACGCAGTTGAGGGCATCGTCGAGCGGATCGAGGGGTTGGGCCTGCTCGGCTAGGTCTGCGATAGGTCGATAAGTCGGTAGCTCGTAGACAGTTTCAATGCGAATACTCCCTTCGCTGGCCCGACTGCGAGACCGCTTGTGGACGGTAGTCACGCATTCGGTCGGCGGTGTCACCGGCTCCGGTGACGGGTGGTTGCTGGTCAAGGCGACCGAACGACGAACACGCTGGCGACACGAAGATCAAACCCTTGACTGTCACCGACTCGGAGACGGCTACGTCGTCTCCGTCGCGCGTGACGGCGACCGGTCGCGGTTCCAGCTCACTCCTGGGTTCGTCCCGCTGGCGAGCGCCCTCGCTATCGCGACGCTCTACATTCAGCACGGGGTTGCCCCACAGTTCGACCGCGACGGCCGCCCGTTTGTCGGGGTCACGCGTGGGCGCCCCCGTCAAGTGTTCGACCCCGAGAGCGCGGGGACGAGCGTGCGCTACGTCTATCTCGACGCGCTGACAACACTGAACGAGATGCCCGAGTTCCTGCCAGTCCGTGAAGACGTCGCGAGCGCCGCCGAGCGAATGCCTGGCCAGCGCGCCGACCTGCCGACCGATCCTGCCGACTAGTTCTCAACCCCGAGTATCGACCACGACCGGGCCGCACGTGCCGGGTCCTCAAAGACGTGTTCTGGCACTAGCGGCATCGGCACCGGTTTGAAGCCGGCGTCGCCAAGTGCGTGAACCCCGTCGGCAGAGTGAATGGGGTCGCCGGCGGCCGAGCGTACCCGTATCCGGCCCTCACCGCCACGGGCGTACGAGAACGGGAAGCGGTCGGCCGGTGGGCAGTCGAGGGCGGCTGTCTCGGGCAGGACGGCTATCGGGTCGTTGCTGGCGCGAAGGACGAGACGGGTGCCCTCCGCTCGGTCGCTGCGTTCGACCTCACTTGCCGACTCCTCGGCCCAACGGTACTCGCCCGCGGGTCTGGCCAGTGCGAACCCGCCATCCGCGAGGGGGACGCGGTCTGGGCCGCTGTAGAATGTCCGTTCGCCTGCCGGCGTCCGGCCGGCGAGAAAGGGTGGGTCAGAAAGAACCGCCCGCGCCTTCGAGACACTGTCAGCGGGAAGGACGAACAGCGCCTCACGGTCCCGGTCGACGTCGTCCCAAAGCCGTGAGACGATCGTCGTTGGCGTCACCTCGGTGGCCGCGAGCGGCTCGACCGCGACCGGACGGTCGCTCGCGAACGCAGTCGTCTCGTGCGTTGGTTCGGCAAGCGCCGGTGGGTCGCGGCCGTTCTCTGGTCGGGTCACTGCGTAGCCGCGTTCTTCACACGCCCTCACCCCGCGCTCCAGCAGGTCACCCCCGTCACCGAGCGTCATTACCGAATATAAGATACGACGCCCCAAGACGGTTCCCTTCTCTCAAGCCCGCAAGCCGTTTGACCGTTGAGTGCCGACGACGGATATGAGTGAGAACGCCCCTGCCCTCGACCTCGACTCGTTCCTCGACGCCCTCCGACGCGAGGAGCGCCCGGTCGCCACTGCCACCGAAGTGGCGCGCCGGGTCGGCTGCTCGCAGGCCGAGGCCGACAAGGCGCTCTCGGCGCTCGCCGAATCGGGCGATACCGGCCGTATCGATGTCTCAGACGACCCTGTGGTCTTCTACCCGCGTGAGTGGTCACGGTTAGCCGACGGCGAGCGAGTCGTCGTCTTCCCCGACCGCCGCGAGGTGATTGCACATCGCCCGACACAGTACACCCGTGCGCGGCTCTCGCAGTTCGCGCGCCTGACAGACACGACGGGCCACCGTGGCTATCGCTACGTGATCGGGACAGAAGACGTCTGGAACGCGCCGTTCGAAGACCTCGCTGATCTCCTCGTGACTGTGCGGGGCGTCCTTCCGCGGCGCTACGAGGGGCTTGAGGCGTGGATCGAAGACCAGTGGGAGCGCACGCGGCTCTTTACTCTTCGAACACACGAAGAGGGGTACACCGTTCTTCAGGCAGAGACACCAGAGCTGATGGGTAATGTCGCCGAACAGCACCTCGGTGAGGCCGAGCTCCACGGACGGATCGACGACACGATGGCGTGGGTGCGCGAGGGTGAGGAGGCGGCAATAAAGCGCGCCCTGTACGAGGCAGGCTACCCGGTCCGCGACCGGCGCGATCTTGACCAAGGCGACCCGCTCCCCGCCGAGATGACGACCGATCTCCGATCGTACCAACGCGACTGGGTCGAGCGGTTCGTGGACCGCAAGGCCGGTGTCCTCGTCGGCCCACCTGGGAGCGGCAAGACCGTCGCGGCGCTCGGCGTCTTGACCGCTGTCGGGGGGGAGACGCTGGTGCTCGTTCCGAGCCGGGAACTCGCGCGGCAGTGGCGTGCTGAGATCGTTACCCACACCACGCTGACCGAGGACCAGGTCGGGGAGTACCACGGAGGGAAGAAGGAGATACGACCAGTCACGGTCGCCACTTACCACGTCGCGGGGATGGACCGTCACCGCCGCCTGTTCGACGACCGGGAGTGGGGGCTCATCGTCTTCGACGAAGCTCACCACGTCCCAAGTCCTGTTCATCGACGGGCCGCAGATCTCCAATCTCGCCACCGTCTCGGCCTGAGTGCCTCGCCGGTCCGAGAGGATGAGAAGGAGACAGAGATATTCACGCTTGTCGGCCCACCCATCGGGACGGACTGGGACGCGCTGTTCGAGGCTGGCTACGTCGCAGAGCCAGAAGTCGAACTCCGATTTGTCCCGTGGAGCGGTGACGACGAGCAGAACGTTTGGGCGAACGCTGAGGGCCACGAGCGCCGACAGCTCTCGGCGACGAATCCTGAGAAGGATATGGCGGTGGAGCGACTGCTGGAGACTCACGCGGACGCGCAGGCGCTCGTGTTCGTCGACTACCTCGACCAGGGGACACGGCTGGCAGAGGCGCTCGACCTCCCGTTTCTTTCGGGGGAAACGCCCCACTACGAGCGCGAGCGACTACTCGGGGCGTTCCGTGACGGCCGTCTCGACGCACTCGTCATCTCGCGTGTCGGCGACGAGGGTATCGACCTTCCGAACGCGGAGGTGGCCGTCGTCGCCTCGGGGCTCGGTGGGTCGCGTCGGCAGGGTGCCCAGCGTGCTGGCCGGACGATGCGGCCTGGAGGTGAGGCGCTGGTGTATGTCCTCGCGACACAGGGTACCGAGGAGGAGGAGTTCGCGCGAAAGCGCACCCGCCACCTCGCAGGAAAGGGTGTTCAGGTGCGCGAGAACCGGCGCTGAGTCGACAGGCCCACGCCACGAGCTGTCCGAACTCCGATCGATGTGTGTCAACGTTATCGGCTGTGGCGCGGTCGGAGCTGCCACGGCGAGCGTTCTCACCAGTGAGGGCACCGATGTCATCGCGCTCGACCGGTTCGGTATCCCGAACAGCGTCGGATCATCGCACGGGCGGAGCCGCATATTTCACTTAGCTTTTGAGGAAGGCAAGATGTGCCACCGCTGCTCCGCCAGTCGCTCGCGGCGTGGTGAGCACTCGACCAAACACCTGTTCGCCCTGGCGCGGTCTCTCACCGGACAGGGTCGCTCACAGTCGGCCCGCGCGGGAGCGATGTGGCTGTCGATGCCTTCGAGACCTGCGAGCATCACGACATCGACCACAAGATGCTACTCGGTGCTGAGGTGGGCGAGCGGTTCCCGGCGTAGGACGTCAACGCGGACTACCTCGCGGTGTTCCAGCAAGATGGTGGCGTGCCCGACCCGGAGCGGTGCCTGACGGCGCTTGTCGGGTCGGCGCAGGCGGCGGGCGCGACGGTCAGAGGGAACGTCCGGGTCGATTCAGTGACTGAGACTGGCGGGGGTGTTCGAGTCGGGTCGTCTGACTGAACCTACGAGGCCAACCGCGTCGTCGTCACCAGGCCGTGGGCGGGCAGCTTCCTGCCCGAACTGGACGACCAGTTGACGACCACGCGGCATGTCCACTGTCGGCTCAGGACGACTGACCCCAGCCACGCCGCACCTGACGCATTCCCCTTTTTATAGACGACCGCGACGGGCAACACTTCTATTGCCTGCCCGCCCATCGCATTCTTAGCGTGAGGGCGAGGCGAAAAGACGCCGACACGGCTGTCGCGACAGCGCACCCGCTCTACGCACCTGCGGCTGAGGAGT
>CAKZPG010000070.1 GCA_937138675.1 uncultured archaeon | reverse complement strand
AATATCCCACCTGCGGCACGGGAAGCCCCGTCGGTTACGACGGGGAGGATGTCACGCTCGAGATGGCGGCGCTAATCGGCGCGGGCATCTTCGTCCTAACCGCCTTGCGGCCGAAATCACTGGGTCTGCGGCACTCCCCGTCTTCGCGCTCAACCGGGTCGTCACGGCCCTCACAGGGCTGTCGTACGCCGAACTCGCCTCCTCGACTGTCGAAGCTAACCCTTCTGCCGATCACCAGAGCAACGGACACATTGATGAATTCATTTTCTGAGTCGCGCACTGGCAAAATCTCCATATCTGCTCCCTGTCAGGTAAGATGAAACGCACGTATTGGGTGACACGCGGGTAGCCGGTCTTATTTCCCTCGCTCTCTTTCAGTCGTTACGATGAAATCAGACTCGCGCACGAGTGAGCGCGAGGACGCGACAACTGAGCCCATCCTCGCGCTCAGCAACGTAGTCCGGCGCTACGAGACCGGCGGCGAGACGGTCGTTGCCCTTGATCATGTCTCGTTTGACGCCCGTTCCGGCGGGTTCGTCTCAGTGATGGGCCCGAGCGGAAGCGGGAAGTCGACGATGCTGAATCTCCTCGGACTGCTCGACACGCCCGACGAGGGACAGGTCTTGCTCGACGGTCGGGACGTGACCGGTCTCGACGACGAGGCCCGGACCGCGGAACGAAAGCGGTCTATCGGCTTCGTCTTCCAGTCGTTTTTCCTCCTGCCAACACTCACCGCAGTCGAAAACGTCGAACTCCCGACCCTGTTCGGGACCGACCCGACCCGGCGAGAGCGGGCGGTCGACCTGTTGGAGCGGGTCGGCCTCGGGGACCGCCTCGATCACCGACCGGCAGAGCTGTCAGGTGGGCAGAAACAGCGGGTCGCAATCGCACGCGCGCTTGTAAACGAGCCCCGTCTCGTCCTCGCTGACGAGCCGACGGGCAATCTTGACCGGGAGACGGGGGCGACCATTCTTGACGAGTTTCGCCGGATCGCTGACGAACAAAACGTCGCCGTGGTGGCGGTCACCCACGACCCGCAACTGTCGGACTACGTCGACCGGACTGTCGAACTCGTTGACGGCCAGGTCAGATGAGATCGGCGGCAGCAAGGCGGTCGACCGCCTCCGCCAGGCGCTCCTGGCTCGCGGCGTAGGAGAACCGCGCGTGGCCGGGCGCACCGAATGCCGACCCGGGGACACAAGCGACGTGGGCGTCCTCGATCGCGGTCTCGCACCACGCCACGTCGTCGTCGTCAGCGACCCGGGGCATCGCGTAGAAGGCGCCGTCGCCGACGGAGAGATCGACACCGTGGTCAGCCAGCCGGCCGGCGAGCAGGTCCCGGCGCTCGTGGAAGGCCGCCACCATCTCTCCGATCGTGTCGTCCACCGCGGAGTCGGTGAGCGCCGTCACGCCCGCGTGCTGGACGAAATTCGTCGCACAGGAGACGGAGTGGCTATGGACCTTGCCGGCCTGCGAGACAATCTCCTCGGGCGCGATCAGGTAACCCAGCCGCCAGCCGGTCATCGAGAACGATTTTGAAAAGCCGTCGATCGTGATCGTGCGCTCGCCAAGACCGTCGATCGCCGCCGCGGCAGGCTGGTCGACATTGTAGGTGATCTGAGCGTATATCTCGTCGCTCACGATGTGAGCGTCGTTGGCGACAGCGAGGTCGCGAACGCCCTCAAAGGCAGCCTCGGTGTAGACTGCGCCGGTCGGGTTCGACGGCGAGTTAACGATCACCAGCGCGGTGTCGTCAGTCATGGCGTCCGCGAGGTCGTCGAGCGCGGGTTCGAGTTGGAACTCGTAAGGCGAGAGGTCGACGCGCCGGATGTCGGCGCCCGCGAGCTTCGCCTGAGCCTCGTAGGACACCCACGCGGGGTCGAGAAGGACCACCTCGTCGCCGTCGTCGACGAGGGTCTGAAACGTTTCGAACAGCGCCTGCTTCCCGCCTGGTGTGACGAGGACGTTCCCGGGGCCGCAGTCGGCGCCTCTCGCACGGTGTTTCTCCGCGATCGCCTCGCGCAGTTCTGGAATGCCCTTCGAGGGGGTGTAGCCGGTGTGGCCGGCGTCAAGTGCATCGTGGCCGGCCTCCACGACCGGCTCGGGCGTGGGGAAGTCCGGCTCGCCGACCGATAAGTCGACCACGTCGACACCCTCTGCCTCCAGCGCGCTCGCCTTGTTGCTTATTGCGAGCGTCGCGCTTGGTTCGACTCTCTCGATGCGGTCGGCGACGTTCATGGCAGTGATTCCGTCATCTCGACGGCGGCGTTTACCGCTTCCGCTCCCTTGTCGACCCGTTCATGCGCTTCCGCGCTGCTCATACCCGGCCCGCTCACGCCGAAGGTGACGGGCGTGTCCCGATTCAGGCTCACGTCGGTCAGTCGCCCAGCGACGGCGTGACCGATCACTTGATCGTGGTCCGTGTCTCCGGTGACGACGGCCCCGACAACCGCGACGGCGTCTATCTGTTCGCGCCGGGCGAGACGGTCTGCTGCCAGCGGTGCGTCGTAACTCCCTGGCACCGTCACCTCGGCCGCTACCTCCGCGCCGCGCTCCGCGGCGGCCTCGCGGGCGCGCTCTTGCATCGGTTCGGTAACCGACGAGTTGTACTCGGCGGCCACGAGCCCCAGTCTGACTGGCATGCGAGAGCGGTAGGCGGCGATGGTAAAACGACTGCCCATTTGTGAGGAGCGCGGCGGTCGCTCTCCGTTCGCTCACGCGCTACGCTGACCACAAGAGTCGTAATCACCGGGCGCTGACCGGCGGCCGATGCGTCGTGACGATCAGACGCTACTCGCTGTCGTCGGGGTGACCGTGCTGGCACTCGCTGCGCGTCTCGTCGGACTCGGTGAGCGGGCGATGCACTTCGATGAGGCGCGGGTTGCGTACTGGGCGCTTCGGTACCACGAGAGCGGCCAGTTATCCTACCGGCCGATCGTTCATGGCCCCTTTCTTCAGATAGTGAACGACTGGGTGTTCGCTGTCCTCCCGCCGACGGACTTCAGCGTGCGCCTCGCGGTCGCCTTGGTCGGCGGCCTCCTGCCACTTGCCGCGCTCGGGCTTCGGGTGTGGCTCCGTGACGACGAGACTGTTGCCCTCGCCTTTATAATCGCGGCCAACCCCGTGCTCCTCTACTACTCGCGGTTCATGCGCAACGATGTTCTCGTCGCCGCGTTCTGTGTCGTCGCGCTCTTGTTCGTCGTCCGGGCGCTCGGCACAGGCCGGGCATGGCTGGCGTATCTTGGCGCCGTCGCCCTCGCACTCGGCTTTGCGTCGAAGGAGAACGCGCTCGTCTACGTCCTCTGTTTCGGCGGCGCGGCGGTCCTGTTGCTCGACCACCGCCTCGTGCGCCGGGCGACCGCGGGCGAACGCACAGCGATAGCCCTCCGTATGTGGGCCGTGGACGTCTGCGACCGCCTCGTAGCGTGGGCCGGGTCGACTAAGCGCGGCGCCGGCCTTGTTTGTCTCCACATCGTCGGATGGGCCCTGACCTTTGTTGCAGTCGTCGCGTTCTTTTACGCGCCGCGGCCCGACCTCTGGACCGCGCTCGGGTCACCTGCAGCTCTGCCGGGCGTTCTCGGCGAGGCAACTATCGGCTCCTGGGCATCGTTCACCGGGACGTGGATCGGCGGCACTCACCAGTCTCACCCTTACCTGCCGTACGTCTACGACTACTTAGAGACGCTCGTCTACGGTGCGCCCGTAGTCGTCGCGTTTGCGGCCGTCGGGTTCGCTGTCGATGGCTACACCGACGGCCCTGGGCGACGCGCCGTCGTCGCATTCGCGACGTACTGGGGGTTGGTGAGCATCATCGGTTATCCTGTCGCGACCGATATCCGCGCGCCATGGGCGGCGGTTCACGCTATTGTTCCGCTCACCGTCCCCGCTGCCGTTGGCCTCGCTGCGCTCTGGCGGCGCGCGGCGAGGACAGTTGCACCGCTCGATGGTCGGGTCGGCACGAACCCTATATCGGCCGCGCTGGCTGTGTTGGTGGTTATCGCCGCCGTCTCCGGGGTCGCAGGAGCCAACGTCGCCTACTACAACAGCACCGCTCACAGCGACGCCGAGGTGCTCCAGTACGCCCAGCCCGGAAACGGGCTGAAGACGACGCTTGAGATGGAGGTGAAACCCGTCGTCGGGGCAACCAACGACGGCCAGGCGCCGAACGTACTCTATTACGGTACCGCGAGTCCGGCGAACGGCGAGGCGGTGTTACACGTCGCGAACGAGTCGAGTGCAGACCAGCCCCGGGTCGGCGGGCCAAACTGGCACAGCCGGCTTCCGCTTCCGTGGTATTTCGAGGCGTACGGCGCCGAGGTGACGAGTACCGCGCCCGGAGAGTCGCTTCCCGCAGACCCGCCACCGGTCGTGGTGGCGATGGACTGGGACCGAGCAGCGCTGGAGAAAGAGTTGCCAGGCTACACAGTCCACGAACACCGCCACCGGTTGTGGGGCAAGCGGGTCGTGATTTTCGTCGACCAGTCGGCGGCGCGGCAGGCTTAACCCAACCGGTCGTGATCCGGCAGCCATGACGACACTTCCTGGTCCCACAGTCGGCGTCGTCGGCGGTGGTCAACTCGGCCGAATGCTCGGTGAGGCCGCGTCGCCACTCGGTGTCGACCTCGTTGTCCTCGACCCGACGCCGGACTGCCCGGCGAACCGTGTCGCCAACCAGATTGTCGGCGAGTTCGACGACCCCTCAGCGGTCGCCGAACTGGCGGAGCTGGCCGATGTGCTGACCTACGAGATCGAACTGGCCGACCCTGGTTCGCTGCTTGACACTGGAGTCCCAGTCCACCCGGCGCCCGAGACGCTCCGCGTCACGGGCGACAAACTGGTGGAGAAGCGCGCGGTCGTCGAGGCGGGCGTCCCAACTGCCGACTTCCGGCAGGTCGACGACGCCGACGACCTCGCTCGAGCGGTTGATGAACTCGGTGAGGTGATGCTGAAAGCTCGCACGGGCGGCTACGACGGCCGCGGAAACTGTCCGGTCGGGCCTGGCGACGACTACGAGGCTGCGCTGGACGTGGTGGCGCCCGACGGCGACTGGCGCCGCGAGGACGCCGCGGGCGCGGACGCCCTCGCGGAGGCGATGGTCGACTTCGAACGCGAACTTGCGGTTATCGGTGTCCGGGGCGCTGGCGGCGAGCGGGCACTCTTTCCCGTCACCGAGACGGTCCATCACGAGGAGATACTGCGCGTGACGACGACACCGCCGCGGACGGGCAACGTGGTCGTTGAGCGCGCACAGTCTGTCGTTCGCGACGTTCTCGACGGTCTTGAGGGCCGGGGCGTGGTCGGGGTAGAGATGTTCGAGACAAGCGACGGCAAGGTGCTGTTCAACGAGGCTGCGCCTCGCCCGCACAACTCCGGACACTGGACAATAGAGGGTGCACACACCTCGCAGTTCGAACAGCACCTTCGCGCAGTACTAGGGTGGCCGCTCGGCCCGACCCAGCGACGCTGCGAAACCGCGTCCGCGAACCTGCTCGGCGATGTCGACGTCCCCAAGTCGGCCCGACTCTCCGGCGTCGACCGGGCACTCGGGGCGACGGGCGCACATCTCCACTGGTACGGCAAGCGCGAGGCCCGGCCGCTCCGAAAGATGGGTCACCTGACCGTGACCGGCGGTGACGACGAGGGCCCGCCGCTCTCGCGGGCGGAGGACCTTGCGGCGGCGGCGACGTTCGTCGACAAAGAGACCGCTGAGACGGGGACTGAAAGATGACCGTGGTGGGCGCGGTCATCGCGGATCTGCGCGCGCAGGCGGAGACAGAGTGTCCCCCCGACGAGACGCCGGACGTGGGCGTGATCATGGGCTCCGACTCCGATCTCGACCGGATGGCGGGCGCGAGCGAGGCGCTCGACGCCCTCGGCTTCGGCGAGCAGACAGACTACGACGACCCTCTCGAGGGGCGGTACAGCTACGAGACGTGGGTTATCTCGGCCCACCGCACCCCCGACCTGATGTACGCGTATGCGGAGACGGCGGCGGACCGCGGTGTGGACGTGATTGTTGCGGGCGCGGGCGGGAAGTCCGCAGACCTGCCGAACGTGACCGCCTCGGTCGCCTACCCGCTCCCTGTCATCGGGGTGCCGGTCCATGAGAAGTCCGTCGACTCGGTCATCGGGATGCCAACAGGCGCACCGCTCGTGGCGGTCGACGCGGGCAAGTCCTACAACGCGGCGCTGTCCGCGGCCCAGATGCTGGCCGTGAGCGACCCGAACCTGCGCGAGCGGATCGCAAACCTGCGCGACGAGCGCCGGGCGGACGTTGGGCGTGTCTCGCGTGCGCTCCACGATCGCGGAGTCGCTGCCTTTCGCTCCGACGACGGCTAATCCGAGAAATCGCCATCGAGACGGGCTCTGCCTGCTCTAAAGCACAGGCTCAGATAACTCAACGCTTATAATGGTGGCTTCCCAACCTCCGGTACTGGGAGTCAACGGACCACATGAATCAGTGGATCGCAGTCGGCGCGCTTGGGGTGGTCGCCGTCGGTATCCCTCTTGGGATGATGGCGGCCTCGTCCATGTTGCGTCCGACCGTACCCGAACAAGGCAAGAGCGCAATCTACGAGTCGGGCGAGGTTCCGACCGGGACGGCGCGCGTCCAGTTCAACATCCAATACTACATGGTCGCGCTACTGTTCGTCATCTTTGACGTAGAGACTGTCCTCATCTTTCCGTGGACCGTCATCTACCGCCCCGCGCTGGAGGAAGGCGTCCCACTCGTGACGCTCCTCGCACCGATGCTCGTCTTTATTGGCATCCTCGTCGTCGGCCTCGTCTGGGCTTGGCGCAACGGGGCCGTCGAATGGGTAGCAAGCCCGCGTGCGCTCAAAGAAAAGACAGAATCATAATGAGTGACAGCCCACCCGACCAGTTCAGCTCAGACCCGGCCCGGGTCGAGACGGAGACCCGCGAGGCCCGTATTAGCGGTGCTGACGACCGATTTAATTCGAAGCTTCGGCAGGCGTTCGGTTCGTCGCCGTTCATCCTCACCAAGTTCGACCAGTTCATGAACTGGGTGCGGGGATCGTCAATGTTCATGCTACAGTTTGGCATCGCCTGCTGTAGTATCGAAATGATGCACACCTACGCAGTGAAACACGACCTCGACCGCTTCGGCGCGGGGGTCCCACGCGCCTCACCACGGCAGGCGGACGTCATCATCATCCCCGGGACGATCGTCTCGAAGTTCGCCCCACGGATGAAGCGCGTCTACGACCAGATGCCCGAGCCGAAGTTCGTTGTCGGCATGGGCTCGTGTACCATCTCCGGCGGCCCGTTTCAGGAGGGGTACAACGTGCTAAAGGGCGCAGAGGAGGTCATTCCAGTGGACATCCACATCCCTGGCTGTCCGCCCCGTCCGGAAGCGCTCGTCTATGGCGTCGCGAAGCTCCAAGAACGGATCGCGAACGGCGAGTCCTCGCCGGTGACAGTGAAGCCGTACGAACTGGAGCAGTTCAGCGACTTGGAGCGCGACGAGGTTGTCGACCACCTCGCCGAGCAGATAGATGAGGACGACCTCGTGATGCGGTACAACTGGGCTGATTCGCCATGAGCCTCGAAGAGCCAGACCCGACCGACGCCGTGCCGGCTGCCACTAGTGCCGACGCGATGGAAGCACTCGTCTCAGAACACGTCCTCTCGCGAGACGACCATCTGAACGCTCCAGGCTACGTCGTCCGCCCCGACGCCGTTCAGGATACGCTCTCGACGCTCCGGACCGAGGCTGGCCTTGACCACCTTTCCTGTGTGACCGCACAGGAGTACGAGGACCGTTACGAGTCGATCTACCATCTGAAGTCCTACGACGACCCGACCCACGAGGCGAGCGTCGTCGTCCCAACACCGAAAGACGACCCACGGAGCCAGACGGCCGAGCCCGTCTTCCGGACCGCAGACTGGCACGAACGTGAGGCGTACGATCTCGTGGGTATCGAGTACGAGGACCACCCGGACCCGCGCCGCATCCTTCTGCCGGAGACGTGGCAGGGGCATCCGCTGTCGCTCAACTACGACCAAGAGCGTCCACAGATCGTCCCGCTCAGCGAACATGCAAACCCGCTACAGGACGACCAGCGCGGGGACGAGGGCGAGACGATGTTCCTGAACATCGGCCCACACCACCCGGCGACTCACGGTGTTCTTCACCTCAAAACGACGCTTGACGGCGAACAGGTCGTCGACGTTGACCCAGATATTGGCTACCTCCATCGATGTGAGGAGCAGATCTGCCAGAACGGCACCTACCGATACCAGATTATGCCGTATCCGGATCGCTGGGACTACATCTCGGCTGGGCTTCTTAACGAGTGGGCGTACGCCCGTGCGATCGAGGATATGGCCGAGATTGAGGTGCCAGAGTACGCTCAGGTCATCCGAACGCTGGGCGCCGAACTCTGCCGGATCGCGGCGCACATGCTCGCGATTGGCACGTTTGCGTTGGACGTCTACGGCGACTTCACCGCGATCTTCATGTACGCGGTCCGGGACCGCGAGAAGGTCCAGAACATCTTGGAAGACCTCACAGGCCAGCGCCTGATGTTCAACTACTTCCGGCTTGGTGGGGTCGTCTGGGACCTTCCGGAGCCTCGCGAGGACTTTTTCGAGACGATCCGCGACTTCCTCGACGACCTGCCACAGGCGCTGGAAGAGTATCACGACCTCATCTCACAGAACGAGATTCTGCAGGTTCGCACCGTCGACACTGGGGTTCTTCCGCCAGAAGTGGCGAAGTCCTACGGCGCGACCGGCCCGGTCGCTCGCGGCTCGGGGATCGACTACGACCTCCGCCGGGACGACCCGTACGGCTACTACGACGAACTCGACTGGGACGTCGTGACCGACGACGGTTGTGACAACTACTCGCGGCTGTTCGTCCGCCTGCGTGAGCTTGAGGAGTCGGCAAAAATAATCGAGCAGTGCGTCGACCTGCTTGAGGACTGGCCCGAGGACAACCGTACGATTCAGTCGAACGTCCCGAGAACGATCCGGCCGGAGGACGACGCCGAGATCTACCGCGCAGTTGAGGGCGCAAAAGGCGAACTCGGGATCTACCTCCGCTCTGACGGGACAGAGAAGCCCGCGCGGTTCAAGATCCGGTCACCGTGTTTCTCGAATCTTCAGACACTCCCGGAGATGTCCAACGGCGAGTACATCCCCGACCTCGTGGCGTCGCTCGGGAGCCTCGACATCGTCCTCGGTGAGGTGGACCGGTGAAGGCAAGTTGGGTTCTGTTACAAAACGGGAACGCCACCGGCAACGCGACGAACGCGACGGCCGGCGGCGTCGCTCGTCCGCCGAGCGCACCGCTCGCTGACAGCATCGCCGGGATGCTCGGCCTTGATGGCGTGGTCGGCGCCATCGTCGGCGGTCTCATCGGCGCGTTCATCATCGCGAATGTGATGATGGCGACGACCGCGGTCGCCGGCCCGTGGGCCAAGCGGAAGATCACCGCCGCGTTCACGGACCGCATCGCGGTCAACCGCGTCGGGCCCTTCGGCCTGCTGATCATCGTGGCCGACGCAGTTCGCCTGCTGTCAAAGGAACTTATCGTCCCGGACGGCGTTGACCGGCCGGCGTGGGACATCGCGCCGATCGTCATTCCGTTCTCAGCGCTGCTAGGCTTTGCGGTGATCCCGTTCGGCTCCGGGCTCCAACTCGCCGACCCCGAGACGGGTCTGGTGTTCGCGTTTGCCGCGGCCTCTATCGCCTCGCTCGGCGTCGTGATGGCGGGCTACGCGTCGAACAACAAGTACTCGCTCCTCGGTGGACTCCGGGCGATCGCCTCGAACATCGCCTACGAGATCCCGCTTATCGTCACCGCGGCGTCCGTGGTGATCTTCGCCGGTACATTGCAGATGAGCGAGATCGTCGCGGTCCAGCAACAGACGCTCATTGAGATCGGCGGTGTTGCGATCCCGCAGTGGTTCGCGTTCGTCAACCCGTTCGCGTTCGCGCTGTTCATACTGGCGAACCTCGCGGAGATCGGACGGAACCCGTTCGACATCCCCGAGGCACCGACAGAGATCGTCGCCGGCTTCCAGACTGAGTACTCCTCGGTCTACTTCGTGTTGCTGTACCTCGGGGAGTTCATCCATATCTTCCTCGGCGGCGCCCTTGCGGCGGCGCTATTCCTCGGCGGCCCGTCGGGACCGGTCCTGCCCGGGTTCGTCTGGTTCTACATCAAGATGTGGGCGTTCTTCCTGTTCACCCAGTGGGCGCGGTCGGCCGTCCCGCGCCTTCGTGTTGACCAGTTTCTGGACGCAGGCTGGAAGGGGATGCTCGTACTCTCCTTTGCCAACCTCGTCTTGACGGCCATCCTCGTCGGAGTGATCGTGTAACATGATAGGACTCCTCAAAGGCATGGCAGTGACGATGAAACACGCGCTAAATGGCAAGACGTTCACTGTGGAGTATCCGGACGTGGCTCCCGAAGTCAGTCCGCGGTTCCGTGGTGTCCACAAATTCAGTCAGGAGCGGTGTATCTGGTGTCGGCAGTGTGAGAACGTCTGTCCGAACGACACTA
>CAKZPG010000069.1 GCA_937138675.1 uncultured archaeon | reverse complement strand
GGTGGGGGCCAAGTCGGCATACAGCCAGACAGTCGAGAAAGCGTCGCAGGCTCGTGAGGCCGACGAGCGGATGGCAGAACTGCAAGAGGCCTACGACCGCTACGAGCAACTCGACGAGCGGATCGACGAGGCACAGGACAGGGTCGACCGGCTCGAAGAGGCCCGCGACCGGCACGCCGAACTCGTCGACGACGAGATCCCTGAGGCCGAAGCCGCTGTCGCGGACCAGGAGCAGGTGATCGAGGATCTTGAGGCGAAACAAGCGCTTGCCGACCGGGTCGATGAGCTTCAGGACAAGCGGGACAGCCTCGTCGCGACGTACAAGCAGGCCCAAGCCAAAGTCGAAGATCTCGAGGAGCAGCGCGACCGGCTGCTCGACGTCGACGTCGATGGAGACGGTGAGGGTGAGGTCGCCGAAGACCACGACCACGACGACACGACGCAGGCGGCGTGTCCGACCTGCCAGCGGCCGATGGACGAAGACCTCCGTGACGACGTGGTCGAGACCATCGACGAGCAGATCAGGAAACAGAAACAGCGGTTCAACGGTGCTCGAAAACAACTCGACTCGGTCAAAGACGAGCTTGAGGCGGCCAAGGAGGCCCAGCAGGCGGTGGCGCGCCTCCCTGGCGAGCGTGACAAGCTCGACCGACTCGAAGGCGACCTCGACGAGCTGGAAACAGCGCGTGACGAGTTGGCCGAAGAGATCGAAGACCTCGACGGGGCCGACGGCCGGCTGGAAGAGTTCCGCGAGGAACAGGCCAATCTCGAGAGCGACCACGACAACTACGAGACCGCTCAGCTCACCTACCAGACGAATAAGAGTGCCATCGACGAGGTCGACAGCAAGCGGGCGGCCCTCGTCGACGCCGCCCACGACCTCGCGCTCGTCGAGCGAAAACTCGAGGCGTACGAGGGACTGGACGACAAGATCGACGCCCAGGAGGCGATCAAAGAGCGAACCGCTGAGGCCCACCGAAAGTACATCCAGCACGAGGACCTCGCCGGGAAAGTCGACAACCGGCGGGCAGCACTCCTAGACGTCTACGACCAGGTCGAGACTGTCGAACGCGAGCGTCGGCAGGTCGAACGCGATCTTCAAGACGCCCGGGACGGGTTCGACGCCGACGAATATGACCGGCTTAGTGCCGAGATCGACCGGCTGAAAGCTCGCCGCGCGGAGTGCAAGACCGAACTGAAGAACGCGCGCGGTGACCTCGACACGGCACGTAGGGAGGTTGAGAAGCTGGAGACTATCGCCGCCCAGCGCGACCGCTGGAAGGAGACTCACACGCAGCTCGAACGTGACATCGCTTTCGCCGAGGCTGTCCGCGAGGGGGTGCGCAACGCCGGGCCGAAGATGCGCGAACTCATCGCGAGTCGGGTGACCGAACGCGCCAACACAATCTATCAGCAGCTCCGGGGGACGGGTCGCGAGAGCCTGACCGTCGACGCCACCTACCTGATCACCGTCCAGGACGGCGCTCAGGAGAAGCCGTTCGGCACCCTCTCGGGTGGCGAAAAGATGGCCGCGGCGCTGGCGGTCCGACTGGCGATTATGGAGCAGGTTTCGCCGGTCGGGATCGCCGTCCTCGACGAGCCGACGGCGAACCTCGACACGGAGAAGAAACAGAATCTCGTCCGGCAGCTCGAACGGCTCGATGGCTTCGAACAGCTGACTGTCGTCTCTCACGACGACACGTTCGACGCGACCACGGAGTACACGGTCAAGCTCGACAAGCCTGACCGGGAGACCCAAGTCGTTGCTGACGCCCAGTCAAGCGGGACTCAGGCCGGGCAGCCCGCCCCCACTGGAGGTGACGACTAGTGCCACTGGGCGACCCGCACGCGGTCTCAGACCAGCTCTACGAACACGTCGAAGACATTCGCTCGTACATCGAGGAGGGTGACACGGTGGCCGACGAGTACCGGGAGGCCCTGCTCAACGAGCACGACCTCTCGGACGCCGCCGAGGTGAACACGGCACTGGACGGAGCCTTCCCCAACGCCCGGCCTACGGACGAGTGGGACACGCTCGACGCACTGGTCGACCCGTTCCCCGAGGCCGCCGAGTGGAGTGCCCACGAGGAATCGGGATCGTGGGCGTCGGAGACATTGCGTGGCCTGCCGGCGATCGCCATCGACGGCTCAGAACTCGAGCCGACTGACGAGCTGAACGTCCCCATCGGGGTGACACAAGTCGCGTGGCTGGTCAACCACCACCAGTCCCCGCCCGCGCACGAACTCGAGACCGAGACGCAGGTTCTCGCCCCGGAGGACGTCATCGTCGACGCGGGGTCGTACAGCTACGTCGACGCTCAGCAGGTTCAGCACCACCGCTATGAACAGGAGATCGGCACCGTCGTCAACCTCATCGAGCGCCACGCGGATCTTGATCCGCCACCCGTGGTGTTCGTCGACGGGTCGCTGGGCGTGTCGTACGCCAACCTGTTCAGCGACGACGTCGCCGAGCGCTACCAGCGGGCGATGTCGGAACTGCTCGCGGCCAGTCGCCACCACGAGGTGCCTGTCGTGGGCTACGTCGCCGGATCCCGAGCGTCGGACATCGGCGATATGGTCCAGCGGCTGAATCCCTCGGCACTGGGCGATGGCCCGATCGCCCGTGATGCGGCTATCTTCGCGCCGCTGTTAGAGTCGTGGGGGAGTCGCACAGCGTTGTTCGTGAACCGGCGGGACACCTCACTCGATGCTCTCGAGACCACCTACGGGGGCGTCGAGTACGGGTTCGGCGACCGACTGCGGTTCTGTTACACGAACATCGGGGCCGGCGCGAGTCTCGACCGGCTAGAGACGCTGGCGTGGCTGCCCGAGACGCCCGCGCCCGATGAGTGCCCGGGCAAGACGATGTTCGAGTACGCGCTGACGATGGTCCGTGGCGAAGCTGCAGTTGGGCAGGGTTACCCGGAGATCCTCCAGCAGGTCGACGCCGAGGCCGTCCTCACTGGCGGCGACCGGGATAGCCTGATCACGATGCTTCAGCGCCTCTCGAACCACGAGGACTTGGACATCGAATGGAACCCCAAGGCCGTCAGCAAGCGCCGGCGCCGATGATCATGCACGAGCGACGCCCTCCGCGACCGGGCCCGTCAGCCAACCCGCCACACATCGCACATCATGATTGATCTCCTCGACACCAACCCCACGATCGCGAGTATCGCCCAGTCGAACAGCCTGATGGACTACAGCGCCACGGTCGTCACCGAAAACGACGCCAGTGAGCGGCCGGCGGTCGACGACTACCCGTTCGGCCAGCCCGTTCTCGTCCCTGTAGCCAGTCGTGAAGGCGAGCGCGTCGCCGTCAGCGTCGTCTACACCACGCAGATCGTCGACCCAGGCATGGGTGGTGTCGGGCCGTCGCTGGGATCGGGTGACGTCACGAGCGAGTTCAAGCCGAACCTCGTCAGCGAGCCCACCACGGTACTCGGGATCGCCGTCCTCGGGACGGCCACGCTCGATGACAGCGCCGACGGTGGGATCGCAGCCCCAGACCACGGCATCCCTCGCTACACGCTCCAGCACGGCGCCCACGTCGTCCAGGCACCGCCCGAGACCTTCGCCGCCTTCCACCGCTCCGATGGCGAGACACCGCCCAGTGGCGCCGCGGATGGCGACGTTCGACTGGCGTACTATCCGCGATTGGTGGAGGTGGCCGGCGGGTTCGCCGCCGAGCTCGTCGAGGCGATCACTGACCGGCTCCGTGCCACTACCACGGGCCAGGACGACCTCCTCGGTGTGATAGAACGGAAGGTCGCCCAGCAGGCCGCGCAGGAACGGGGGGTCCTGTAGATGGCCGTCGACGACCAACGGAAGACGCCTATCACGCCCGAGGCACTGGCCACCGAACCGGTGCTCGGGACGGTCATCGAACCCGGCCCCGAGGCCGGGTCGTTCGTGTTCGCGACGCCAGACGACCAGCAGGCAAAGACCGGCGAGTTCGTCGCCTACGCCCAGCCACTGGTCGGCGACGACGGTGCCGTCGAGCGCGTCGTGTTCGCCCGGGTTGCCGAGCGCGAGCAGGTCGACACGCTCCCGACGGCGTTTATGTCGAACCCCGACGTGGCGCCCCGTCGCGTCGCCGCCGCGCTGGGCGTCGACCGCGAGGACCGTTCGCTCTACCGGATTACTGCCGAGGTGGTGGGATACTACGACGAGCAGTTCGAGTCGTTCCGCAACCCCCGGCAGGTGCCGACCGAGGGCACGCTCGTC
>CAKZPG010000068.1 GCA_937138675.1 uncultured archaeon | reverse complement strand
CGACGCCCTCGAACACCACATCAGCGAGGAGTTCGAGCGCCGGGTTGCGGCGAAACTGGGCGACCCGGAAGTCGACCCGCACGGCGACCCCATTCCTAGCGTAGATCTCGAGCCTGTCGAGGACGACACGACGCCGCTCTCCGTCCACGACGCGGGTGACCGGGTCGTCGTCGCGCGGGTGCGCGACCGCGACGAGTCGGAACTCGCCTACCTCGCGGATGTGGGGGTGGAGCCGGGCGTGGCGCTTGACCTTGTCGAGGTGACACCCATCGGCATCTACGTCGTCGCGCACACAGACGGCCAGCGGCACCTGCCCGCGAATGTTGCCGAGACGATCCGGGTGCGGGCAGTCAAGAAAGGTGAACGGGAGCCGGTCGGGGAGCCGAGTGCCTGAGCGGTGAGCCTGGTCGTCTCTCTCGCGGCTGGCGCCGTCATCGGCATCACTATTATTTGGCGATCAGGCCGCTTGATAGCGCGGAGGGGCATCCTCACGAGGTGCCGGTCGGCAATCTCGCCGACCTCATCACATAGAAGGTGGGCATTAGCCCGGCTGGCCGTCCAGACGGAGCTTTCTAACCCGGCCGGCGTCATCGGCTGGTATGTTCGATAAGTCGACGTGGATCAAGCTCCCGCGTGACGTGGTCGTCGGCCACGACGTGCTTGACGAGCTTGACGAGGTGGTCGCGAACCTCTCCGTCACCGGCCACCCGCTCGTGGTTACCAGTCCGACGCCGGACTGTATCGCGGGCGATCGGGTCCGCGATGCGCTCGCGTCGGTCGGGCCGGCGCCTGCGACGGCTGTCGTTGAGCAGGCGTCGTTCGACGTAGTAAGCGACATCGTCGCGCGTGCCCGTGACGACGAGGCTGGCTACCTCGTCGCCCTTGGAGGCGGCAAGCCGATCGATCTGGCGAAGATGGCGGCCGACGAACTGGATCTCGGGTTTCTCTCCGTCCCGACGGCGGCGAGCCACGATGGTATCGTCTCCGGCCGCTCATCCATCCCGGAGGGCGACACTCGCCATTCGGTCGCTGCCAACCCGCCGCTTGCGGTCGTCGCGGATACGGAGCCAATTGCGGCGGCGCCATGGGAACTCACCACCGCTGGCTGTGCGGATATCATCTCGAACTACACCGCGGTGAAGGACTGGCGACTCGCCGCCCGGCTGAAAGACGTCCCGTACAGCGAGTACGCGGGCGCGCTCTCGGAACTGACGGCCGAGATGCTTGTCGACAGCGCCGACTCGATCAAAAGCGGTCTGGAGGAGTCGGCGTGGATCGTCGTGAAGGCGCTCGTCTCCTCGGGGGTCGCGATGTCCATCGCAGGGTCGTCGCGGCCCGCGAGCGGCGCCGAACACCTGATCTCACACCAACTGGACCGGACGGTAGAGAACCCGGCGCTCCACGGTCACCAGGTCGGTGTCGCGTCGGTCGTCACCGCATACCTCCACGACGGCCCGAACGGTGGGTGGCGAGAGGTGCGAGACGCCCTCGCAGCGATCGACGCCCCGACCACGGCGGCGGGACTGGGCATCGACGACGCGACCTTCGTTGACGCCATGACGACCGCCCACCGCATCCGCGACCGGTACACGATCCTTGGCGACGGCATCCGGGAGGCGGCGGCGTGGGAGGCGATGCGGTACACCGGCGTCGCAGAGTAAACGGAAGAGGCATATCCGTTGCCTCCCCGTCTTTGGTATGGCGACGGCGGACGTCACCGGCCCGGCAAAAGACCACCCGCGCGCGACCGCTGTGATCCTGACCGTCCTCGGCTACGGCCTGGTCCTCGGGACCTTCGCGGGAGTAGTCCCCGGGTCGATCTACCCAGACCTCACGCTCGCGCAGGTGAACCTTCTCAGCCACGCAATCGCAGCGGTCAACACCGTCACGACGGTTCTTCTCGTCGCGGGCTGGTACTATATCCGGCAGGACAAGGTGCGAAAGCACGCAGTTGCGATGTCCTCGGCGTTCATCCTCATCCTCGTCTTTCTCGTCCTCTATCTCACGAAGGTCGGCGGCGGCGGCACGAAGGAGTTCGTCGGGCCGGCACTCCCCTACTACACCTACCTCGCAATGCTCGCTATTCATATCTTCCTGTCAATACTCGCCGTTCCGGTCGTCCTCTACACCCTCGTCCTCGGCATCACCCACTCTCCCGCCGAACTCCGGGAGACGAGTCACAGGCGAGTTGGTCGGATCGCCGCATCGTCGTGGATCCTCTCACTCACCCTCGGCGTCGTCGCGTACGTCCTCCTGAATCACGTCTACGACTGGGAGTTCACCGCGGCAGCCGTCGTGTTCGTACCTTTTTAACCGCCGCCGCCCTCTCCGCCGGCGATGGAGGTCGCCTTTGTTGGAATGCGGACCGACCCGCCGTTCGCCGCGGAGGCGACCGCACGACTGCGCCGTACTGCGGAGGGCCTCGCGGCGCGGGGCCACGACGTGACGGTGCTATGTGCGCGTTGGTGGGGGTTCGACGGGACGGTGTGGGAAGACGGCGGCGTCACCTACCGCGCGGTCTGTGACCGTGCAACGGCGGGCACGTTTGCGGCGCGACTCCCTGTCCACCTCGCACGAGTCAATCCCGATGTAGTCCACGCCGCGGTCAGTCCGCCGGCGGCGGTCGCGAGCGCCCGCGTTGTGACAACGGCGCTCCGTGTTCCACTCATCGTCGACTGGTGGGCTGACCACCCTGCGGACCGGCCTGAGGCATATCGCCGGATCGCACGCCTTCCTGCGACGGTAACTGTCCCCTCGCGGTTGGCGGCGATAGACGCCCGCGAACACGGGGTGGCTAAAGAACGGGTGACGGTCGCCCCGGAACCGCTCAATTATAGACGCGTGCGCGCGGCGCCGGTCAGCAAGCGCGCGGACGTGGTGTATGCTCGACGGCTGGACGCGGACGCGAACGTTGAGAGCCTGCTGCTCGCTCTCGCTGAACTGCGCGACCTGTCGTGGCGCGCGGCAGTTGTCGGGGACGGCCCGGCGCGCCCGGCAGCTGAGAAGGCGGCCGCGGACCTCCGTATTGGCGACCGCGTGGACTTTCTTGGCGATCTGCCGCTCGCCGACCTCCTGCCGGTGTTGCGGGGCGCACACGTGTTCGCCCAGACTGCGACCAGTGAGCGGTTCGCGAGCGAACTGTGCTGGGCGCTCGCATGTGGTTGTGTCGGTGTCGTGGAGTATCAAGCCGATTCTGCCGCACACGAACTCATTGAGGGCGATCGGAGCGGCGTCAGTGTGACGAGTCCGCAGGAGCTGGCGGATGAGATAGCCACGGCGGCGGAGCGCGACCGACGACTGGTCAACGACAGCTTCGCCGAGTTCGACCGCCCCGCGGTTCTCCGTCGACTGGAGGACTGCTACCGGGCGGCGGCCGAGGGCCGTGGGCTGCGCTGACCGCGGAACTCGTGTTGCGCCCCGAATCTGGATACCAATGGTTCTCCCGCGACAGACTGTCGACTGCTAGCCGACTGCCTACTTGTTGTCGAAGCTATAGACTCGCTCGTCAGTTCGCGACCGATAGGCATTCACTTCGAATCTCAAATATCAGATTTTAACCGCTTGAGTCCTGTTAACGGCCAAACACAGGTACAAACCATATGTTGGATTCTCCACCGTAGGTCTCTGTACTCCACTCAAGGATCTGCCCGTAAGCGTGGTCTCGATCTCGACGGGAAAGGGCGCATGAGCCCCGGACTGCCATTACACAATCCATGACAGAGTATCTACCCCGGGTGCGAACGGTGCTTCTCTCCGGCCTGATGGTCCTCTTGGTCGTCGCGGGGACCGCCGCTGCACCCGTTGTCTACCTGTATGTAATACTAACTTGACAGTAGCTCGCGTTCTCGGATGGAGCGGCAGAGCCGTAATGCCTGCCTTATACGGTATATCCTTGTTCCATAAAATACTTATATTAGCTATTTTTGAATTTGCTTGTACCCCACCCAGAGATCCCGCCAGTCGCGTGGTCTCGAACCTCGGCATGAAAGGGCGCATGAGCCTGGGACTGCCGCGAGACAACACTATCAAACTATGACAGGACACCTGTCCGACGAAGTCCGCGCAATCATCCTCTCCGCGCTGCTGGTTCTCTCCGTCTTCGGTGGGACCGTCGCATTCACGGGGACGGCTGTTGCAGTTGACAATAACAGTAGTTCGTTTGACGAGTTCACGAACACTACTGTTGAGGAAGGAACGACTACCAATCATACAATTAACTTCAGCGCATCAAACCTTGCCGCCGATAACACGGCTAATGATACGTTGAACATCACACTGCCCGATTCGTTAAATGTATCAGACGTAACCGTTGAGACTGTTCATGTCGGCAACAATCCCGGGGTCGCCAACAATACGACCCTTTCCGACACCGACGGTGACGATGCGTTTGAGCGGGTAACGATTTCGTTCAACGGCAGCGGCGGCAGTGTCGGTATAGATCTCTCTGCTGAGACTGACGCACCGTCTGTGAGTGGGAGCAGCGCTACCGGTGATGCGACGGCTACGTTGTTTGACTCGGATGGCAGTGACACCACCGCGACACAGACGCTGACAATCGAGAACACTGGCCCTGAGACCGGCACCACAATCACCGATGGCGACCGAATTTTCATGGGTCAGGAAGATGTTGTCTTCTTAGGTGACTCTGGAAAGGAGTACCCGTCTCTGACAGGAGTTAGCGGTGACACCGATGGGCAGGTCCTCAGCGAACCGATCCCGACCGATCAGACTGTCGGCACCTACAGCAACAACGGAGCGAACGATGGTACTCAAGACATCGCCGTTACTGTCGACCAGCCCCGTGTCACCAGCTTCGACATCAACAACCAGAACGGCGAGGATATCTCTGGTGGGTCTATCGGGAAGGCCGACGCCAACCTGACGGTCGTCGCTGAGTACAATTACGACGAGTACGAAGCGCTTGAGATCTCCGTCGAAGAAGAGAGCGGCCTCGAAATTACGGACGACGTCGTTGACTCGACCGAATCCCAGCTCGGTGGAGAGAACACCTACGGCGTCGACCTCACTACTGAGGACGCTGGCACGTACACCATCACGGTGGAAGGTGTAGACAACCTTGACTTCGGCCAGGCCGTGGAGACCGGCACGGTTGATCTTACTGCCCAGGACGACGTCGGCATCGAACTTGGCTCCGACACCGTGACCCAGGGCGACAACCTGCGCTACGAGGTCACTGGCTCCGTCGCTGGCAACTACCAATTCATCCGGGTTGGCTCGACAGACTTCCGCCCGGGCCAGTCGCTTGAGAACTACGGCCAGATCTTCCGCAACGTCGGTGACGTGGAGGAGCGTGGCCTAATCACGACTGACTCCAGCGGTGACACCAGACTCCACAGCGGTGACGCCGAGATACCGACTGCAACGGTTGCTCAGAACAACGACTTCGATGTTCAGGGCGCCTACGCGATCGCTCAGGTGGACGACGACACTGGTCTCAGCGTCGGCTCGATCAACACGCAGTATCTTGACGACGTGTCGGTGACAGTCGACGTCTCTGATCAACTCGTCGTTGACAGCAAAAGCGACGTACGGGACGTCACCGGAGCCGATTACACGTTCGACGACGACGCTTCCACCGGTGGTAGCACCGTCGGTTCAGAGCCGTTCGTCGATATCAACGGCGACGAGTCGGCGGACGACGTGGACTTCGATGTCCAAGAGGGCACGGTCACACTCGACAGTCCGGGTAACACCTACGTGGTGGGCTCGGAAGTCGACCTGAACGGCACCGCTCCGACGGGCATGGACAACATCGCGGTCTACGCGCGTGACGAGGGCGACTTCGAACGTGTCAAGATCGACAGTAACAACGTGACTTCTGTCGATGCCGACGGCACCTTCGAAGAGACTGACGTTGTGCTGAGCGCCGACAGTGACATCCTGTCGCTGCCCGGCAGCTACCGCATCGGCGTCATTGACGCTGGCGACGCGGACACCTCGGATGACTCCGATGGCGAGCCCGACGCTGAGCTCACCACGCAAGAGTTCAACCAAGGTACCTCGGTTCAGTCGTCTATCCGTGTGATCGGCACGTCACTCGACGCCGAGTTCCCGTCGCTGGTCAATGGACAGATCGCTGACGATGACGGTGACGTCACAGTCACCGGGTCTGCGCCTGGTTCGCAGGAAGTTCTGTTCATCGCGGTCGGTCCGCGTGGCAACACGTTCACACAGAAGTTCTCTGTGGACAGCGACCAGTCCTTCGACGAGGAGGATATCGTGCTGCCCAACAGCATCAGCAAGGGCGCGGTCAGCCTTCACGTCTACAGCGTTGGTCGTGACGACGACGTTGGTGACGGCGACCTGCCCGGCCAGAACGCAGATCTGGACGGCTTCAAGAGCTTCGTCGACAGCAATCTTTCGCAGCGGGGCCTGACAGGTGACCAGGTCCGCTCGTCGATCGTCGCGGAGACGGTCGAGGACAGCGCGTCTGACGACCAGCTCGTCAACCAGAACGCACGACTGGTCGACACCCAGTCGCGAATCGTGAACGTCTATCAGTCCGGCAACCAAGCATCGGGTATCAACCCGGTTGCGGCCGGTGAGACCCTCGTGGTCGAGGGCCAGACGAACCTGCAGCCCGAAGACAACACGATCACAGTCGAACTCGCCACCGAGGACGTCTCGGTCGGCCTGTCCGCCACTGAGGAGTGGGGACAGGACGGACAGTTCAGCGTCGAGATCGACACGACCGACGCGGCTACGGGCACTTACACGCTCGAGATCGACGACGGTCAGAACTCGGTGACGGAAGACGTCGAGCTGGTCGACGAGGTCAGCACGGCAACCCCGACACCGACAGAAGCCGACGACACGCCGACGGCAACAGCGACCCCGACCCCGACGGCGACGGCAACGGTGAGCCCGGCAACAACGGCAGCGTCCGCTACCGACACCGACGCATCGACGCCTACTGAGGGCGGCGGCCCCGGCTTCGGTGCGGTCGTTGCGCTGGTTGCGCTGCTCGCTGCGGCGCTGCTGGCAACCCGTCGTAACAACTAACGACTGACCGCCGAGAGCGGTCACTC
>CAKZPG010000067.1 GCA_937138675.1 uncultured archaeon | reverse complement strand
CCCCGCCGTGAACGGCGGGGGTTCCCGCTTGTAGAAAGATGACCGACCCCATCGTGTGACATGACGGCCGCCGCGGGCGACCGCGACCCGGAACAACTAACGGCCGGCGTCTAAAACCGCTGGTCGGTGACAGAGGGTGACGAGACGCGGGTCGACCTTCATGTGAAGACGATGGACGAGGCGGTTGTCGCGCGGGCGAAAGAATGCGGCATCGGCGTGTTGGTGTACGCGCCACACTATACGCGGCTCCCGACGATACGGGCGCGCGCGGCGCAGTTCTCGACGGACGACGTGTTGGTCGTTCCCGCGCGCGAGGTGTTTACAGGAGCGTGGCACGACCGCCGGCACGTCCTCGCGGTCAACCCCGACGACCCAATCCCCGACTTCGTGACGCTCAGGGGCGCGCTCGCAGCGCTCAAAGATCAGGAAACGGCGGTACTCGTACCCCACCCCGGATTCGCGAACGTGAGCCTTGACGTGGCTGACGTGGCCCAGCACAGGCGAGCGATTCACGGCATCGAGACGCACAGCGCGAAGCTTCTGGACTACCAGAACCGGCGCGCGCGCCGGATCGGCCGCGACACAGGGTTACCCACCTTCGGGTCGTCATACGCCCACCTCCGGACGAGCATCGGCGAGGTGTGGACGGCCTTCGACCGGCGGATCGAGAGCGCGGCAGACCTCGTGACGGCACTCCGTGAGGGCGCGCCGCGGCAGGTCGTCCGGCGGCGCGGTGCCGGGGCCTGGGCTCGGGGGCTCGCCGAGTTCGCCCACCTCGGCTACGAAAATACGTGGGGGAAGATTGACCGTGTCCTCCTCTCCGGAATGGAGCCGACCCATCCCGGCCATGTCGCCTACGACGGCATGTTCGATGATGTGCGGGTGTATTAAATGAGAGCCGCCATCTGAGCGGTCGCCTGCTGGATCGTCTGTCCCGTCGTATCGAGTGGAACGACGTAGTAGTGAACCGCGGCCATCAGCCCCAGTTCAACCAGCGTAATACCGACCGTGAGCGGCGTGGCGTAGCCGCTGGTGGTCGAGACGCCGCCTGGGAGGTTCCACTCCTGCGAGGTCAGTGGGTAAGCGAATGCGACCCCGCGAGCGCTCCCGGCCATGTCAAGGACAAGGTGGGAAACGACACCCAGCCAGACAAAGTGGAGATTGTCAAAGACAAGGGGGTAGGCGACCAACACCGCCACCACAAAGACGTTGTGGAGGCTCTTTCTGTGCTTCCCGAACGCTGTGTCCACGTCCGGGACGAGCGCGCCGAGGACGACCGGGATAAAAAACTCCGCGGCGAGGAGGCCAGCGGCGAGAAGGGCGTCAAGCGGCGCCGTCGGGAGGGTTCGCCCCGTCGCACCGACCCCAACCGACGGCGCGATACCGAGAATTACTCCGGTGCCAACCGCCAGCAATACCCCGTTAAGAACGTGGTCTCCCTTGTTCACGACCGTCGGTGGTAGGGGGGGGATGAAAACCCACGGGCGCGTCAGACGCACGCGGCGAAACCGATAGGACAGTCGGCGTGAACGCGTTCATCTTGCCTCTGGGTTACGCCATATCGGGTGACGGCCAGTGAGTGACTACGACCAACCCCTGTCCTAACAGGTGATCGCGTCTGCCGAGCGCGCAGACCGCGACGTGGTGGGGATGGTTAGCACCAACCCGGACCAGGAGCTACCGGCGGCGCGCCACGGTGTCTCTCGCAACCGACGGATACACCCGCACCCGTCGCGGATCAGCGCACATGAGCGAGACACGTGCGGACGCCGACGACGCGGTCGACGTCCAGCCGGTAGACTCCGTCGATGACGCCGAGACGGTGACCGTCGATGCGATGGCTCCGGCGACGGTAGACGCGCCGGAATACGTGCTGTACGGAGGCAAAGGCGGCGTGGGCAAGACGACCTGTGCGGCGGCGACGGCGCTCGCGAGTGCCGCGGCTGGAACACGGACGCTCGTCGTCTCGACTGACCCCGCGCACTCGCTATCGGACACACTGGAGACGCAGATTCCGGCCGACCCAGAGCGGATTCGCGAGGATGTCCCGCTGTTCGCAGCCGAGATCGACCCCGATGCGACGATGGAGGAGGCGCTCGGCGGCGACCCGCTTGGCGGCCTCGGGCAGATGGGTGAGTCCGCAGAGGAGAGCCCGCTCGGCACACTGATTGGTGGCGGGATGCCTGGGGCAGACGAGGCGGCAGCGATGCGACAGCTTATCGAGTATCTCGACGACCCACGATTCGACCGGGTGATTGTCGACACCGCGCCGACAGGCCATACACTCCGACTGCTCGAACTCCCCGAACTGATGGACTCGATGGTCGGGCGCGCACTCTCGATGCGCGAGAAGTTCGGTGGGATGCTCGGGTCGGTGGGCGGGCTGTTCGGCGGCGACGGGGCCACCCCCGAGGAAGAGCCACCAGGGCTGACCGAACTGCAAGAGCGGATAGAAAACCTTCGGACCGTCCTGCGTGACCCCGAACAGACGGACTTCCGGGTCGTGACTGTCCCCGAAGAGATGAGCGTCGTCGAGGCCGAGCGGTTGGTCGACCGACTGGACGAGTACGGCATCCCCGTGGAGACGCTCGTCGTCAACCGTGTGATGGAGAACCTCGTGGACGTGGCCGAGCTCTCCGAGGAGGACCGCGCGATGGTCGTCTCGCCTGACACGGAGAACTGCGAGTTCTGCCGGCGCCGGTGGGAGGTCCAGCGCGGCGCGCTGGAGCGCGCGACAGACCTCTTTCGCGGGCGGGCGGTACAACGGGTTCCACTGCTTGCCGAGGAGGTCCGGGGCGAACGCGCACTCCGGGTCGTCGCCGCCTGTCTCGGCTAATACAGACGGTCAAGGAACGAGAATGCAGAGTCCCGCAGCTGGTCCGGGACGAACCGTCCGAGGACGCCAAGACGCGCGGGCGTACCGACAGGGTAGCGTGCCCGAGGCTTGGTCGCGCTCGCTGCATTAAGCACATCGGAGGCGACACGTTCCGGCGTGACCGTCGTCGGGCCATCGTCCCCAAAGAGACTGGCGTCCGAAAACGCCGAATAGAACGAGTCGTACGCACCCGAGCGCTCAACACCTTCCACCTCGGTCTCGGCACGGTCGGTGAAGTTCGTCGATACCGGGCCGGGTTCGACGATCACCACGTCGACACCCTTCGAGCGCACCTCGGCGCGCAGGGCGTCGCTCATCGCCTCCAGCGCAAACTTCGACCCACAGTAGACCCCACCGCCTGGAAATGAGACCCGCCCAGCGACACTCGAGACATTGACGATCGTCCCGTCAGCTCGCTCGCGCATGTGCGGGAGAACTGCCCGAATCAGTCGATGAGGGCCATGGACGTTCACCTCATACTGGCGCCTCGCCCGCCCAACCGGCACGTCTTCCAGCGGCCCGAACTGACCGTAGCCCGCGTTGTTCACGAGACAGTCGATCCGACCCTCCTCGTCTATCATCCGCGCGACTACCTGTTCGACGTTGTTCCCCTCGGTCACGTCGAGCCGCGCGGTCACGCAGTCGGTGCGGTCGCCAAGGTCGGCCACATCGTCCGGGTCGCGGGCAGTTGCGTACACTCGCCACTCATTATCTAGTAACGCCTCAACTGTTGCCCGTCCGATTCCGGAGGACGACCCCGTGACGAGAGCGGTCCGTATTGACATAGCGGTTCGGTCAGCCGCCCGTGGGTTAAGAATGTGTCACCTTCTCCGCCCTAAAGGGCGGAGCTTGTCGGTGGACTCCCGTTCTAGCCGACCCTACTGGGTGGCAGGCGAGTAGCCGCCGTTCACGTTCAGCGTCCCCGA
>CAKZPG010000066.1 GCA_937138675.1 uncultured archaeon | reverse complement strand
GTCGTACGCGGCCGGCTCTGTCACCGGAAACGCCAGCGTGGGCGGCCTCGTCGGCGATAACGAGGGGACAGTTACCGACGCCTACTGGGATCGCAACACCACCGGCCAGGAGACGTCAGCAGGGAGTGCAGTCGGTCTCACGACCGTGGAGATGACCGGCCTGGACGGCATCTCGAACATGGACGGCTTCGTGTTCCCCGATGGCGATGGACCCTGGCACGTCACCGACTCCTACCCCGCGCTCGCGTGGCAGGACACCGATCCGTTCTACGGCGTGACCATCGAGTCGACGAACACACCGGTGACCGAAGGCGAGACCCTTGCGGTGACCACGACCGTCACCAACTGGGCTGGCGCCGGTACACAGTCGATTACGCTGACCGACACCGACTTCACGAATGTCGAGCAGGACAGCGCCGCTGTCACTCTCACGAGCGGCAACAACACCACAGTTCAACTCGCGTGGAACACCGCCGCTGGCGACGCCAAAAACGGTACTGTCACCGTCGCCAGTGAGAACACCATTGATACCGCTTCAGTGGCCATTGACGCCCAGCCAAGCAGCGGTGGCAGTGGTGGCAGTGGTAGCCACCGTGATCCGACCGTCTCGGTCTACTCTGTAGCCGAACCGGGTGACGACACCGAGTCCGAAGCCGTGGCCAAACGGAAGGTTGTCAGCATGCGCAATGTCGGTAGCGGTGACGTGATCCCCATCAACCTCTCGGCGACCAACGACGGTACGGGCAACACCACCCAGGGCGTGCCACGTAATGTTCTCGCTGACGGAATCGATATCAGGTTTAAACGGGGCGGCGACTACAATCTCGTAGTCAGCGCACGCGACATCAATGTCTTCGACCGCGCGATGGACGACCCAGACGCGGCAGCTACATCCGACTCATTGATAGACGCGCTAGACGACGACAACAGGCGGTTCGTCGGCGAGACGAATCAGCAGCCGGTCGGCTTCATCGAGGTCGAGGCGAACTTCGACAGCGCAAGAAACGTCCAAGAAGCGACCCACAAATTCCGCGTCCGAAAGAGCTACCTCGAAGCGACCGGTGCATCCGTTGACACCGTTCGACTGTACCGCAACGGACCAGACGGCTGGCGCTCGCTCCCCACGCGACAGACAAATGAGGACGAGACGTTCTACTCTTTTGAGGCCGATACACCCGGTTTCTCGGTGTTCATTATCGGAACGAACGCACCCATCCTCGAATCAGGTACAGCGTCGCTGGATTCGTTCAACGAGACGACCGGTGCCGTCGCGGCGACTGTTCCCGTCGAGAATCTCGGGAGCGAACCCGGTGTGTTTAAGACGACACTTACTGCCAATGGGACGGTCGTAGCCACGCAGGAGGTCACTGTGGGCGCGAACGAGACAGCCGACGTTACCGTGGCAGTGACCCTCAACACAGCCGGGTCAGTGACCCTCCAACTCGCTGGCCAGTCAATCGGTACCGTTACTCGTCTCAGCGAGGAGCCTCTCCCCCCCGAGGACGACAATGACTCGGCTTCCGGTCTCGGCGTCTCGGGTATCGGGTTCACGCTGTTTGTGGCTCTCGGCTTGCTCCTGTCCTTCATCATCTGGCGACGACGGTGAGACGCGCATTTTCAGGTGGGCTGTGACGTTTTTGTATGAATTCGCTCGATGTTATCTATGTTTCCGGTGTCCACAACAGGGTCCTAATCTACCCCCTCAGTCGCTATGACTCCACTCTGTTCCCGTGACTGACTTGCGCCGTGTATCTTGCACGGCTATCAGCACGTTTCTCTTAGCTGGCAGAACCTTCGCCGGTCAAAATAAACTCTCATTGACCGGCTGTTTCAGGCGATAATATGTCTGAATAAGAGGATTTCAATAGAGCCAAACACATCTAGAATGGCGATTCTGATAGAGTACACTGTAGGTAAGGAGAAGCGCCAGTACATCGAGTGCAAAGCATGTAGACCGCCAGTTCGGCCCAAATCCGGAATAGAGGTTGACCCAAATGCGACCAGAGTATCTTACTTGTCGCTGGCGTGACGGGCCGTGGCCTCGCGGGCCGTGTCGAGGACCTCTAACCCCACCGGAGGCGGGGTAGGGACAGTCGCTCATGCCCAGTCGTGACCGTCGAGGCCTTCATAATGCTTCAGGCGACTGTCGATCTCCCACGCTTCCCAGCCACACTCGTGGTAGAGGACGTCGGCGTCGCCTGTCTCGTCACCCCGCTATCTGTCAGGGCGGTTCTGCCGCCACTGTCGTCGCTCTCGTCGTCGCCGCGTCGCTTGTTCCCGATGACGTACGCCAGTACCGCGACGCCGACCGCTCCGATCACAGCGCCGCCGGCGTGTGACACCAGCGCCATGCCCGCGCCGACGCCGGCGAGCCAGTCAGACGGGAGGTTCATGTTTCCCTCCAGTAGTCGACCACGTGGCTCGGGTTCGACACGTCGTGCTCCCACGGCTCCGAGTCGCCGACCTCGAGGTACAGCGTCG
>CAKZPG010000065.1 GCA_937138675.1 uncultured archaeon | reverse complement strand
TGAGTGCCCCGCGGGGCCGAGGGTCGCGACGCGAAGGGGGAGGGGGGAGGGGGGATGGGCGAGCACACGCAGTCGGGGCCCGACTCCGGGACTCGACCTGGGCCGCTCAAGCTCAACCTCAAGCTCAAGCCAGAGCCAGAGCCAGAGCCCGAGGATTCAAGCCGAGTGTCCCCGAGTGCCGGGGCGTGAACCGAGACGAGTGGACGTTCGCGGCGACGATGAGCGGGGTCCACGGCCTTGACCACCTCGCGAAGCGCCTGTTCCCGCCGCTCGTCCCCGTCTGGGCCGTAACCTTCGGATTCCCACTCTGGCAGCTCGGGGTCATCCTCGGCGCGCACACGCTCGGCTCCGCGGTCGGACAGGCGCCGATCGGCCACCTCTCTGACCGTGGCGACCGTCGCCGCCTGCTCGCCACTGGCATTGCCCTGATCGGCGTCGGCACCGCCGCCGTGGGTGTGGCGCCGCTGGTTCAGGGCGGGTCTGTCGCCGGGTTCTCGCCGGCCTTTCTCGCACTCTCGACCGCAACCCTCGCCGCGGGGCTAGGCTCGGCGTTCGTCCACCCGACGGGCTACCCACTCATCTCCGCGAACGTGCCCGAGAGTACGCGGGGGAAGGTCCTCGGAATGTGGGGGAGCGCCGCACGATTCGGCGATGGGCTGGCACCGGCGATCGTCGGCGCCCTGCTTCTTGTCGTCGCGTGGCCGGCCATCGTTGTCGGCGTCGGCGGGGGAATCGTCCTCGCAGCCGTCGCCCTCCTTGTCGTCCTTCGCGGGTTCGACACCACACCGACCGCGAGACACGACCGTGCCGACCGCGAGGCGGTCACCCGCGACCGCCGGACGTTCGTCTACCCGTTCGCCGCGGTTACGCTCTACTTCGCGGTCCAGATCGCTGCGACGAACGCTGTGACAGTCTTTCTGCCCCAGTTCCTGACCGCGAGCTACGACCTCACCGGAACGGTCGCGGGGGTCTCACTCACCGCCGAGTCGAGCGCCTCGTTCTACTACGCCGGACTCTTGCTGTTCGCCGGGGTCTTCCAGCTTGCCACCGGCGAACTCGTCGACCGGCACGACCCCCGGCGCGTCCTGCTTGTCTTTCTTGCCGTCGGCGCCGCCTCGCTGGGGGCGCTCGCAGCGTTCTCGCTCTCACACGTCGGTCTCGTCGGTGTGCTTGTCGTCCTCGGCGCAAGCCTCTGGGGACTCAACCCGGCTCGTGACAGCCTCGTGGACGCCATCGCGCCGAAGGGCGGCGAGGGCAAGACGTTCGGCTATCTCTGGACCGGGACGCTCCTCGTCTCCGCTGCGGCCCCGCCGCTGATCGGCTACGTCGGTGACCGGGCGGGCCTGCGCGTTGGATTTGGACTTCTCGCGGTTATCGTTATCATCTCCGCGCTGCCGGTGCTGGCACTCCTGAGCACTCGGGTCTACCGACCGGGGCCGGAGCGCAAACCGGCGGATTAGTTTAGTCGTTTTAGTACGGCGTCGCTATCGTGAGTGAGTTCGATCCGCCGCGAGCGGCCGCGTCCGTTCACGTCGGCGTACTCGGTGTCGAGGACGCCCGCCCGGTCCAGCTTGTTCAGGAGTTCAGAGTAGCGGGTGTAGCCGAGCCCTGTGCGCTCGTGGAAGGCGTCGTACACCTCGCCCGCCTGTTCGCCCTCGTAGTTGGCGACGGCGGCGACGAGGGCTCGCTCTGACTCCGAGAGTTCGCGAAGCCGCCGCGAGAGGTGAACGTACTTCGACTTCTCGTAGGCCTCGTCGACGTCCGCGCGGTTCACCGCCCGGCTTCCGCGCATCTCGGCGTTCAGCCCCGCACGGTGAAGCAGGTCGATCCCCACCCGCAGGTCGCCGCTCTCGGCCGTGAGGTCCGCGACGTGAGTCAGGGTGTCCGAGTCGAGCACGCCCTCTTCGAAGCCGCGCTTGACGCGTTCGCCGAGGATATCGTAGATCTCTTCGGGGTCGTACTTCGGGAAGAATACCTCCTCGGGCCGGAAGACCGAGCGCACGCGGCCGTCGAGCTCCTCCATCATCTCCAGGTTGAGGTCCGAGGAGACGACGATCACCCCTACCCGCGCGCCGCTGTGAACCTCGTGGGCGCGCAGGAGCGAGTAGAGTGCATCGGAGGCCTCGTTCTCGTAGAACAGGTAGTTCACGTCGTCAAGCGCCACAACGAGTGTCTCGTCGGCCTCTACGAGGCGGTCTGCGATCTGACCGAACAGCTTCTTGAACGAGATGCCCGACGAGGGCGGCTCGTAGTCGAAGACATCCTCAAACACCCGCGAGAAGACGGCGTAGCGTGTCGAGTCCAGCTGGGAGTTCACGTGGACCGTCCGCACGTCCGGCTGGCCCGAGAGCTCGGAGAAGAGCTTCGAGAGCGCCGTTGTCTTGCCCGTCCCCGGAGGGCCACGAACAACAGTGTTGAGCGGCCGCGACCCCCTGACTGCCGGCCGGAGCGCGTACTTCAGACTCTCGAGCTGTGTCTCCCGATGGTCGAACGTCTCGGGGACGTAGTCGACCTCGAAGACGTGCTCGTCACGGAACACAGACTCGTCCCACGAGAGCATATCTTCGTCCCGGTCGCCGCCGGGGTTGCGCATACCACTTTCACCACGCTACGGAGGGAACTTAACAATTCGTGTGCGACCGCGGGATCGAACCGACGACTGTGAGGGGCCGCCGTCGCCGCGCCCGGTCTCGCGTCCGCCCGTATGTCCGCTCTTGCGCCAGTTCTCCGGCCGACGACACGATCAGAACTTCTCCAGCAGCCTGTCGTAGAACTCGTCGCCGTCCTCGCCCGCCAGCTTCTCGACTATCAGCTCCGGCGTCGAGCGCGCGAGGTGGTCTTTCGCCGGCGAGCGCTCCACGACCAGTTCGCCGTTCTCGAGCCCCTGGGCCTCGATACCGTCCACCGCCACGGGGAAGCTCGCAGCGGCGCGAATCTGGTCCGCGAGGTGCGAGACGAAAACGGCAGTGGCGTCCTGTTCGTCCAGAGCCTCAAGGATGCCCGCGACGATACGGGCGCTCGCGCCCGGCTCCGTGATCGATTCGAGTTCGTCAACGAGAACCAGTCGGTCTGTGGCGCCGTCGGTCAGCGCCCCGAACTCCCGGAGCGTCGACTCGAACGCACCCGCGTCGAGTGTGCCCTGGGTTTTCGCCTGATAGTGGATCGCCGAGACCCGCTCGAGTCGCGCCGTCTCGCACGGGACAGGCAGACCAGACTGCCCGAGGACGTGAACCAGCGCGACCAGGTCGAGCATCGAGGTCTTGCCGCCGCTGTTGACCCCCGAGAGAAGCGTCACACCCTCGACAGTGTAGTCCACCGGGTCGACCGCCTCGAAGGGTACGTCCATCAGCGGGAGGCGGCCGCCCTCGACGACGAACCCCTCGCCACCGAAGTCGGGGAGCGTACAGTCGAAGTCGCGGGCGAACCGTGCGACTGCGAGTTCGACGTCGAGATCGAGCGCTGCCTGAACGAGCGCCTCGGCCGGCTCGCGGAGGTCCGCAAGCTCGGCCGCAAGCTCTCGTTTCAGCCGCTCGGCGCGGCGGTCCCGGGTAGTCTTGAGTTCGGTCCGAAGCCGCCCCACGGCGTCGTCGTCGCGCTCGACCGGGAACGTCGGCTCGCCGCCGAAGGCGCGCTCCGCGAGGTCCGACAGGTCCGTGAGGCTGAGGGCGTCAGCAAGGTGGGATCGGGCCTTTCTGACGGCCTCGTCGAACTCATCGGCGAGCTCCCGGCCAAGCAAGGTGTCGATCCGCGCGCCCTGTTCTACAAGCGAGAGAAAGTCCTGCCCCTCAATCGTCACGTCCCGTTCGCGCAGGGCCGCCCGAAGGTGGTCGTTCGCGACCGACTCGGCGGTAGAGACGGCCGTGTCCAGGTCGTCGACCGCGTCGGTCAGCCGGTCGAGCTCGTCGTCGCCCACGACCGCGCCGTTCTCGTCAACCTGAGCGAGCGCGTCGCGCAAGCGGTCAAGCTCACAGGATGGTTCGAGCCCGGCCGCTTCGTGGACCGCCGCGGCCGCGAGCAGCGAGTCCCGGTTGGCCGCAAAAAAGGCGAGCGGCCGCTCGGGCACGACCTCTACGGGCGCGTCCAGCGCGTCGGGACGCACCCGTACGTCGCCGTCCACGTCTAGACCCGCGAACGACTCGTCGAGGGCATACACTGTTGCGTACGACCGCGCGAGTTCGGAGAGCCCGCGAGCGTCTTCGACAACCTCGACTGGGAGCTCCGGCACTGCCTCCGTCGCCTCGGTGTAGCGCTCGGCGTCGCTCGTCGCGAGACAGCGCTCGCGAACCCGGGTCTCCGGCGGCGGGGCGAGCGGCGCGACGTCTGCGAGCGCCGTGCGAGCCTCGGGCGCGGGGTCACGCTCGGTCGCCTCGCGGACGAACGTGCGGACCTCCTTGATGCGCGACTCGGCGGTAGTCGGAAAGAACGTCTCTGCCCGCCGCGCGGCGTAGTCGGTGACCGTCCGTTCTTTCAGAAGTGAGAGCGCGTCGCGGTGGATCGCCTTCGCCCGGTCGGTCGCGAGGAAGCGCTCGTCGCCGACGCCGTGGCGCTCTCGGATCGCGGCCCGGGCGAGCGCCGCCGCGCGGCCCGTCGAGAGTCCCGGTGCGCGCGAGAGCGCCGCTACGTCGCCCTCTCGAAGCGCACGCGTAGGGTCGTCGAGGTTTCGGAGCGCGGCCGCGGTCTTCTTGCCGACCCCAGGGATAGACGTCAACTCCATGCCGTCGAAGAGTGCTACCAGAGCGTACGAGAAATCGTTGTCGGGTGCGTGGCGCGACTGCTCACGTTGTTCACTCACCGCCGCGTCCCCGACGCGCTTTTGCTTACCGACCGACCACCAGGGCTCGTGACCGATCTCGACGCGAAACTCAACGCTGCCCGCGCCGGCCTCGCCGACTGTGAGGGGGTGCTCGTCGCCTTCTCCGGCGGGGTTGACTCGAGTGTCGTCGCTGCTCTCGCTCACGACGCCCTTGGCGACGACGCCGTTGCCTGTACGGCCCGCAGCGAGACGCTCCCGGAGGCCGAACTCAACGACGCCAGCCGGGTCGCCGCGGAGGTCGGTATCCGCCACGTCGTAGTCGAGTTCTCCGAACTTGCCGACCCCGCGTTCGTCGCGAACGACGGCGAGCGCTGCTATCACTGCCGGACGATGCGCCTCAATGAGATGTATCAGGCGGCAAAGAAACGCGACATTCCGGTCGTCTGTGACGGCACCAACGCCTCGGACCCGGGCGAAGGTCACCGACCGGGCCTCCGGGCGGTCGACGAACTCGACGTGCGCTCGCCGCTGCTCGCCCACGGAATTACGAAGCCGGAGGTGCGCGAAACGGCCGAGCGCTACGGTCTGAGCGTCGCAGACAAACCATCGATGGCGTGTCTCTCCTCGCGCATCCCGACAGGACTGGAAGTGACCGAGGAGCGCCTGAGCCGGATCGAACGCGCGGAGCGCCTTCTCCGGACGTGGGGGTTCGAGCAGTTCCGGGTGCGCGACCACGACGGCCTCGCGCGAATTGAGGTGGGCACCGACGAACTAAAACGAGCGCTCGACGCCGACTTTGCGGCCGCCGCGCGCGAACATCTCCGTGACCTCGGATTCGACCACGTGACCCTTGATCTGTCTGGCTACGAGACGGGGAGCGTCAGTCCAGACTGAGGTGGTCGGTCGCCGCATCGCGGACGACCGTCGTCCCCGCATCCCGCACCGATACCTCCGTCACCGCGCAGTTGCCGGGCGATGTATCGCGGAAGACCTCGAGGAGCGACCGCTCCGTGAACAGCGCACTCACGACCCGGAGTACTCCGCCGTGGGCGACGACGACAACGGTCTCGCCATCGAGACTGGCACACAGGCTGTCCCACGCCGCCTCGACCCGGGTCGCGAACTCCCGGATACTCTCACCGCCGTCCAGTCGTTCCGCGAGTGCCGCCTCGCCGCGTGCGAGCGAGAGTCGCTCGAACCGCTCGAACGCCTCCTCGGGCGGAAGCCCTTGGAGGACCCCGTAGTCGCGCTCGCGCCACGCACGGTTCAACACGGCGTCGACGCCCGTTTCGGCCGCGACCCGGTCTGCTGTCGCGACGGCCCGTTCCAGATCTGAGGTCACCAGTCGGTCTGTTGTTCGACGAGCCAGCCAGTCCGCAAGCGCGTCGGCCTCCGTGCGACCGTGGTCGGTCAGTAGGCTCGGCGCCCAGCCCTGGAGGCGACCCTGTCGGTTCCACGTCGACTCAGCGTGCCGGGCGAACAGGACCGTCGCCATGCGAGAGTGATTTCGGGCGGACGCCTGATCTATCTTTCGTCGAGGAGAGAATCCCGGCGTTTAGGCCGGGAGTGAATCCGACAAGTCCTACCCAATCCCACCTCAGCGGTACGATGCGGTACCGTGGGACGCCTCGCCGTTTACGTTGAGGTGGGGGTCACCGCTCGGCCCTGCTGTGTCCCGCGCCGACAGAGCTCACCCGAGATGGCCCGTCTCGTCGGCGGCTACGACCGACGGCCCGCTGTCCCGGACGGCGATCTCCGTGATCGAAGCGGGGGGGACCGACCTGTCGATCGATGCCCGGACGAAGTTGGAGCCGTCCACCTCACAGCACACCGTCCGTACCGCGTCCGCCTGGGTGACGACGATGACCGTCTCAGACGGCCCCAGCCCCGCGACGAGGCGATCGAACGCACTAACGACGCGTTCGCGAGCGTCCCGGGCACTCTCGCCGCCGTCGGGCCGTTCAGTGAGTGCCGCCGCACCACGCCGCGCGAGCGAGAACCGCGGGAACCGCTTGAACGCCTTCTCGGCCGAAAGCCCCTGGAGCCGGCCGAGGTCACGGGCGCGCCACGCGCGGTCCGGCACCGCGTCCAGCCCGGTCGCGTCGGCGACGACGCGCGCGGTCCGGAGCGAGCGGTGAAGATCAGAAGCGAGCAGCCGGTCGGGCTCTCGGGACGCGAGCGCATCGGCCAGTGCATCGACTTGGTCACGACCGTGGTCCGTGAGCCGGACGGGCGCCCACCCCTGGAGTCGGCCGGCGCTCGTCCACGTCGTCTCGCCGTTACGCGCCAGCAGGACACGGCCCGTCACAGTCGGTGGGTCGTAGCTGCGAACGCGCACGCTCGTGCCGATGCGCGACTGTCGTGACCGTGCAAACCCCTCTCTCGGCGGTCTCGAGGTGTCCGGTCCGCAGACGTTGACGGCACCGTTGCCACAGACTGCCTCAACGGGGTGGCGGCAAAGACGTGTCGGCCGTCGTTGCCGTCTAGTTGCCGGTCCACCGCAACAGCGCGAGCGTCCCTTCGAACAGCACGATCATCGTCGTCGCGACGATGATGGGGGCCATCCCTGTGGGGTCGGGGCTGGCGAGGAATGCGATGCCGGCGAACCCACCCCAGAACAGTAGCCGACGAGCCTCTAGCCACTCCCGAGAGACGAGGTTCATCATGATCCCGAGCTGGATCAAAAGCGGGATCTGGAAGACGATCGCCATGTAGCCCATCAGCAGGAGGATGAGATTGAACGTCTCCCGGAGACCGAACGCGACCAGCGCCGTTCCCGTCGTGTAGGAGGTGAAGTAGGCGAAGATGGCCGGCAGGACGACGAGATGTGCGAACGCCACCCCCACTGTCGCAAGCACGAGACTGGTCGGCACCGCCGCGAGGTAGTACCGTCGCTCGCGGGGGTAGAGCCCGGGGCGCATGAACCGGTAGCTCTGGTAGACGAGTACCGGGAGCCCGAGGATGAGACCCGCGAGCGCCGCGATCTTGATCTCCGTCAGCGGGAGTTCGAGCGGGCCGTACAGCCGCGGGCGACGGTCGACTATCTCCGCCGCTCCGGGGATGTGTGTGTTCCAGAGATAGTTGATAAGCTGGTCTGCGACGGGGAATACCGTCAGGGCGACGATACCGCCGACGAGCAAGATAACCGCGAGGCGGTTGATCATCTCCTCAACGTGGTCCGCGAGGGGCATCTCTTGATCCTCCTCTGGTCCCTCGCCCAGCAGGCCGCCGTCGTCCTCTGGCGTCCCCGGCGCAGGCGCGCCAGCGATCTGTGCTGTCCCGCCGTCGGCCGTCCCGACCGGTTCGTCGCCCGTCACCGGTGGCGTCGGCTCCATGTGCTCTGGCGGTCCGGTCGGCTCGATGGGACGAGACGGCTCGTCAGTCTTCCCGACATCGTCGGCGTCGTCGGCGTCGTCGGGGTCCAGATCCGGGTCCGGGTCGGGTTCGGCCGTGAAGTCACCGTCGTCGGGCGTGTCACCGACGGAGGTGAAGCCTTCGGCATCGGAGACCGAGGTGTCGTCCTCCTGAGCGCCCGATTCTGGCCACTCACGGTCGTTTGGCATTCGGTGATCGTTCCGTCCCGCTGGTAATAGACCTTGTTCCATCGAGTCGCGGTGCGTGGCGAAAAGGTTGAATTGGGTGAGTCCGTTCAAAAGGGTATGTCGAGTGCCCTTGACGAGGACACGCGGGACTCGCTGGCTGCTGGGCGGGACACCGCGGCGGCGATGCTGCGAGCCGCGCAGGCGGACCTCCAGAAGGTCTTCATCGTTTTTCTCGTCGGGTTCATCGGGACGTTCTACGCCCTCCGGCTCTACGTCTGGGACTTTCTCAAGCAGGTGACCGAGGCCCAGATGGACGCCGCCACGGTCGACGGCTACGAGATAATCGCCCAGACGCCCTTCGACGTAATTCTCCTCCAGGCGAAGATCGGGATGGCCGCAGGAGTGATCCTCTCGCTTCCACTCTTTATTTGGTTTAGCCGCGACGCCCTGAAGGACCGGGGGATCTGGCCGCGGTCGCCGGTCGCGCGCTGGAAGGTGGCGGGGATTGCCCTTGTCGCGAGCATCCTCTTCGTCGCCGGGCTGTCCTACGGCTACCTTGTGTTCTTCCCGTTCATGTTCGCCTTTCTCGCCGGTAACGCCATCTCCGTCGGCTTTCAGCCGACCTACTCGATCGTCCTCTGGGCGGAGTTCATCTTCCTCCTCACCATCTCGTTCGGCGTCGCGGCCCAACTGCCGCTGGCTATCACCGGACTCTCGTACGCCGAGGTCGTCCCATATGAGACGTTCCGTGAGAAGTGGCGCCACGCCGTCGTCGGCATCTTCGGGTTCGGTGCGCTCTTTACGCCGCCAGACCCGTTCACGCAGATCATGTGGGCGACGCCAATGCTTGCACTCTACGGTGTGAGCCTCTACTCTGCGAGGGTTGCGGTCACCGCAAAGCGGGGGAAAGAAGCGTTCGACCCAGTGGTGCTGGTCCGGGGCCACTGGAACACTCTTATTGCCGGCGCACTGGTCGGTTTTCTCGCGATCTACGGCTTCTACACCCGTGGCGGCGTCGAGGCGGTGAACGCGGGGCTCACAATGGTTGGCTCGAGCTACGTCCTCCTCTCCGCCGGGTCGACTCTCGGGGTCGCCCCCGAAACGGCGACAACAATCTACGGCGTCGGCGGCGCCGTTCTTGGCCTTCTCCTCGCCGCAGGCTACCACACCTACCGTGATCTTGAGGCGGCGGTCGACCCCCTCGAGACAGCGGGCGCCCCCGCCGAGATCGACGTCTCCGAACTCGACGCCGCCGGCATCCGGGCCGCTCCGCCGGAGGTCTTCACCTCGATGAGCGAGGACGAGGCCGTCGACCTCGCCGGCCGCGCGATAGCCGATGACGACAGCGAGAAGGCTCGCGCGATCCTCGACCAGTTCGACGAGGCCGACGCCGAGCGCGAGGCAAAGCGCGAGACGGCGAAACAGTCCGGTGTCGAGGGGCGAGCCCGCCGCGCGGCGGGCACGTTCACCGACGAGATGGGCGTCGACGACGACGACGAGGCCGAGTTCGAGGGGCTGCTGGAGGACGCGAGCTTCGTTCTCGACTCGGTCACTTCGAAGTCGTTCCGTATTGTCATCGTCTTCGCCGCCGTCCTCAGCGTGACCTTCGGCTGGCTCTACACCGGCGGCATCGGCGACGTGTTCGAGGGGTTCCAGTCCCGCCTGCCCGCAGAGGTGACGATCGACTCGCTCAACGTCGTCGCCCTTCACCCGATGGAGGCGCTTATTTTCCAGGTGAAGTTCTCGATGGTCGTTGCCATTGCAGCCACCCTCCCGATGCTCGCGTGGTACGCGTGGCCCGCCCTCCGTGAGAAAGGGATCGTCCGTCGGCGCAAGGGCGTCATCTTCGGCTGGGCCGGGGCGCTCCTCGTCGGCCTGTTCGGCGGGTTCGCATTCGGCTATCTCTACGTCTCCCCTGCGATCATCTCGTATCTCGTCAGCGATGCGGTGCGCGCGAACATGATTATCGCGTATCGCATCTCCGATTTCTTCTGGCTCATCGTTCTCACCACCGCCGGTATCGGCGTCCTCGCCGATATCCCCGTGCTGATGATGCTTCTCAATACCTCCGGTGTCTCCTACCAGCGCATGCGCGGGCGCTGGCGTGAAGTGACAGTGGGGCTGATGCTGGCGGCCGCCCTCTTCAGCCCCGCCGATGTCCTGACGATGATCCTCGTTACCGTGCCGCTCATGACTGCGTACGGTACGGGGCTGGGACTCCTGTTTGTCCTCACCCTCGGCGGACGGCGCAACCTCGCGACCCCACGGGGGGAGTGGGGCGAAGAGACCGAGTCGGCGGCCTGACCGTCTGACACGTGTATGTTCCAATCGGAGCGTACATATCCACGGCGCCACCTCCGACGGTATGAAACTCGGGGACGGGCGACAGGAGACGAGGGGACGACTGTGAGCGAGGATGTCGGGCGCGTCACCGTCGCCGCCCTCTTTGTCACCGCGTTGGTAGTCGCACAGCTAACGGCATCGAAACTACTCGCGATACCGCTTCCTGGGGGACTCTCACTCCCCGTCGTCGGCGGGGCACTAGTCGTCCCCGGCGCCGCGTTCGCGTACGCGCTCACCTTCTTCGCCTCCGACTGCTACGCCGAACTGTACGGCAAGCGTGCTGCCCAGGTGGTTGTGAACGTCGGCTTCGCGATGAACTTCGTCCTCCTCGCGCTGGTGTGGTCGACAATCTTCGCGCCCGTCGCCGGGGCGTCTGCCGTCGATGCCGGCGTCTTCCGCACTGTCCTCGGCGCGGGCACGAACGTCATCGCCGGGAGCCTTCTCGCGTACGTTCTCAGCCAGAACTATGATATCCTTGTCTTCCACCGCCTGCGAACCGCGACCGACGGCGACCACCTCTGGCTCCGGAACCTCGCCTCGACGGGGACGAGCCAGGCTATCGACACCGTTGTTTTCGTCGGCGTCGCCTTCGGCCTTGCCCCCTCGCTCCTCGGCATTGGCGCGGCGCTCCCGCCGTCCGTCCTCGTCCAACTGGCGGTCGGCCAGTACCTCCTCAAGTTGGCCATCGCCGCTGTCGATACGCCGTTCGTCTACGGTACCGTCCGTCTCCTCCGGAACTACGGCACCGCGAAGTACGCGCCGATCTAGTAACAGGCCTCGACACGCCGGTCGAACGCCTGGGCTAGCCGGTCGGTCACCGGCCCTCCGCCGACCTGCGTTCCATCTACCGTCGCGACGGGCCTGACTTCCCACGTCGAGTTCGTGAGAAACGCTTCGTCGGCCTCCCGCACGTCGCTGACCTCGTACTGCCCCGTCTCGACCGGGACGCCCAGCTCGTCCGCGAGGTCCATCACGACGGTCCGCGTGACACCGGGTAGGATCGGTCCGTCGAGCGATGGGGTGAGGAGCCGCCCGTCTGTAACAAAAAAGACGTTACTCGTCGCTCCCTCCGCGACCCAGCCGTCGAGATCGCGAACGAGCGACTCGTCGGCGTCGGTCCCCCGGAGATCCAGTCGCGCGAGTATCCCGTTGAGGTAGTTGTGCGTCTTCGCCGCGGCGGGGACCGAGGCCTCCGGGATTCGGCGGCGATCGACTGTCCGCACCGTCGCGGGACCGTCCCACACGGATTTGCTGTTGACCCCGCCCCGGGGGAGCGGCTTTACGATGACGACGACGGTCGGGTCAACCTCCGGGTCGGGGGTGAGCTTCCCCGGCTGGACGCCACGCGTCACCGAGACACGGACGTACGCGTCCCCGCAGTCGTTACGATCGAGGGTCGCGTCGATCCGGCCACGGAGATCGGCGGGGGCAGCGCCAGGCATCCCGAGCGTCTCGCAGGTGCGTGCGAGGCGGTCGCGGTGGGCGGCCCACTCGAAGATCGCCCCGCCGTAGGCCCGGCACGTCTCGAAGCCGGCGTCGCCGTAGAGAAAACCCCGGTCCTCGACGCTCACGCGTGCCTCGTCGGCAGGCACGAGTTCGTCGTCTACGTGGTAGTACACAGGTTGAGGAAGTTGGTGATAATTGCCTGTCCGTCGCCTGTCAGGATGCTTTCGGGGTGGAACTGAACGCCGACGTGGGGCTTCTCGCGGTGACGGACGCCCATCACCACGCCCGTCTCGTCGTCGGTGCGGGCCGTCTCCACGAGGGTGTCGGGCACGTCTCCGCGGTCAACCGACAGCGAGTGGTACCGGCCCACGTCGACCCGGTCAGGCAGGCCGGCGAACACGCCCGTTCCGTCGTGCGAGATGGGCGTGCGCTTTCCGTGAACCACGCTCGGCGCGTGTCCGACGGTCGCGCCGTGGACCGCACACAGCGCCTGGTGACCGAGACAGACCCCGAGTGTCGGGTAGTCGAGATTGGCGAAGATAGGCATCGAGATACCCGCCTCGTGTGGCGTCCCGGGGCCGGGCGAAACGACGATTCCGTCGGGATCGAGCGCCGCGACGTCGTCTGTGTCGACTGTGTCGTTCCGTCGGACGACCACCTCGTCGGCGGCCTCGCCGACGTACTGGACGAGGTTGTACGCGAACGAATCGTAGTTGTCGACGACGAGGATGCGGGTCACCGCCCGTACCCCCTCATTGTCGTCGAGTTGCTCATACACATTTCTCGTGAGGGCGCAGAATAAGCTTGTCCCGGGCGGTGATACGTTTGGAGATACCGTTAATCAGGCGCGTGGCCACGAGACCGGTCGATGACACCCTGCAGACGACAGATCACCGAGGAGGATGTGATGGGGCGAGGCGTCCGGTGTCTCAGTTTTGACCCTTTCGTCTTGTTCGGAGACGTCGCCGTGCGCGGGGCCTGCGGGCACGACGACTGCGAGGCACCACTGACGCTTGAGTTCGTCAGGCCCTAGTCGACCCGCTCCGAGAACGCGTAGTTCGGCTTTACGTCGATCACCTGCGCGCGCACCTCGTCGCCGACGCCTGCGTCGGGGACAAAGACAGTGTAGCCGTCGACACGTGCGATACCGTCGCCCTCACGCCCCACGTCCTCGACGGCGAACGTCCGGACCTCGCCCTCTTCGACCGGCGCCGTCACCCGACCCTTTGCGACGAGATAGAGCTCCGAGGAGGCGTCCCGCGAGGCGTCCGGACGCACCTCGCGGACGTACTCGAACTCCGCCTCAACAGCCGAGCGCAGATCAGCGAGGTCCGGGCCGTCGAACACCTTCGCGACGAAGTCCCCGCCGGGACGCAGGCAGTCGAGTGCTGTCTGGAACGCGAGGCGCGCGAGGTGGACCGACCGGGCGTGGTCGAGTCCGTACTCTCCGGTCATATTCGGCGCGATATCGGAGACGACGGCGTCGGCGCCGTCGTCGCCCACGGCGTCAAGCAGGCGTTCCAGCGTCTCCGTCTCCGTGACGTCGCCCCGGACCGTCTCGACGTATGCGCGGTCGTCTGTCTTCTCCACACCGTCGATTCGCTGACGGTCCACGCCGACGACCCGCCCACGAGGTCCTGCCCGCTCGGCAGCGACTTGGAGCCACCCGCCGGGCGCGGCGCCTACGTCGACGACCACACCGGCGCGCGGGAGTACGTCGGCCGTCTCGTCTATCTGACGGAGCTTGTAGGCCGCTCGGCTTCGATAGCCCTCCTGTTTAGCGCGGTTGTAGTACTCATCGGGCACGGCGAGCATGGACGGCGGGCAGAGAAAGCCCTGACGCTTGCTCGTCCTCACTCGCCTGCCTCGAGCCCGCTACCCCGCGTCCCCTTCGGCCGGCGTCGCGGCAGGGTCGGCAACAACCTCGTCGACGGCAGCGTCCGCGACGAGGAGCGCCCGGTCCACCCGGCGTATCGCTGCGCGCCCGGTGAGGAAAACGGCCAGAAGGAACGCGCCACGCCCCCTCTTAGCCACGGAAGGAGTTGCTCGTGACCGTCTTCCGGTCGGGACCGCGCCACTTTTGCTGTACCCCACTGAAATACCAGCAAGATGTTCGAGGCCATCGCGAGCGCGTCAACGCTGGGGGACGCGCTCGACTCTGTCAGCGTGCTGGTCGACGAGTGTAAGATCCGGCTGAATGAGGACGGACTCGCGATCCGTGCGGTCGACCCCGCGAACGTCGGGATGGTCGATCTCGATCTTGAGGCCGGCGCGTTCGAGTCCTACGACGCCGACGGTGGCGTCATCGGCGTCAATCTCGCGCGTCTCGAGGATATCGCTTCGATGGCGAACGCGGACGACCTCGTCCACCTCGAGCTTGACGAGGAGACCCGGAAGCTTCACATCCAGATGGACGGGCTCTCGTATACCCTCGCGCTCATCGACCCCGACTCGATCCGACAGGAGCCGGATATCCCCGACCTCGACCTCTCCGCCGAGATCGTCGTCGAGGGGGCGCAGCTCAGCCGGGGGGTCACCGCCGCGGATATGGTCTCCGACCACATCCGCCTGCGCGTCGATCCTGACGACGAGGCCTTTCTCGTCGAGGCACAGGGTGACACCGACGACGTGGACCTCGAACTCAGCCGCGAGGACCTGATCGACCTGAAGGCTGGCGGCGCAGACTCGCTGTTTAGCCTTGACTACCTCAAGGACATGAACAAGGCCATCGCCTCGGATGCCGAGGTGACCATCGAACTCGGCGAGGAGTTCCCCGTCAAACTCCACTATGGGTTTGGTGAGGGACTGGGGAATGTAACGTATATGCTCGCACCTCGTATTCAGAGCGACTGACCGAGCAGTAACACGGCCTCGAGCGATCGTTTAGTTGAAAGTAGGCACGAAGCCCCTACACTCAATGAGCACCGCAGTCCGCTGACGCGGACAAGGAACGCAGTCGGGTGGGGATACAGCGCCGTCACCACCTATGCTTACAGCGAGACTATTATGCCGAGAACGCCCCGGTGCGGATGCAAGATGGGCGTTCCGTGCCACCGCTCCCGACT
>CAKZPG010000064.1 GCA_937138675.1 uncultured archaeon | reverse complement strand
AGCGCCGCGAGGGTGAGCGCTACTGCCGTCCCATCGCTCACGATAACACAGAGTGTCACATCTGTGCCCGCTTCGCCAGCCTCCGCAACGAGTTCGACGCGTAACTAGCAAGAGTGTGTCGCGTCGTCTGGGGCCTCACACGAACGCAAGGAGGAAGCCCACGGCTTCAGCCGTGGGAGGAAACCGATGAGTGAATTATCAGACGACAGCGGCCACAGAGATGCGCCGACCGGGAATTGAACCCGGACCGCAGCCTTGGGAAGGCTGAGTCCTACCATTGGACCATCGGCGCTCGTGTCATTTTGGTACTTGCCTGTGTGATTTGAGTCTTGGGAAGCTAATGTACTCTCACGGGACGAACGGCGCGTCTGCACATCTGGACTGACCGGTCGTCGCGTGTCACCCTGTCGTTTTCACCGAACCACACATGTCCACATCTGTGGAGGGGTGAGTGGGGTTATGTAGGTTAAGCCCACAGTTAGATACGATGAGTACGATGGATCTCGTTGTGGACGCTGACGTACCGCTCGATCTCACCTTCTCGGAGGCGGAACTCGCCGCGGTGCGCGAGCAGGCGACCGAGTTCGTCGCGAGTGTGGTTGAGGACGCCAACGCCGACGGCGCCGTCATCGGTCTTTCTGGGGGTATCGACAGTTCGACAGTCGCATATCTCGCCGCCGAGGCGCTCGGACCAGACAAGATCCACGGCCTCGTGATGCCGAGCGACGTAACTAGCGACGAGTCTACGAGCGACGGAACGCGCGTGGCCGAAGAGCTCGGGATCGAGTACGACGTGATAGACGTCGCGCCGGTTGTCGACGCCGTTCTCGACGCCGCGCCCGACGGGGGGCTGCGCGACCGGGCTGGGGCGGGGACCGACCCGGCACAGACCGCGGTCGGGAACGTCCGGGTTCGCGCACGCGCGGTGATGAACTATGCTGTCGCCAACGCTGAAGCGAAAGTCGTCCTCGGGACGGGTAACCGGAGCGAGGCGATGACGGGCTACTACACGAAGTACGGCGACCAGGCCGTCGACTGCAACCCGATCGGCCCGCTCTACAAACAGCAGGTTCGCCAACTCGCGACCGACCTCGGGGTGCCCGACCGGGTCGTCGAGAAGCCGCCGTCGGCGGAGATGTGGCTTGACCAGACCGACGAAGGCGAACTTGGGCTAGACTACGACACCCTTGATGCGATTCTCGCGCTCCACATCGACGGCCCGCTCTCGACGGCGGCGACGGTCCGGGCGGTCGACGACGTGAGCGAGGCGCAGGTCGAACGGGTCGACGAACTCGTCGCCGTGAGCGAGCACAAGCGACACATGCCGCCGGCACCAAACATCTAAAGATTGTCGCCGTGGCGGTCGATCAGAGCCGCGAACGCCTCGCACTCGGCGCGTTCGCGGGCCACGATCGACCGGTTGTCCCGAAGGCAGTCCCGTACGACGGCGAGTGCGTGTGGGTCGTTAGCGGCCGTCTCCGCCGCAACCGCGGCTGGGTCCTCGACAACCCGTGAGACGAGTCCTATCTGCTTTGCATCTGTTGCGTCGATCGCTCGGCCCGTGAGGCTGAGGTCTGCGGCAGCGCTCGGCCCGACAATTCGCGGCAGTCGGTGCGTGCCGCCCCACGTCCCGAACAGGCCGAACGAGACGCCGGGTTCGCCGAAGGAGGCGTCAGGCGTTGCGACCCGCAGGTCGGCCGCGAGGGCGAGTTCCACGCCGCCACCTCGGGCCGCGCCGTCAACACCCGCGACAACAGTGGCCGGAGCCTCCGCGACGGCATGCATCGTCCTCTGGCCGTGTTCCGCAAAGGCCTCGGGGTCGCCGCCGTCGGCGAGGCTCGCCACCTCCTCAAGATCAGCGCCGGCGCTGAATGCCGACCCCGCGCCGCGGAGGAGGACAACGGGGAGGTCTGTCTCGACAGCCACGGCGAGGTCGTCGAGCATTCCGGTCGTCAGGGCGTTGCGCCGCTCTGGGCGGTTCAGCGTCACCGTCCGGACGCCGTGAGCGGCGTCGTCGTCCACGCGAATCATCGCACGACGCTCCGGAGACAGGGGGTTTCCAAAGGTCTTTGCCCCTGCCCTAGCTACCGTCCTGCGATGGACAACGCCGTGCGAGCCCGTGATGCCGCGCGGTCGGCGCTTGATGACGTTGAGCCGGCTGACCTGCGCGGCGCTATCGACGACCGGCTCGCCGACGCCTCGATGCTCCCCGCAGTCTTGACGCTCGTCTGTGCTCGAGCGGTCGCCCCAGACGAGGCGACGACACCCGGCGTCGTCGAACGAGCGGTCGGTGTCCAACTCATCTACGAGGGCCTCGCACTCACGCGGCGGCTCGTCGCCGAAGAGCCGTGGGCGAACGGTAATGGCGCGCCGGAGGGCGATATCGTCGCCGATCTCCAGATCCTCGCCGCGGACGTCCTCGTCTCGCGGGGGTTCTACCTTCTCGCGACAACAGAGGCCGCAGACCGTGCCGTCTCCGTAATTCGCGCGTTTGGGCGCGACCAGACGACCCGCGCCGAGGGATACGAACGCGAACTGGAGGCCGACGTCTGCGCGCTTGCGGGCGCCGCCGGCGCGACGGTAGGCGGGGATGCGGCGCCCGGCCCACTCGTCGACCATCTCGAACGCCTCGGGCGCGGGTTCGGCGGACGGCTCCCACCGGTCGACAACGCACTTGACAGCGCGACGAGTGACCGGGTCGCGGCGCTCGCGGCGGGTGACCTGCCGGCAGACGTCGACTCGGAGAGCGACCGCCTCGCGCGCTCGACGGGTGACACGTAAACTACCCTACCCTACCCTACTCCCTCGGCGCCCCGCGCTCGCTCCTTGAGGGATGGCTTTGATGTGGACTCCCGGCAGTCAGTCACCAGTCTCTTGCTGTGACTCTTCCCGTTCAACATTGATGAAGTTCTGCGCTGAGTCGCTCTCAAAAGTGAACGACGAACGGCAAAATAGACGATTCGATTGAGTGGTTCACATCATTGAGGGGGGCGAAATTGGAAGCATTTTAACGTACTGCTTTTGCACGTCACGCTACGGCACAGCGGTGGCTTTCACTACATTCTTATATGCTTGTGTGGTAAAATTGGTTGCGGAAAGTGGAACAACGGGGTGTACACACCCTGAGTGCCTGGGTAGCTTAGCGGTAAAGCGCGTCCTTGGTAAGGACGAGA
>CAKZPG010000063.1 GCA_937138675.1 uncultured archaeon | reverse complement strand
AATATCCCACCTGCGGCACGGGAAGCCCCGTCGGTTACGACGGGGAGGATGTCACTACTCAAGAGCGGAATAGTTCTAACGAAGTCCGGTACGGCGCGGCGGCAAACATCAACGATGTGCGTATCAACGGTGGCGAGACTGGCGTTTTATTTATGCGCCGTCGCCACATTCCCTATATGCAGACCCACATCGTCCCGGTCGGGTTCGACTACGACCGACTGATCGCGCCTCTCATTCGCGATCAACTGGACGTGGACCGGGTGATTCTGCTGGAGGGGGCGGTGGGGAGTGAGGCGAACGTGGAATACTCTCGAAACCTCTCAGGAAAGCTTGAACAGGATTTCCAGAACCTCTTGGGCGCCGACACGGACCGCGTCGTGCTTGAGGACGTCTACGACTACGACGCTGCCTTCGAGCAGGCGTTCAATCTGATCAACGGGGTACTCGACGGCTCGGCTGATGCCGAAGTGTGGGTGAACGTGAGCGCAATGCCTCGGCCCGTCTCCTTCGCCTTCGCCACCGCGGCCCACTCTATAATGGTTGAGCGACAGAACGACCGCGAGCGCATCCACACATACTACACGGCGCCCGAAAAGTATCTCGAGACCGAACTCGCGGAGCAGTTGCGGGCGACGGCTGACCTTCTTGCGGACCTCCGAGAGCGGGTGGACGACGACCGGGTCGACAAACGCCTGACTGCGACCCGAAACCTTCTTGCAGAGTTCGACGAACGCGGGACGACGATCGGCGCGAAGGAGGTAGACGGCCGACATATCCTCGAACTCCCGGTCGCCTCCTTCTCGAACGTCAAGCCGTTTGAGGAGGTGATTCTCTTCGCCCTTGGCGAGCACGGTGAGTTCGGCTCCGTATCGGAACTGGCGGAACGGCTCGCGGCCGAGATGGGTGAGGAGTACACCGACAGCTTTCGCTCGAAGGTTATCTACAACGTCGACCGTCTCGGCCCGGGTGGGAAGGGCTACATCGAACAGGAGGCAGAGGGGAAGTCCTACCGCACCCAGCTCTCACGCATTGGCGACCTGTGGGTGCGGGCGCACACAGACGACTGAGACGGGCGGTCGCCACGAGTGCCGCCGCCCCGTCGCGATCTGTGAACGGCGCGGGCAGCCATCGGTGTGGCCGACCATTATTGCGTCGGGGAACCCCTCTATCACCCGGCGGTAGAGGTCGGGGTCGGCCTTCTGGTCGACGGCGGTGCCGTGGTACTGCCCCTTCAGGTCGAGTGTCACTACCGCACCAATCGCCGCGAGGTCGGCGACTAGGTCGTCCCATTCACTCGTTGCGTCGAGTTCGAACTTGACCCCCGGCACCCGTTCGCGCACCTCGTGGACCCGGTCTGTGGTCGGCGAGTCGTCGCTTTCAATTGGCGTGAGACGAGCTGATGTGTCGAAGCGAACGGGGTCGCGCTCTACCCCCAGAGCCGCCCCAAGATGGGTGTCTGCTTGCCGGAGCGCGAGGCTGAGTGCCGCGCTCTCGTAGGCCCACCGGCGGTAGTGGCGGGCGGATTCACGCTCCGGCGGCGAGGGAAACAGATCGCGTCGTCGAGTATCGCGGAGAACGAGTCGACTGTGAACTCACCTGTCGGCGCGAGCTGCCCGACGTGTGAGAGCGCCTCGTGGTCCGGCGTGACGTAGGTAACGTCTTCGCCGCGACCCGTCTCGCCGGCGCCCGTGAGCGAGACGACGGTCGTGGTCCGGACGAGCCCGCTCGAGGTGTCGCGCTCATGCCGCGGCCCGCTCCTCTGCTTCGACGACCAACGGGAGGTCCGTCAGCCGGTCGTAGTAGCCCTTTGCGCGCACACGGCGTCGCCGGACAAAATCAGTCGCCCTTGCTCCGGCTCCGAAGCTTTGCGACCCGTGTCGAGAACAGGAGGACTGACGCCGTGAGTGTCAGGACAACAGCGCCTACGGCGGCGATTTCGTGGGTCGGTGACGAGTGGGTGAACCCGTCAAGCCCGCCCACCCGTGTTTGTCCGGGCAGGAGCGTGTGGTGTGGCGTTCCGAACGGCGTGAGAAAGTAGTCGACAACGTCGTTGAAGCCGTACCACGCCAGTGCAACGACGAGCGCACGAACGCGGAACGCGGCGATACGGTGGAGAACGAACGCCTGAGCTACCATCGCGAGGTGGCTCGTCAGGAGGAAGACGTACATCGGGAGCGTCGTTGAGGCGAGAAAGGAGTCGGCGAAGGCAACGAGAACATACGGCGTCCAGAGCCCGAGCTTCCAGCAGCCGACGAACGCAAACGCGGCGACGTACTCGGAGGGCCGGTCGAGATACCAGAGCCCGAACGCGAGCGCGGCAAACAGCGTTGCGAGCGGGCTATCGGGTAGGAGCGGCCACGCAGCCAGTTCGGTGCCCGCGAACTGGAAGCGGTAGTACCAGAAGCCGAAGGCGGTACCCGCGAGGTTCGTGAGGACGACGAGCGGCGCGAAGAGGAGGCCAATGTCCTCCAGCCACGCTGGGAGCGGCGCGACCCACCGCGGGAGCGCCTCGCGAGCGGGCAGATCTGCCCGATCGCGAAGCCGCGAGAGCGCGCCATCGACGGTCGCCATATCGCGACCAGCGGCGGGCCGGGCATATCGGTTGCGGAGCGTGTTGCGGCCGGCATTCTCGTCACGACGGCTCGAACGCCCGCCCGAATAGCCAGTAGTCGTACGCCCGCCCCTCTCACGACCCGACACGGAGTTCGACGCCGTGTGGCCCACTGACGGGCGACTCCTCGACGACCGCGAGGTCCGAGTTCGATCCACCACGGATATTCAGAACGGGTGAACCGTTCGCGTCACGAACTGTCGCGTTCGTCAGCAAGAGGGCGTGCCCCTCGGCCGACGCCGGTCCCTCGAAAATCAGCGTCCGCTCGCCCTCGAGGTCTGTGAACCCGACCGTCACCGTGGGGTCTTCCGACTCGTGCCGCCTCGGTCTCCGGTCGGCGCGTCGCGCGCCCTCCAGCCTACCGACCGGCGGGGGCGACTCTGTCGCGCTCGCCGATGACGGCGCGGCCTACACCCGGTTGATTGCGACTCCGGGTCTGCCGGCGACTCGGCCTCGCGCTGTCGATGCTCGCTCCACTCCTTGCCCCACCAGCGCCCTTGCGCGACCCGCCCTACGACTTCGTCGCGCGAACGCGATACCGACTGTTCGGCCGGACCGACGAGTGTCAGGTCCCCTCGCCAGAGCTGCGTAAGCGGTTCGTGGAGCGGCCGCTGACTCAGTAGACCTCGGCACCGCGCCCGATGCTGGTCTGGTAGGCGCGAGCCTCGACATCGTGGTCGACGAACGCGTCGATCATCGCGCTCGCGACGGCCTGCCGGCGCCCCCGGCGACAGGCTGCGAGAACGGTCGGCCCGGCGCCGCTCACGGTGACGCCCGTCGCGCCCGCGTCGAGTGCGACCTCCCGAACCCGATTGTAGCCGGTGATGAGCTTCGCGCGGCGGGGGGTGACCACCTGCTCTTCCATCCCTGCGCCGACGAGATCTGGGTCCGAGCGGCACATCCCAACGGCGAGGGTGGCGGCGCGTCCCACCGTGTGGACGAGATCGTCCATCGACGCCTCGTCCGGAACGACCCGGCGGGCGTCACGCGTTGAGACGGCGATTTCGGGCAGGCAGGCAACAAGTGGCACGTCGGCGTCGACACTTGTCATGCGGTCGGCGGCGACGGTGAATCCACCCATGAGTGCGGGCGTGACATTGTCGGCATGGGGTTCGCCGGAGACGACGGCCTCGCCCTCGGCGGCGACCGGAACGAGGTCGCGGCGGCTGAGGTCGCGGCCGTAAAGCGCTGAGAGGGCGAGTGCCGCGCCGGCGGCGCTCGCGGCCGAGGAGCCGAGACCGGAAGAGGGCCGGACGCCTTTGTCGATGCGGATGTGTGCAGGGGCGTCAAGCGCCTTGGCGACGGCACCGACGGTGTTCTGAGCGGGGTCTTCTGGAATATACTCGCTCCCGATGCCGGTGACCTCTATACTGGTGCGCTCGGCACGCTCGACGCGAAGAACGTCGGCGGGCCGGGAGAGCGCAACCCCGAACACGTCGAACCCGCTGCCGAGGTTCGCGCTCGTGGCCGGCGCACGCACCGTGATCATGTCCAGTCTGTGGTGAGAACTCGGAAAAAGATGCCGACAGGCGTCAGGAGAGCGGGTCTTCGCCGCGCGCCAACTCGAGCACGTCGTCGAAAAAGTCGAGTGAGTCGTGCGGGCCGGGGTTTGCTTCGGGGTGATACTGGCGGGTTATTACGCCCAGCTCGCTCGAGGCCAGTCCCTCCGCAGTGTCGTCATTGACGTTCCGCTGGGTCACATCGAGCTCGCCCGGGTCGACAACGGTGTAGCCGTGGTTTTGAGTCGTCATCACGACGCGGCCGGAGTCAAGGTCGCGAACCGGCTGGTTCACTCCGCGGTGGCCGAACTCCATCTTCGCCGTCGACCCGCCGAGCGCGTTCGCGACGACCTGCTGGCCGAGACAGATGCCAGCCACGGGCCGCTCGCCAACCAGTTCCTCAACGAGGTGCTGGGCGGCCTCGAACGTCTTCGGGTCGCCCGGGCCGTTTGATATGAAGACGACGTCTGCGCCGAGGTCCGCCACTGTCTCGACGTCAACGTCGTAAGGCAGGAGGTGAACGCGTGCGCCGCGCTCCAGCAGCGAGCGCTTGATCGACCCCTTCGCACCGCAGTCGACGAGCGCAACCTCCGCGACAACCTCTCCCTCGGGGTCGTAGGTCGCGGCCTCGGCGACGCTGACGCGCGCGCCGATATCGTCGTGGTTTGACATCGGGAGACAGGCGTCGAGTTCCTCGCGCGCAGCCTCGGCCGTCGCGCTCTCGCCGGCGGCGACGCCACACCGCATCGCACCCTCCTCGCGAACCGACGTCACCAACTCTCGCGTGTCGAGGTGGTCGACGGCGGGGATACCCTCGTCGGCCAGCCACTCCACGACCTCTTCGGTCAGTTCGTGGGCGACGGCGGCGCGCGGGTGGACGCGGTCTGATTCGAAGCGCTCCTCTCGGACGCCGTAGTTTCCGATCAGTGGGTACGAGAATGTCAACACCTGCTCCTCGTAGGAGGGATCGGTGAGGCTCTCCTCGTAGCCCGTGTATGCAGTCGTGAACACCAGTTCACCACGCGTGCGGCCCGGGACGCGGGTGCGCGCCTCGATGACGCGGCCGTCCTCAAGGGCGAGGTAGGCGGGTGACATTACTATGGCGAGTGCTCTGCGCCCGTATCAATCCTCTCTTTCGGATCGAGTGGCCGGCCGTTCAGCCGACTAATCGATCGACCGGATCGAAGGGTCCTTGTCGCCGCTCTTCGACATCCGTCCATGACTATGGACGATGCCTCCGGGGCCACGGAGGATCACCCAAACGCCCGCCAGTCGGTCGTCCTCGTCGACGGGAACGACGAGCCACAGGGTCTCGCCAACCGTCTTGACGCCCACACTGGCGAGGGGATGCGCCACCGGGCCTTCACCTGTCTTGTGTTCGACGGCGACAGGCACATTCTCCTCGCCCAGCGCGCGCCGGAGAAGCGACTCTGGGACACTCATTGGGACGGCACCGTCGCCTCACACCCTGTCGAGGGACAGTCGCAGGTCGACGCCTGTGCGGAGCGACTGGAGGACGAACTCGGTGTCACGCCCGACCAATACGACGACCTGCGCGTGACCGACCGCTTCGAGTACAAACGCCACTACGAAAACGCCGGTCTCGAGTGGGAGGTCTGTGCAGTCCTCAAGACGACCCTCGACGACTGTTCCTTGGACCCTGTCGAGTCGGAGATCGGTGGTCTCCTGTGGGTCGACTACGACCACCTCTTCGAGAATCAACGGTACTACCGACAGCTCCGGCTCTGCCCGTGGTTCGAGATCGCGATGCGACGCGACAGGTCGTGAACTACCCCTGCCTACTCGCTCCCGTTGGTCGCTCCTTGAGGACGGGGGCTTAGCGCCTGCATTCAGCTAATCTGCCGCAGGCGAGTCCACGGGCGCCGGGAGTTCCGGCGCGAGGAGCGCGCTCGCCCCCCCGAGGAGGAGTGCAACAACGGCGACAGCAAGGAGTGCCGCCCGTGCCGCGCCGGCGTTTCCGAGGGTTGGCTGTGCCGCGGCAACCAGCGCGCCTGTCGCCACCGGCGCGACTGTCGACCCGACCCGGCCGACCGACTCGCCGACGCTCACCAGTCCACCCCGGCGGGCATCGGGCGCCAGCCGGGTCATCTCCGAGCGGTACAGTGAGATGGAGACACCGAATCCGGCGCCGATCGCAACAGCCGCGACGCCGGTCAAAACGACACTCGGCGCGAACGGCAGGCCTGCGAGCCCGGCCGTACAGACCGCCACACCGCCAGCAAGCGCTCGACCGCGTGCCACCGCTGCGGTCACCCGTCCGACCTGCGTCGCGGCGAGTGCGGAGGCGAGACTCGCTGTCGCGACCACCATCCCCGCGACCGCGGGTGACCCGCCGAGGCGCGCGACGAGGGTCGAGGCATAGGTGAGAAAGGCAAACCAGACCAGCCCCGGTGTCGTTCGACCAACCAGGGTCAGGAGGACCCGCGGCCGCCGCGTGACGGTCCAGAGCGACGCGGTGTCCGTATCGTCGCGCTCGGTATCGTTCGATGCACGCGGCTCGCCGAGGTAGCGCATCACCGCGGCGGCGGCCGGGAGGGCAAGCAGGTAGACGAGGAATGGTGCCTGCCACGCCAGTACAACGAGTCCGCCGGCGACCAGCGGCGCGACTGTGAGCGCGACGCCGACGACCGTGAACCGGACGCCCTGTGCGGCGGCCTCTCGCTCGCCGACGTAGAGGTCACCAACGCTGGTGATGAGGATGGGTGCGATGCCACAGTAGCCGACTCCCTGGACGAATCGGAGACCGAGGACGAGCGTGAACTCAGCCGTGAGGGCGACGGCGCTCCCGGCGAGGCCGAACAGCGCGAGCCCGCCCGCCAGCACCGGTCTGCGCCCCAGACGGTCCGAAAGTGCGCCGACCGCCGGGATGAGTAGAATCGAAGGCGCGGTGAAGACTGCGAGCAGGAGGCCAGCGCGCGCCTCGCTCACTCCGAACGGACCGGTCAGACTCGCCAGTACCGGCGAGACAACGGCTGTGCCGAGCGGCGAGACGAGCGAGGCGACGAGGAGGACACGGAAGGCGCGGTCGTCAAGGACCGCGGCGTCGATGCCAAGCAGGCGATGAACAGCCCCCACAGCGAGTGCGCCGGGACGCCCCGGCTTGAACGTCGTGGTTCCGGCCGATACGACCGGCCACTCAGGCGAACTGGTCGAGCAATAGGCTCGTCACCCGCTCAGGGTACTCGTGTTGTACCCAGTGGGTTGCGTCCGCGAGGGTCGCGAGCCGTCCGTTCGCGCAGCGCTCCACGCTCCGGTGTGCCATCGACCGCGCGAGAAACTCGTCCTGTGCGCCCCAGACGACGAGCGTCGGGGGCTCGACCGTCTCCTGGCGCAGCCTGTCACGTCGGCGGACGATCGCACGGTACCAGTTCACCATTGACCTGAACGCGCTGTCCTGTCCCCAGGCCGCCCGGTAGCGCTCGAAGTCTTCGGCCCCGAAGGTGCCGGGGAGACTCGACCGGCGCATCGTCCGCGTGAGCAGGCGCCAGTTCCCGGCGCGGGCGACCCGTTCCGGCACCCGGGGCAGTTGGAAGGCAAGAAAGTACCACGACCGAAGTCGCTGGCGCCACGACTCGCGGAGTTCCTCGGTCATCACGGACGGATGAGGGACGTTCACAGCCGTGAGCGTCCGTACACAGTCGGGGTGGTGAAGCGCCATCCACCACGCAACGGCGGCGCCCCAGTCGTGGCCGACGATGTTGGCCTCCTCGCGCCCGTGGGCCTCGAGTATCCCGAGAACGTCGCGTGCGAGCGCACTGAGCCGGTAGGCGCCGACCTTGGACGGCTTGTCGCTGAAGTTGTAGCCTCGCTGGTCAGGGACAACGACGCGGTAGCCCGCCTCCGCGAGCGGACGGATCTGGTCGCGCCAACCGTACCAAAACTCCGGAAACCCGTGAAGCAGGACAACGAGCGCTCCGTCCTCGGGGCCGGCCCGGACCGCGTGGAGGTCGACGCCGTCGCCAGCGGTGACGACCGACTTGCCCTCTCCTTCGCGTGGCGCCGACGGTCCGTGGACGTTCATCCATACCCAACGCCAGACGGGAAAATGAACGCTCCGCTCTAGCCCAGCAGGCGTTCCAACAGCCCTCACGACGTGGCGCCTTCGGCGATCAACACCGAGCAGTCGATGTCGTCCACCACCTCGGGAACGAGCGATCCGCGCACGAACTGCGAGAGTAGGCCCCGCTCCGTCGCGCTTGTATCTCGCACGCGCCGACCGCGGCATCCGTTTGCCGTTCTGTTAGGCCTACGCGTTCGGAGGCGTCCCAGTTGCTCCGTTTGTCTCCAGTAGCTCTCAGACCGCGACGACCCACAGCCGGTAGTCGCGAGGCGCGCCGTACACCCGGACGAAGGCCTCGTCGACGAACATCGCGAGTCGGCCGGCGTCGGACTTTGCCATGATCTGAACGTTCGTGCCCTCGGCCTCCTCCGGCGACTCCCGGACTTCTACTCGGAACTCCGGGAATTCGGAGAGCAGGTCGTTCAGCCGTGTGAGTTCGTCGCTGGTGACGTCGAGATTGAACATTCGGTCGCCGAACTGGACCCACGGCGAGGTCGGCGGACCGTCGGTCTCCGCGGTCGCCTCGCTGGCACTCGCCCACTCACCCTCGACGGTCAGGAACTCACTCCCCGGCCGCTCGCGGTGGGCGCCCACCGCGTCGGCGACGAGTTTTCGGCGCTCTGTCGGGTCCGTCGCGTCGAATCGGGTCACGATTGCGTATCGTGGGCCTCGGGCAAAAGCGGGTCGGCACCCGACCCTCCAGGCGGCTCAGAGGTCGCTCGCAAACCGGCCGACGCCGGCAAGGGCGCCCACGACGACAACGAGGCCGACGACGGCGACGAGAAGGAGCGCCGAGACAACGCTCACGACCGGGTCGAGGCTCTGGCGGAGCGAGTTCCACGCCGCGACCGGCACCGTGCGAGTATCCGGGCCGCTCAGGAACAGGGCGATGACGAACTCTTGAAGACTTACGACGAAGGCTACCAGCGCGGCCACGGCCAGCCCCGCCCGAACGTTCGGTGCGACGACCCCCGTGAACGCCCGGATCGGCGTCGCGCCGAGGTCGAGCGCTGCCTCGTGGAGCTGCCAGTCGAACCGAGCGAACGACGCCTGGATAACGGAGAACGCGAGCGGCGTCGCCCAGAGCGAGTGCGCGAGGACGAGCGCGACATAGCTCTGCTGAAGGCCGAACTGGCTGAACAGCGTAAGCGTCGTCACGCCGATGATCACTCCGGGGACGAGCAGCGGCAGCACCGCCAGCGCGACGACCGCACGCCGTCGCCCCTCGTCGAGCTGACGGACGCCGAGCGCGGCGGCCACGCCGACGGCCGTCGAGAGGGCGCTCGTGCCCGTCGCGACGACAAGGCTGTTGAGGAGCGCCTGGAGCCATGTCGACGACGCGAGCAAGGCGCTGAACCACCGGGTCGAGAGCCCGCGCGGAGGGAACGCTACCGCGCCGCTGGCGTCGAACGCCGTTGCGACCACGACTGCGAGCGGCAGGACGAGCAGACAGAGGAGGACGGCGACGACCCCCCGGCCGGCCGCGTTGAGGAGGCGCTCACGCATCAAGCAGCCCCCCGGCGAGATCGAGTCGCCACAGCACGACGAGGAGGCTCCCGAACACAGTCCCGGCGGTGACAACGGAGAGCGCCGCCGCGGCCGGCCAGTCGAACCGCGCGAGCAACAGCTGGGAGACGAGGATGCCGACTGTCTGCTCGCTCCCGGAGCCCAGCAGGAGTGGCGCAGGGTAGGCCCCGACCGACCACGTGAACGCGATAACGGCTGCGACGGCGATGCCCGGTCGGACGTGTGGAAGGACTACCTCGCGGAACACCCCGGAGCCGTCGGCCCCGAGATCCCGCGCCGCCTCAACCAGCTGTGTGTTGAGTGACGACAGCACCGCATACACCGCGAGTATCGCGTACGGAACGACGATGTAGAGCTGTCCGATCACCGCGCCCGCGAGGTTGTCGACGAGGAGCACCGGCTCGCTCGCGAGACCGACGGCGCGCAGGAGGTCGTTCACTAGGCCCTGCGGAGAGTAGACGAGGAGGACGGCGAACAGTTTCACGACGAGCGTGGTGAACAGCGAGCAGACCGCGCCGCCGAGGAGAAGCGTGCGGGTCCACCCCGTCGCGCACCACGCGGCATAGGCATAGACGACGCCCACCGCTACCGCGAGGGCGGTGACCAGAACGGCAAAGAACAGCGTGAACGCCAGGATTTCGTGGACTAAGCTCGTCTCGGTGACGTAGCGGTAGCCGTCGAGCGCCCACGACCCCTCGACAAACGCGCCGCCGGGCGTCCGCGCCGTGAGACTCACCCGCAGCAGATACGCCGTGGGGACGAGAAAGACGAGAACGTCGAGGGCGAGCAAGGGAGCCAGAAGCGCAAGCGTCCGGCGCCCGCCGAGCGACGGCAGGCGACGGGTTCGCGTACTCACCGGCAGCGCGCCCCTGATGTGTCGAAGTAGGTCGCCTCGTCGGGCGCCCAGCGCACCGTCACCTCGTCGCCGGCTGCGAGGCCGCCGTCCGCGCCGATCGGTCGCTTGACGAACAGCTCTGTCTCGTCCACCGACAAGCGGAGGCGCACGTCAGAGCCGCGGTAGACACGTTCGACGACCGTCGCCAGGACGCTCGCGCCGGTGCCACCGTCGGTCGCGGCCGCCGGTACTGCCGTCACCGAGAGCCGCTCGGGCCGGAGCGAGACGACGAGGTCGTCGCCCAGGGTGAGCCTGTCCGGGTCGACGGGGGCAGGGACGCGGACACCGAAGGGGGTCTCGACCGTCGGGCCTTCGTCGACGTCGACGACCCGGCAAGTGATGAGGTTCGGCGACCCGAGAAAGGACTCCACGAAGCGGTCGACGGGGTCGGTGTACACCGCCTCCGGCGTACCGACCTGGACCAGCCGACCTGCCTCCATCACCCCGAGGCGGTCGCCGAGAGTGAACGCCTCGTTCTGATCGTGGGTGACGTAGAGCATCGTCGTCTCGACGCGGTCGTGGATCCGCTTGAGTTCGACCTGCATCGTCTCACGGAGCCCGCGGTCAAGGCTAGAGAGCGGTTCGTCGAGGAGCAGGAGGTCCGGTTCCACGATGAGCGAGCGCGCGAGCGCGACGCGCTGTTGCTGGCCGCCAGAGAGATCGGTTGGGTCGGCCTCGGCGTAGTCTGTCATCTCGACGAGTTTGAGCGCCTCCTGTGCCGCCGCGCGCCGGTCCGCGCGGCCGACCCCGCGCATCTTCGGGCCGAAGGCGACGTTCTCAGCAACGCTCTTCGTTGGGAACAGCGCCCAGTCCTGAAACACCATCGAGGTGGGCCGGCGGTGGGGCGGCATATCGGTCACGTCCTGGCCGTCGATACGGACCCGCCCGCGGTCGGGCGGCTCGAACCCGGCGACCGCACGCAGGAGCGTCGACTTTCCGGAGCCGCTGGGGCCAAGCAGGCAGCACAACTCACCGTCGCGCACGTTGAGCGAGACGCCGTCGACGGCGGTCAGGTCGCCGTAGGTAACCGTGAGGTCGTCGAGTTCGAGCATCGGGCCTTAGCTGTTCTGGACGAATGCGCGGAAGCGGTCGCTCAGGTCGTCGGAGTAGTCGGCCACGCGAGCGAAGTTCTGGAACGCCACTTCGCTCAGGCCGTCGTTCGTCGTCGGGACGCTCTCGACTGTCGCCGCCGGATACTCTGCGTCGGTGTGGGACATACCGAGATTGAACTCGGCGGCGTACGCGCTCTGGACGGCCGGGTCCAGCATGAAGTCGATGAACTCCTCGGCCGCGTCCGGGCGGTTCGTCCCGCGGACGACGTGGTAGTAGTCGATGTATCCACTGGTGCGCGAGGGTACCGTGACGCCGATGTTCAGGTCGTCGGTCGTCTGGGCCTTCTGGAGGCCGTACGCGTAGAAGTAGTGCCCGACGTCCGCGAGGCCCTCGGAGAACGCGGTCCAGAGCTGTTGGGTCCCCTGGTAGAACGTCGACACCGGTGCCGCCTCTACAACCTCGAGGAGAGTGTCGGTGTAGCTCCGGTCGTACACCTCGTCCGCGAGTGGTTCGTCGTCTATGGTGATGGCAGCCATCATGAACAGCTTCAGCCAGAAGTCACTCGGGAGCGCGATGTTCTCCGCTGCCGGAGAGCGCATATCGGCCCACTCCGCCGGGTTCCACGTCACAGTGTCTTTGTTGTAGACGTACGCGTGGACGCCGTAGGCCACCGGAACGCCAACCTCTGACATCTGGAACTCCCGGAGCCGCGGTTTGATGCCGTCGGCGTTCGAAAGCGCGTCATAATCGACGGGCCGCCAGAGGCCGTCCTGTTGCCCCCGGTAGTTTGTCCGACCGACACCGACAGTTACGTCGAACGGCGGGTCGTCCTCGGGCGACTGCCGGATCTTCGAGAGGATCCCCTGCCAGTTGCCAACTACCTCGAGCTCGTTGCCCGTCTCCTCCTCGTAGCGGGGCTTGATCACTTCGCGAAATACCGTCTCGTTGGTGCCGCTCCACGTCGACACGCGGAGCGTCTCCGTACTCCCCAGACCCGTACCGGCGCAGCCTGCGAGTCCGACCGTTGTCGCGGTTCCCATCGCGGCGAGGACAGATCGTCTATTAATTCGTTCGCCGCTGGCGCTGCCTTCTGTCATTAAACTCTGGTAGCGAGCGGACCGGTATAAACGGTCGGTCAGGCGCTTGCCAGCACGAGACGCGAGAGGGTACGTCGCTCGCCACCCGCGCCGGACAGCCTCCTTTGTTCGCCGCGCACGGTCCCGTGGGCCCGCCGGTCGCATAGACGTCTGCCTCCCTGGCACTACGCCCGCCACACTTCCGGGAGAGGTATATGGGCGGGAACGGACCTCTGAACGTGACCCAGCAACGACTCCTTCTACTCGGGCCGCCGGGCGCGGGCAAGGGGACACAGAGCGTGCGACTGGCTGAGGAGTACGATGTCGAACATGTCACTACGGGCGACGCGCTCCGTGCGAACAAGGAGATGGAGACCGACCACGGCACGCCTCGGGAGTATATGGACGCTGGCGAACTTGTGCCCGACCCGGTTGTCAACGAAATCGTCGTCGAGGCGCTCGCGGAGGCCGACGGATTCGTCCTTGACGGCTACCCGCGAAATCTCTCGCAGGCGGAGTTTCTGGATGATATGGTCAATCTTGACCTCGCCGCCTTTCTCTCCGTCCCCGAGGCTGAACTCGTCCGACGTCTGACCGGTCGCCGGGTCTGTCCGGACTGCGGCGCGACCTACCACGTTGAGTTCGCACCACCCGAGGCGGCGGGCGTCTGTGACGGCTGCGGCGGTGAGCTGACCCAGCGAAACGACGACACCGAGGAGACCGTCCGCGAACGGCTGCGGGTGTACGAGGAGAACACTGCGCCTGTGGTGCAGTACTATCGCGAGGTCGGCAACCTCGTCGAGGTGGACGGTACGGGGTCGCCCGACGAGGTGTTCGCTGGCCTGCGCGAGATGGTCGAGTCGAACGACGCAGTGTAGCGACGGAGCGGTCCCTTCTTGTTCTGCGACTTCCTACCGACTTGCAATGGCTCGGATCGAACAGACCGTCGACAACCTCGTCACCGACGACGCCGAGATGCGCGACGCTGTTGAGACGGTACTGGCACAGACCAACGACGAGACGGTCCACTGGGCGGACGTCCGCAACGACGTCTCCAGCGGACACTGGGGACGGCTGATAGAGAGGGGCGTCCTCGTCGACGGTAAGGAGGGTTTCGAACTCGCCGACCCTGAGGCGACCCGCGCGGCTCTTGGGAGCGGCACGACCTCAGCTGCGACGGACGTGAGCAGCGCTGACGCCGACGAAGACGAGATAGAGGAGACCACCTGGTCGGTCTACGACAAAGGTGCCGCGGCGGTGACGATGGCCTTCTTTGTTGCCTACGCGTGGCAGCCGCTTCGGGACCTCATCGGCGGGATCATGGACGTGGCGCTCGGGCCGCTGGAGCAGTCACTCCCGTTCTATGCCGTCGTGATGATTCTCGCGATGGGGACGGGGCTCTACTCCACACTGTTGCAGGCGAATCTCATGAACACTGAGAAGATGGGACAGTACCAGCAGCAGATGAAAGACCTCCAGGAGCGCCGGGAGGCGGCGAAAGAGCGCGACGATCAAGAGAAACTCGACAGTCTTCAGGACGAGCAGATGGAGATGATGGGCGACCAGCTCGGGATGTTCAAAGAGCAGTTCCGCCCGATGGTCTGGATCATGTTCTTCACTATCCCTGTCTTCCTGTGGATGTACTGGGCGCTCGGCATCGGCGGCGGCACCCAGCATATCGACCCTGGAAGCATCACTATCCCGCTCCGTGGTGTCGTCGGCTGGCGCGATCCGGCAATCGGGCCCATCCAGGTGTGGATCCTGTGGTACTTCGTCTGCTCTATGGGGTTCACCCAGATTATCCGCAAGGGGTTGAACATCGACATCTCGCCGAGTCCTTCATAAGCTCCGGCCCGCCGCGTTCGCTCGTCAGTTGGGTTCTCATACCGTTCGTATCGTTCGTTTCCGCCACTCTCGCTCTATTCGTGTGGGCCACGGTCTGCAAGCGGAACGGCTATAGCAACTTCTTTCAGCCATGGGTGCCGACCGGCTGTATGCTGGTGACCGTCTCGGGACCCGCGGGCGGGGGGAAGTCAACGCTCGCGGCTGCGCTCGCCGAGGCCCTCGACAACGAACACGTGAGTGGTGGCGACATCTTTCGAAGTGTGGCCGACGAGCGCGGTCTCTCCCCGGTCGAGCTGAACAAACTCGCAGAGGAGGAGGCCGCCATCGACTACGACCTCGACCGCCGACAGTACGAGCTCGCCCGGGGCCGCGATGACCTCGTACTCGAGTCGCGACTCGCCGGGTGGCTCGCGGGCGACGCCGCCGACATCCGGGTGTGGCTCACCGCTCCGCTTACAGTCCGGCTTGACCGCATCGCGGCCCGCGAGGGCAAGCCCCGCGCGACGGTGCGCGACTAGACGCGCCGTCGCGCCGAGAGCGAGGCTCGGCGCTATCACAGCTATTACGATATCGATATCGACGACCTCTCGATCTACGATCTCGTGGTCAACACCGCGCGGTGGGGGCCCGACGCCGCGACGACCGTTGTTCGCACCGCTGTCGAGTCGTACACCGATGCCGGTGACGAAGGGGCGATGCCCGTCGAGGGTGTCCGCTACGAGTTTCGCCGGGCTGACGCCGAGTGACCTGAGTTGATAGCACGCGGCCCGCCTGATACGCGCTCACCCGCCTCACTCCTGCGGTTCGGGGTCGTTAACCTCGATAAGCCGCCTGGCCCGTCCGCCCATCAGGTCGCGGCGTGGGTCCGGCGGATGGTCGACGGTGCCCTCGCAGATCTCGACGACGGCCCGGAACTCGGTGGCGCGGCCCACGCCGGGACGCTCGACCCGAAGGTCACGGGGTCGCTCCCGACGATGCTCGGTGAGGCGACCCGGTTGGTCGAGCGGTTCCGAACCGCGCCAAAGGAGTATATCGCCGCTCTCGAACTTCACGCCCGCACGCCCGCCGACCTTGACGCCACGTTCGCCGAGTTCGAGGGCGACCTCTACCAGAAGCCGCCGCGTCGGAGCGCTGTCGCGCGGCGCCTGCGGACCCGCGAGGTATACGAACTCGAGGTGCTGGAGAGCGCAGAGCGACGCGTTCTCCTCCGGGTCCGCTGTGAGTCTGGCACCTACATCCGGAAACTGTGTCACGACCTCGGCCTCGCCCTCGGCACTGGTGCGCACATGGGCCACCTTCGCCGTACTGCGACCGGTTCGTTCGACGACACCGACCTCGTGACGCTCCACGACTTTGCGGATGCACTCGCCTTCGCCCGTGAGGGCGACCCCGCCCCCCTGCGTGCGGCTGTCGCACCCGCCGAGCGGCTGCTTAGCTCGCTCCCGGGTGTGACTGTCCCACAAAACGCCGCCCGCGAGGTGGCGATGGGCGCACCAGTGTACGCGCCGGGCGTCGTCGCGGTGACGGACGCCCCAAATCGTGGCGATACGGTTGCGGTCTATACTCCCGACCACGCTGCTATCGCGGTGGGGACGCTCGTCGGCGACACCGGTGCCGACAAAGGGGAGGTTGTCTCTCTTGACCGAGTGTTAGTCTGAAGCTGAAGGCGAAGCCATTAAGAACTGAACAGCAATTAGGGTTCTACGAGGGACCGTGGGGTAGTGGTATCCTCTGCGCATGGGGTGCGTTGGACCCGTGTTCGAATCACGGCGGTCCCATACACTGGGCTGGCTGAAGGGGTGAAATACTGTCCACAGTAGTATAAGAAATATTTTCTTTGGAGAACACGTCGAATTCGACATTCCACGCCCCGCCCACCCGCGATGACCGACGACCTCCACCAGAAGATAGTCAACGCGCTTGACAGCGTCGGCAACCTCGTGAGCGTCTGCGTCCGTGTGGGAGGGTTCGGTGCTGTGGCTCGGCCGTCCCTCGGCTAGTCCCGTCGGATGCTCGGGTTCGTAACCGCGCCGTTTGCTGCTGAGCCGAAGGCTGTGCCGTACTTCGCGAGCACACCGCTCTCGTAGTTCGGCTCCGGGCTGTGGTCCGCGAGGCGCTCCGTCAACTCCTCGGGGGTTAGGTCGACTGAGAACTCCAGTTCGTCGATATCGATAGTTACGGTGTCGCCGTCACGCAGCGCCGCGATGGGCCCGCCGACGAACGCTTCCGGCGCGACGTGGCCAATGGAGAACCCACGCGTCGCCCCGGAGAATCGCCCGTCGGTGAACAGCGCGACGTCCTCGGCGTGGCCCTGGCCCGCCACCGCCGAGGTGACCCCGAGCATCTCCCGCATCCCTGGGCCGCCCTGCGGCCCTTCGTTTCGGATACAGATGACGTCGCCCGACGCCACCTCGCCCTCCTGGACGTACTGCATCGCCGGCTCTTCGCTTTCGAAGACTCGGACCGGCCCCTCGTGGCGCAGGTGGTCCTCGCCGGTGATCTTTATCACCGCGCCCTCTGGTGCGAGGTTGCCAGTGAGGATACGGATGGCGCCGCGCTCGTGGATCGGGTCGTCGACAGTGTAGAGAAAGTCAACGTCTAGATCCGCTATCGCGGGCGGGTCGTAGGCGGCCAGTTCCTCCGCGAGCGTGTTGCCCGTCACCGTCTGGGCATCGCCGTGGAGCAGGCCAGCCTCGTGAAGTTCGCGCAAGACAACGGGCACGCCGCCGACCTCGTGGAGGTCGTTCATCACCCGTTCGCCGCCCGGCTGGAGCTCCGCAATCTTCGGGGTGCGGCGGCTGATCCGGTTGAAGTCCTGGATGTCGAGGTCGACCCCCGCCTCGCGCGCCATTGCGATGATGTGGAGGACCGCATTTGTCGAGCCGCCGACCGCAACTTGAAGCGCAATGGCGTTCTCGAACGACTTCTTCGAGAGAAAGTCGGAGGGGCGACGGCGCGCCTCCACCGCCTCGACGGCGAGTTCACCTGCCTCGCGGGCGACGTCGTATCGCCCCTCGTCCTCGGCGGGCGGACTCGCGCTTCCGAGCGGCGCGAACCCGACCGTCTCGGAGATGGAGGCCATCGTGTTCGCAGTGAACATCCCGCCACAGGAGCCGGCGCCGGGGCAGGCGTGGCGCTCTATCTCGTCCAATTCGCGCCCACTGATGTCGCCCTCGGCGAACGCGCCGACGCCCTCGAAGACGTTTTGGATCGTTATCTCGCGGCCGTCGTGGTCGCCGGGCATGATCGACCCGCCGTAGAGGAACACACTGGGCAGGTCGGTGCGGATGGCTGCCATCATCATCCCGGGCATATTCTTATCACAGCCGCCGACAACAACGAGGCCGTCGATACGCTCTCCAAACGCGACGAGCTCGACGGAGTCTGCGATCATCTCGCGAGAGATGAGTGAGGCCTTCATCCCCTCAGTGCCCATCGAGATGGCGTCCGAGATAGTGATCGTCCCGAACTCGATCGGCATCCCCGCCGATTCGCCGACGCCCTCATGGGCCGACGCCGCGACGTCGTCCAGGTGGACGTTACAGGGCGTGATCTCCGCCGCCGGATTCGCTATCCCCACCATCGGTGAGGAGAGGTCGTCGTCGTCGTAGCCCATCGCCCGGAACATAGAGCGGTGGGGCGCCCGCTCGGCCCCTTCGGTCACTTCCCGGCTCGGCAGGTCTTGGTCTTTCGCGCCCGCGAACTGCGAGTCATCCTCGCCCCCTGCGGAGGTCTCCTGCTTGCTCATATCCTCGCCTACGCCCGCGCGCGGATAAAACCGTGCAGTGAGGAGGGCATGGTCGATAGAAGCCAGTGCGATGGCGGGATGGCGGAGCGGCCCACCCTGTGCGAGAGTGGCGCGCTCCGGCCCGACGACGGCCTTCTTGCGCTAGTCCCGTCGGCTCCCGCGGCCGTCTCCGGACGCCGTCGCTTCGATCAGTCGTCCCGTCGCGCCAGCCCAGCCAGGTGCGGCGCCTCCGCGAGCACCAGTTCGGCACCGAGTCGCGCGGCGTTCTCACTCCCCGGCAGGCAGAAAATGGGGACACCGGCGACTATCCCGGCCGTCGCGCGTGTCCCGATGACCCGTGTCCCAACCTCGTCGTGCGACTGCCTGCGGAACAGTTCGCCGAACCCGGGGAGGTCCTTGTCGAACAGGGGCGCGACGGCCTCGACGGTTACGTCGTCGGGCGTCACCCCCGTGCCACCGGCCGTGACGATCGTGTCGACCGTATCGTTGCCGACGAGGTCGACAACCCGTCCCTCAACCGCCGCGCGGTCGTCCCGCACGACTTCGCGCGCGACCATCTCGTGGCTCTCGGCCTTGACCGCTGCCTCGAAAGCGTCGCCCGCGGGGTCGTCCGCGAGCGACCGCGACGATGTGACGGTGAGCACCGCGACGCCGAGGGCGTCGAGGTCGTCGCGGTGGTGGTCGTGGCTGGCTCCGTCGCCCGTGTGTCCGGCGTCTCCCATGCGCCTACGCTCGTCGTCCGGTGTCTTATCATCGGCGCCGTAGGGAGAGGCCAATCGCTATGCCCTCCGGGAGAGAGGGCCGGAGCATGAACGCAGTCCAGTTCTCTGCGCACGGCGACCGCGACGTCATTGAGTACGGCGAGGCTCCAGATCCCGACCCCGACACCGCCGACGACGAGGTGCTGGTAGAGGTGAAGGCGGCGGCGCTCAACCACCTCGATGTCTGGACACGCCGCGGCCTCCCTGGAATCGATCTAGAGATGCCACACATCCCCGGGTCCGACGCTGCCGGCGTCGTCAAAGCAGTCGGCTCACGTGTCGACCGCTTCGACCCGGGCGACCACGTCGCAGTCTCGGCTGGCGTCGCCTGCGGGTCCTGCGAGTTCTGTCGCGGCGGTGACCCGACGCGCTGTGTCAGCTTTCATATCATTGGCGAACACGTCCCGGGCGTCCACGCCGAACGTGTTGCGGTGCCGGCCGACAATCTCATGCCAGTCCCTGAGGACGTGCCGTGGGACGTTGCCGGCTCCGTCTCGCTGGTCTTCCAGACTGCGTGGCGGATGCTCCAGACCCGTGCCGAACTCCGGCAGGGCGAGTCTATCCTCGTCCTCGGCGCGTCGGGCGGCGTCGGCCACGCCGCGGTCCAGATAGCCGACCACGCCGGCGCCGAGGTGTACGCGACGGCCTCCTCTACGGAGAAACTCGACTACGCTCGTGATTGTGGCGCCGACCACGTCTGTGACTACACCGAGGAGTCGTTGACGGGGTGGATCCGCGAGGAGACTGGAACCCGGGGTGTCGACGTTGTCGTCGACCACGTCGGTGCAGAGACGTGGACGGACTCGCTGAAGTGTCTCGCGAAGGGCGGCCGGTTGGTCACCTGCGGCGCGACCACGGGCGGGCGACCCGAGACGGACATCAACCGTATCTTCTGGAACCAGCTTGAGGTGATCGGCTCGACGATGGGCACTCCCGGCGAGACCGACGATGTCCTCTCGCTTGTGTGGGACGGAACTTTCGAGCCCCGGGTGCGCGAACGTCTTCCGATGAGCGAAGCCTCGCGCGCGCACGAATTGTTGGAGGAGCGCGAGGGGTTCGGGAAGGTGGTCGTCGTCCCCGACTCGGAACTGTAGTCGATCGAATCTGCTTTTACTCATCCTCACCAATACTCGCTTGTGACTGACGAAACGGGCGACCCGGACGACGGCCGTGTCCACCACCCGGAGCCGACTGGCTTCGGCCGCCACGGCTGGCTCCTGGTCGCTGCCGTCGTCCTGAGCGTCCTTGTTATCCCCAGTGTCGTCTACCTGTTCCCGACCGTTCCCGCAACGGCCGGTGTCCCCTTTCTCGCTGCGATGCTCGTCCTCCCGATGGCACCCGCCGTCGTCCTCGGCGTCGTTGCCGTCTGGTCGATGACCGCCGCGACCGGCGCCCCGGACGACGACTGACCGGACACGGTTATTGAATCGGTGGTGCACTCAAGTAGGGCGAATACTGGTTCCAGAGATAATGGGTCAAGTGCGACGACGCCACGTCCCCCGAATCCGAGAGATTAATTGAAAGCGGACCGCCCGGCGGTCGCACTTGCGCCACGCCATCCCGATGGATGTACTGGAGCAGTGCGCCAATCGCGGCGTCGGCACCATCGTCATGGGCGACCTCGGTGGCATCCGTGACGATGTTGACCGACCAGAAATATCGCAAGTGCCGTGAGACGCTTCGCGACGAGAGCTGAGCCGGAACAGTCGCCACTTTTCACCCCCCGGTGTCTGGATTTGTTTGACGAGTATGATCGACGACCTGCTCGGGCGTACGGAGCTCAAAGAGCGGATCGAGGCGCTTCGCGAGGAGCGCGACTCCTACAAGGCGCGCTACGATGCCGAGCAGGAGCGCCGTGCGGAGGCGACGAGCGCCCGACAGGCGGCCGAAAAGCGTGTCAACCGGCTCGAGGACCGAATCGCCGAACTGGAAGACCGGGTCGAACGTGCCGAGACGAGTGACGAGGATCGGGGATTCGCCCGAGTCGACCAGCTGGCGGCGGGCGAGCGTGAGGCGGTTCTCGAGCGATTCCGAAGCGTCGAGAGCGGCCCCGAGACGCTCTTGACCACGATGGTCGAGGACCCAGACGACGCGGTCAGGGCAGCGTTCGGTGACGACGCGCCGCTCGTCGCCCGTGTCGCGCCCTGTCTCGCGCTCACGGACGACCATGGCATCGTCCGGGCGGCGCTCGACCCGCCGTTCCCGCCAGCGCCGTTTGTCGAGTGGGGCGACCGGTTCCGCCTCGACGCATCGTGGTTCGACCCACCGGACCGCCACGCTGTCGCCCTCGTCCGTGCGGACCGCTTTGCTCTCGGTGTCTACGAGAGCGGCGAGCGCGTAGCCCTGACGACCCTGACCGCCGACGTGGAGGAGAATCACTCAAAAGGCGGGTTCTCCCAGAGCCGGTACGAGCGCCGGCGCGACGCCCAGATATCGGAACATCACGACGACGCGCTGGCCGCGCTCGCAGATGTCGACGCACCGCTCGTCCTGACCGGCGACCGCGCGAGCCTCGACGCGCTTTCGGAAGTTGATGCGGTCTCGACCTGCGCCGTCGACGCGTCGGGCGACCCCGAGGACGCATTGGCGTCCGCCCGGCGCGACGCACTCTCGACCGGGCTTTATGCGTTCTGAGCCCGGTCGATTCATAATCCCACCCGGACAGCGAGTGGGTATGCTCGACAGCGACGACAGGGTGGCGATTCTCGCTCACGAGAAGTTTCCGGAGCGCGCGAAGACAGCAGTCGGCATCCTCCGCTACGCCGACTACGACGTAAACGCCGTTCTCGACCGCACGAAGCCGGGCGAGCGTGTCTCCGACCACGTCGACGACCTGCCAGACGTGCCGATAGTCGAGTCGATGGCCGACGCCCCCGAGGTGGACGCCCTCATGATCGGTATCGCACCGATCGGCGGCGGATTTGACGAGTCGTGGCGCCCCGACGTGCGGACAGCAATCGAGCGCGGCTGTGACGTCGTCGCTGGCCTCCACTACTTTCTTGACGAAGACGAGGAACTCGCCGCCCTCGCGGCCGACCATGACGTCGAACTCTGGGACGTACGGCATCCCCCCGACGGCCTCACGGTCTCCGAGGGGGTCGCGAGCGAGGTCGACGCAGAGGTCGTTTTGACGCTCGGAACGGACTGCTCGACGGGCAAGATGACGACCTCGAAGGAGCTTGTCGCCGCAGCGCGCGAGGCCGGCATTGACGCCGCGATGGTGCCGACCGGCCAGACCGGTATCATGATCGAGGGGTGGGGGACACCGATCGACCGTGTGGTGAGTGACTTTGTCGCCGGTGCAGTCGAGGACCTGATCCTTGCAGCCGCCGAAAGCCACGACCTGCTCGTCGTCGAGGGACAGGGGAGTATCACACACCCGGCGTACTCCGCGGTCACCTGCGGCATCCTTCACGGCGCGATGGCCGACCGTCTCGTCCTGTGTCACGCCGTCGGGCGCGAGGCGATCCACGGCTACGAGTCGTTCCCGCTTCTGGAGCCGGACCACTACGCCGAGCTCTACGAGTCGCTGGCGGCGCCCGTCCGCGAGACGACAGTCGTCGCGGGGGCGCTCAACACCTCGTCGCTGGCCGACGACGACGAAGCGCGTGAGGCCGTCGATGCCTACGCCGAGGCCCTCGGAGCGCCCGCCACGGACCCCGTTCGCTTCGCCGCCGCGGAGGTGCTCGACGAGCTATGCTGACGACCGAGTTCGAGCGCCGCGACCTTGCGCTGAGCGACGCCTTCACAATCTCACGGGGCACCCGCGAACACACTGAGGTTGCGTTCGTTCGTGTAACTGACGACGGCGGCCGCACGGGCGTCGGCGCCGCGACCCCGACCGCACACTACGGCTCTACACCCGCGACCCTGGAGGCCGTCCTCCCCGACCTCCTCGCGGCCGTCGAACGTGTCGGCGACCCGCACGCACTTGGCGAGATCGAACGGGAGATGGACGCGACCGTACGGGAGACCCCCGCCGCGCGGACCGCCGTCTCGATCGCCGTCCACGACCTCGCCGCAAAGCGCCTTGGCGTGTCGCTCTATCGCCTGTGGGGGCTAGCCCCCGAGCGCTCGCCGCCCACATCTTTCACGATCGGCATCAGCGACCCCGAGACGATGGCCGACCGTGCCGCTGCCGCGGTCGAGGGGGGCCACGGAGTCCTGAAGCTGAAGCTCGGCACCGACCGCGACCGCGAGCGGGTCGCAGCGGTGCGCGAGGTGGCGCCCGACGTTCGGATCCGCGTCGACGCGAACGAGGCGTGGACGCCCCGCGAGTCCGTCCGGAACTCCCAGTGGCTTGCCGACGCCGACGTAGAATTTCTCGAACAGCCCGTGCCCGCAGCGGACCCCGAGGGGCTGAAGTTCGTCTACGAACATGGCGCCCTCCCGATTGCGGCCGACGAGTCCTGTCGGACGCTCCCCGACATCCCACAGATCGCGGACCGCGCCGATATCGCGAACCTGAAGCTGATGAAGTGTGGCGGCCTGCGCGAGGCCAAGCGGATGATCGCGACCGCCCGCGCCCACGGCCTGGAGGTGATGCTCGGCTGTATGCTGGAGTCGAGCGCCAGTATTGCCGCTGCCTGCCATCTCGCGCCGCTACTCGACTATGCCGACCTCGACGGGTCGCTCCTCCTCGCGGACGACGCCGACCCCTACGAGGCGCTTGACCTTTCCGACGGTCGGATCGAGCTGACCGACGACCGGCCGGGCACGGGCGCCCGGGTTCGCTGACGCTACCACTCCGCGAACGGCGTCCCCGACGCCGCCCGCTCGACGTACGCGCGCTGGGTTTCGGCCACCGCCGCCTCGAACGTTGCGCCGTCGTCGAGCGCCGCCCGGACACGGTCGAGCTTCCACACACTCGGTGGCCCCGTCTCGCGGCGGCGCTCGGCCGGCGCGAGGTACTCGTTGACAGTCCCCTCGTCGACGCCCGCGGCCTGCAGGCCGGCCCGTGCCGTCGCGAACAGGTCGTCGTAGACGAGGTCCGGGTCGGCTGTCCGCTCGCCCGCTCGCGTCACCCACGTGAGGTCGGCGTCCGGGCCCCGCCGTGCGGCGTCGTAGAAACACGCCTGCGCGTCGGCCCACGGCACCTCAGTCAACGGGTGGTCCGTCTCCACGAGGCCGCGGAGCAGGCCGACCGTCAGCCACTGGACGGCGACGTTGTCCGCGACGGTGGGCTGGGTCGGGAGTGGGCGGTACTCGACTCGGACTGACGCCCCACCGTCGTTCGCAACCTCACGACCGCCGAACACTGGGCGGACCCAGCGCCAGTAGATACCGCGTTTGCGGTCGAACTCTGGGATGTAGGTGGCGTACAGGTCGCCCGTATCGTCGTCGTCGGCGAGCGCCGGTGCGTAGGTGAAGTCGCGCGCGATGCGGTCGACGACGTCCGTCGTCGCCTCGATATCCTGCGGGAGGCGGACGTTCCCCTCACCCGGCGGCGCGCCGCCGTTTATCGACTGCTCGAACACCGCGATACGAAGTTCGTGGTGGGTCTGGTCTAACAGCGCGCGCGGGTCAACGTCCTCGTAGAGATCGACGGGCAGGAGCGGTGCGTTCGTCGTCAGCGCAAGAAGCGGCCCCGTCGTCCTGAGAGCGGCGTTGAAGTAGTCGGGGAATGTAGCTGCATCGGGCACTTGGAGATGGGGCTGGATCGAGGTGGCGAGCGACTCCACGAGGACGGAGGGCACCGACAGGTCGACGCCCGGGAGATTGAGTTCGATTGTGCCGCCGGCCCGGGCCAGTACGTCGTTGTCGAGCGCGCAGTAGCGCGCGCTCGGGCGCATCTCTTCGGCGACAACCACCCCGTCGTCGTCGTGAGTCGCCGAAAGGTACGCCTCGCTCCCGCCCGCCGGCGGGACGGTCCACATCGCATCGAGGACGAGCTCACGGTCGGGCCCGAGCGCCGCCCGGGTCGCCGCCGTCCGCGCCGCAATCTGTTGCGACTGGTCGACCAGTCCCGCGGAGTTCATCGGTGTCGGGTCGCTGTTCAACTCGACGTTGTGCCGGCCAAGTTCCTTCGCACACGGCGCCTCCGCAAACACATCGTCTGGCACCCGCGCGAGGCGTCCCTCGTCATCGACAGCGTACGCCTCCAGTTCGACACCGACGGCGTAGTCCGTGGCATCGATACGGCCCGCCTCGACGTCGGCGCGTAGCCGTTCGGCCTGGTCTGCCACCCGTCGGTTGAACTCCGCCCGCGTGTCGTCGGCGAGCGACTCGCGAGCGGCCGCGGCGAGGTCCGTCACGACTCCTCTTCTCTCAGCTCCTCAAGCTCGGCGTCGACCGCCTCGTCGGAGACGTCTGGGATCTCGGACCCGGATTCGGACTCGGAATCGGATTCGGACTCAACCTCTGGCTCTGCCTCCGCCTCCGCCATTGCGTTCGTCTCGCTGTCGCCCCCCATCTCCGTCTTCAGGGTCTCCAACTCGGCTTCCACCTCGCGGTCGCTCCGGCCTTCGGACAATTCGCGATCGATCTGGTCCTCGTCGGAGAGCGCGTCGTCAAACGCGCCGGTGTTACGGAGTTCGTCCATCGCCTCGGAGCGGGCCTCCATCTCCTCCGTGCGGGACTCTGCGCGTTCGATCGCGCGGGCGGTGTCACCCATCTCGTCCCCGGCGCCGCTCATCGCCTCGGAGACACGCGTGGAGGCCTCGGCAGCCTCGTAGCGTGCTTTCATCGTCTCTTTTTTCGTCCGGAACTCCTCGACTCGGCTCTGGAGATCGTCTTTCTTCTCGACGAGCTGGTCTTGGGTCTGCTGTAGGTCTGCGATCTGGCCATCGAGATCCTCGATCTGGGTCATCTTCGCTTTCTTCTTTTCGAGGGCCTCCCGTGCGAGGCCATCGCGGTCCTGCCGGACGGCCTCGCGGGCCTGCTCGTTGTGCTTCTCGACGTTCTTTTCCAGCCGACGCTTCTGGATCTCGAGTCGCTTCTTCTGTGTCGTAAGGTCCGCGATCCCCTCCTTGACGTCCTGTAGCTCGTCCCGCATCTTCTCGTAAGAGTAGTCAAGGGTCTCTGACGGGTCCTCCGACCTGTTCAGCAAGGCGTTGATCTTCGACTTGACGACGTACGAGGCGCGCGAAAGGACTCCCATATCGGGAGTTAGGCGCCCGACAGTAAAAACGTAATCCGGCTCAGAGATGGTTACCGAGCGCTGTCAGGTCGCGCACCCGGGGTTCGTGGTCGAGTTGCCCGTACTTGTCGCCCCGGTCGACCAACACGGCGCGCAGACCGAGCCGACGAGCCGCCCAAACGTCGGAACGTGGGGAGTCTCCGACCATCACCGCCGTCCCGGCCCGCGCGTCAAGTCGGTCGAGTGCGGCCTCAAATATCGCGGGCGCGGGTTTGAGCGCCCCCACCTCACAGGAGGCGATGACGGCGTCGAAGGTGCCGTCGAGCGGGTACGACTGGCGCAGGCGCGCGAGACTCGTCGCGTCCGTGTTCGTCACCAGCGCGACCGCGGCGCCGCGCTCCCGGACTGCCTCGACTGCCGGCAGGGCGTCGTCGTAGGGGACCTGCACGTCCGCCAACTGTTCGAGTCCCTTAACCATCGCCGTCACTGTCTCGCCATCGGGGTCGGCTCCGACTGCCCGCGCCAGCCGACGCACCGGCGTCGCATAGCCGTCGTGGGGCTCCAGCATGAACGCCTCCTCGTAGACGTCGCGAAAGTCCGCGTCAACTTCAGTCTCAAGTCCGTCGGCCAACACGCCCATCGGCCCCGCTGGCCCGGACGCCGGCGCGGTGGTAAAGAGCGTCCCCCAGCAGTCGAACAGCACCGCGTCGCCCGCCATACGAGTAGTAGTACAGCCAGGTGCTTGAGCGCCGCGGTCCACACACCGATATAGCTACACTCGCGCGACGACCGCTCGGACCGGCCAGACGCCCGCGCCGAGAGAGCGCTCTCCGTGCTCGACGGCGAAGCCGGCCACCGAGAACGTCGCGTTGAGGTCGACCGGGCGACAGCCGACCGCCGTCGCACTTATATGATGGCGGTAGGCCCACTCGTAGCCCTTGAGGAACCGTGAGTCGGGCACGTCCGCGACTGTCATCGCCACCGCACAGAGCCGGCCGTCGGGCCGGAGAACAGGCCTTACGGCGGTCGCCGAAGCTGGTATATTAGGTATCACGATATACGCCAACAGCTGACGACCCGTTGCTCCCAGGCCGCGCGCTACTCCTCCGGGCGCGACCGACGTCCCCGTCTCGCCACATGCCGGCGGCCTCGTCCTCGACGCCGGGACGGCACAGTCGCTCGTTGCCGACCTGATGCCCGCCAGAGTGACGCGCTCGGTACCCCTTCGATCGGCTCACCTGCTCACCCGGGGCCGCACCGATCGGCCCGCACGGTGAAGTCCTCCCCGGCCCTTCGTCCCGTATGGCAGCCCCCGTCTACGGCGTCGACGTCCCCGTCCAGCACTCGTGGCCCGAGCTAACCTGCTTCGGCTGTGGCCCCGCGAACGAGGAGGGCCTGCAGATAGAGAGCTACTTTGGGCCGGACCGCGAGACGCTGGTCGCGACGGTCGGCCCACATTCCACCTTCACCTCCGGCGCGCCGAACGTTGCATGGGGCGGCTACGTCGCCTCGCTCGTGGACTGTCACTCTGTCTGGACGGCCATCAGCTTCGCTTACGAGGACGAGGGTCGACCGCTCGAGAGCGACTCCTACGTCGAGTACGTGACGGGGCAGCTGAGCGTGGAGTACCGCGCGCCGACCCCCCTCGACGAACCACTCCGTCTGCGCGCGTGGGTCGAGGACGAGGTAGGCCGAAAGACGACAGTGCGCTCCGAGGTGGGTCCCGAGGGTGAGACGACGGCGACGGGCGAGGTGGTGGCGGTGCGGGTCGACTCGGAGTCCGGGTCGAGTCGGCACTACAGCGCCGACGGGGGGTGACGAGCGCCGGCGCAGACCCCATCGACGTCTTGATCGCCGGCCTCCCGTCGACCGCGGCGCTCGGCTCTCTCGGTCGTCTCCCCAGTGTGTCGGGCGCACAGTCAGAACTCCGGCGAGAGGTCGCGCACCTGTATCGACGACAGGGCGGTCTCAACCACCTCGTCGGTCATCATGTTCGCTATCTCCCGCTCGATATACTCCTCGCCGGTGTTGAACGGGACGTAGTGGGCCTCTGGTGGTGGCGTCTCGTGGACCGACTCGCCGTAGTAGAGTTCGAACAGGCCAGGGTCGGTGTGTGCCAAGCCGCTCATCGTTGTGCTTGTGTAGAGACCTCCCGTGCGCCTGCGCCCCCCTCGCCGACGAGGTGGACGACCGAGTCCGGCGGCGCGCCGCCGCCGACGTCGTCAAATCGTTCGACGTCAACGAGGATCCGATACATGCCGCCTGCGAAGACGGCTTTCTGATTAGCTCTTCTCGTGCTCGACCCGCGCGCCGTGGTTCCGCCCCGCAACGACTTCGACACGCCCGTCGACGCCGGCGACCGCAAGTGCGCGCTCGCCCGCCGCCAGCGCCTCGTCCGCCCGGGCCGCGTCGGTCACGCCGTAGGCGGTTGGTCCCCACGACGACTGGCCCGCGCCCGTCACCGACGGCTCCTCCGCGAGTTCTCCGACGATAGCCCTGACGGGCGGGCGGTAGAGCCCCCCCTGCTCGTCGGCGTACCACGAGCCGTTGAGCCGTCCCGCCTCCGCGGCGGCGGCGCCAAACCGCTCGACTTCACCTTCCACAAGCGCCGGAAGCAGGCGCCGCGCGACCACACCAGCCACCCGGTCGGCCGTCCCGGCATCCGCGCGCTCAACCGCCGCGCGCATGCTCCGGTCTTCCGTCTCGCCACTCCGCCCCGCCTCCGCGTTTGGCACGACGACGAGGAATCGCCAGTCTTCCGACACCGGGTGGCGGGCCACGACCGGCGGGACTGTCCACGCGCCTCGGTCCGGCTGCGACTCCGTGAACAGCGCCGTCGGGTGACCGGCGTCGACGATCGCACCGCCATCTTCGAACGCCGCGACCCCGACCCCCGACCGCCTGCCGCGCCCGAGAGCTGGTGCCAGCGCGCGCGGGTCGACCGACTGCCCGTACGCCTCTGCTGTCGCGACGAGCGTCGCGAGTGCCGTCGCCGTTCCGCTCCCGAGACCGACGTGCGCCGGGAGCAGGGACTCGTGGTCGACGACCACGCCCGGGACGTCGAGCAGGTCGACGACCCGCTCTGCGAACCGCCGGACAATCGGGCTGGCACATCGAATCTCCTCGGCGGGTTGCGCCCGGATCGACAGTTTGGGGGCCGCAAGCGAAATCCCGATCCCGCCGTAGAGCCGGTCGTGTGCGAGGCTGAGATTAGTGAACCCGAGGTGGAGACGCGCCCCAACTCGCACGGTGGCGACGGTCATCGATTAGGGCGCGGGCGCGAACGTCGCCGTTAGCACTGCGCGGTTGGCGCCCTCGTTGCGCGCCCCGTGGACCGCCCCGCGGTCTACGACCACAGTCCCTGGCGCGACGACCTGAGTCTCGTCGCCGTCGACGGCGACAGTGACGTTACCCTCAGCGACGTGAAGAACGTTCGTCGAGTCCGGATGCTCGTGCGGGGGGATCTCTCCGCCTGGCCCGAGTGCGAACGCCTTCACCAACGTATCGTCCGTGACGGCGAGCTCTGCGTCGAGTCGCTCTCCTTCGTCGGGCACCATCTCGGCGACGACGGCGGCGTAACTGTCCATATCTGGTCGAACGGGCGGCGCGGCTTGAACCTCAGGGTGTTCCTCCATCGCTCCCCGTACACCGTCCGCGGGAACCCCGCTTTGGACTGCCCGGTCCGCGGTCCGGCTCAGCCTCCGGCGCCGTTCGTCAGCTCCTCAGCGACCGTCTCCGGCCCGAGAAGCGCGGGGTCGATCGCGAGGTCAGCCTGTCCGCTCGCGAACGCGGGGAGCGCCCCGCGGTCGTACACCATCACGCGCACTTCGGGGTTCGACTCTTTGACGACTGCAATCGTCGTCGCTTCGGAGACGTCGGTGAGGACAAACAGGTCGGCCTCGTCCGCGCCCGCCGCCTGGAGGGCGTCGCCTGTCGGGACGCCCTCCACCCGGCTGACCGCTTCGCCGGCGTCGGCGAGCGCCGCCCCTAGTCCGTCGTCGTCCGGGCCGACCACGACCGTCGTGGCGGGTCGATCCCCCTCGTGAGCACCCTCTCGCTCGCGCTTGTCGATCTCCCCATCACACATATCGGCCAGTTTCCCGGCGCGGAAATAAGGGATTCGGCGCAGAGGCTCCCTGTCTTACTCGTACTCGATCGTTGCCGGCGGCTTGTGAGTCACGTCGTACACCACGCGCGCTACGTCGGGATATTCGCCGGTGATCCGACTCTGTATCCGCTGAAGCGTCTCCCACGGCAGGTTCTGCGCTCGTGCGGTCATCCCGTCGCGAGACTCCACTGAACGCACCGCGACGACCCAGCCGTGGACCCGGTTGTCGCCTTTCACGCCGGTTGCGCGGCCGAGGACCGCGGCGAACGCCTGCCAGGGCTCGTGTTTCTCGGCCTCTTCCTCGACGACGGCGCAGGCGTGGCGAGCCACTTCCAGTTTCTCCCGTGTCACCTCGCCGACGATGCGCACTGCGAGGCCGGGGCCTGGGAACGGCATCCGCTCTGCCGTCACCTCTGCGAGTCCGAGGTGGCGCGCGACCTCCCGCACTTGGTCTTTGTAGCGCTCGCGGAGCGGTTCGACAATTGCCTCGAAATCCACGCGGTCGGGCAGGCCACCGACGTTGTGGTGGGATTTGATGTTACCCTCACTCTCGATACGGTCCGGGTAGATCGTCCCCTGAACGAGATAGTCCGCATCCGTGTCGCGGGCCTCGCGTTCGAGCGTCCGGATGAACTGCTCGCCGACGACGCGGCGCTTCTTCTCGGGGTCCGTGACCCCCGCAAGGGCGTCGACGAACTGGTCGCGCGCGTCGACGATCCGCAGCGAGTCCATGAACGAGAACGTCTCGCGGACCTGTTCAGTCTCGCCCTGTCGCATCAGGCCGGTATCGACGTAGACCGGGGTGAGTCGGTCACCGATCGACTCGTGAGCCAGCGCCGCCGCGACGCTGGAGTCGACGCCGCCCGACAGCGCGATTACCGCGTTTCCGTCGCCGATCATCTCGGTTATCTCTGCGACCGCCTCCTCAACGAACGAGTCGACGTCCATCAGATCTCCACCTCCCCGGTCCCGACCTCAGCCTCGCCCGCGACATCCCGCTCCAGCACGGCCTCTATCAGGCCAACGAACAGTGGACTCGCACGGTCGGGACGTGAGCGGAACTCGGGGTGGAACTGCGTTCCGATGAAGTATGGGTGGTCAGTGCGCTCGACGATTTCCATCCGAGGCCCCGCCCGCCCAGAGAAGCGCAGGCCCTCGGATTCGAGACGGTCGATATACTCGGGGTTGACCTCGTAGCGGTGGCGATGCCGTTCCGTACACTCTGTCGCGCCGTACACATCGTGCGCCAGTGTCCCGGGGCCGATCTGTGTCGTGTGCGCACCGAGGCGCATCGTCCCGCCCATATCCTCTATCTCGTGCTGGTCGGGCAAGATGTCGATCACCGGGTGCGGGGTGTCCTCGTCGAGTTCGGCGGAGTGGGCGTCCGCCAGTCCGACGACGTTCCGGGCGTGTTCGACGACGGCCATCTGGAAGCCAAGGCAGAGCCCGAGGTAGGGAACGTCGTATTCGCGGGCGTACCGCACGGCGTCTATCTTTCCCCCGGTCCCCCGCGCGCCAAAGCCACCGGGGACGACCACGCCGTCGGCCTCGAGCAGCGCGTCGTTCTCGCGCACATTCGTCCCGTCTGCGTCGACCCACGAGACATCCACGTCGACGCCGAGTCGGAGCCCAGCGTGTTTTAACGCCTCGTGGACGGACATGTATGCGTCTTCGAGATCGTACTTCCCGACGAGGGCGACGGTCGCCTCGCCCGACCGCTCGCGGGTGACGATCGCTCGCCAGCGGGTGTCTCGATCATCGCGCGGCAGGGCCTCGTTGCGCAGGCCGAGGCGGTCCATCACGTAGGTGTCGAGTCCCTCTTCCTCGACGACCAGCGGAACGTGGTAGATATCCTCCACATCGGGGTTCGAGAACACAGCGTCGGTGGAGACGTCACAGAACAGCGCGATCTTCTCGCGAGTCTCCTCATCGAGTCGATCCGACGAACGCCCGACGACAACGTCCGGTTGAAGGCCGATGGAGCGCAGCTCCTTTACCGAGTGCTGAGTTGGTTTTGTCTTCTGCTCGCCGTTTTTCGAGTACGGGACGAGGGTGACGTGGACGAACAGAAGATCATCGTCCTCCTCTTCGTGGGCGAACTGTCGCAGGGCTTCGAGGTAGGGCATCCCCTCAATGTCACCAACCGTCCCTCCGACCTCGACGATACAGACATCGGTGCCCTCTGCGGCTTCCCGGATGCGGCGCTTGATGTCGTCGGTGACGTGCGGAATTATCTGGACCGTCCGCCCGAGGTAGTCGCCTGCCCGCTCGGATTCGATCACGTCGCGGTAGACCTTTCCAGTCGTTACGTTGTGGTCTGAGGTCATGTCCGTCCCGAGGAAGCGCTCGTAGTTCCCGAGGTCGAGGTCGACCTCCCCACCGTCTTTTAGCACGTACACTTCGCCGTGCTGATACGGGCTCATCGTCCCGGCGTCGACGTTTAGATATGGGTCGATCTTCACCGCCGTCACGTCGAACCCCGCGTTCGCGAGGAGCCGTCCCGTCGATGCGGCGGTGATGCCCTTACCGAGCCCAGACATCACGCCCCCCGTCACGAAGACGAACTTGCGACCCTTTTCGGGGTCGTAGCTCGTCTCAGGTCCCGTCGGCATACCGCTCGTGTGCCGGGGCCCTCAAAGAGCGTTTCGGGAAGCTTTGTCCCCTCCGATCGACTGTACAGATCCCCGGTGAGTCGCCGGACGGCGGCTGTCGTCAGGCTTTTGCGTGCCGACTCGTAGACTCCGCTATGAGCGCGGACGACGGCAGCGATAAATATCCCGAAGAGTCGGGGCGGCGCCGGTTCGTCAAGGGCGTCGTCGGCGGTGCGACGCTCGTCGGTGTTGGCGGGGTGGGCGTCGCGGGCGTCAACAGCGCCACTAGCTCTAGTGGGGCTGGTGGCGGGACCACGCAGTCGTGGGCCATCGAGAACACCGGCGGGCCCGCGCCGCGCGGGATGCCGATGATCCCGATCGAAGTAGACGATAGCGGGAACCTCCGTGGAGTCTGGCCCGAGGTCCAAGAGGTCAATCAGGGCGGCCTGACGGTCCAGATTGCGGAGACCGAGAACTACAAAGGAAGCGGGACGACCTACACTCAAGAGTGGTTCCAGTACTGCGGGGTCGAGTCTTACACCGGCCTCCAGCCCACCTACGAGAGTGACAACCTGTTTCGCGTCAGCTCAAACCCCGCCTACAGCTGGCAGGGCGAGGCCTACGAGGAAGGCGACCCGCTCAACATCGATGACTTCGGCGACTACGAGACCTGGAACAACGAGTTCGGCACCCCGCAGGGGAAGCCAGCAACCGCGACGTGGCGCTCGCAAGGGGCCGAGTCGACGATTCCCGTCCAAGTTATCCGGAGCAAGACAGTTGAGCGACTCGTCAGCGGTGAGGGCGAGATCAGTGACGCCGCCCGCTCGTGGCTTCAGGCCGCGACCGACCAAGGTGTGGTCGCGTGGCTCAACAAGTGTACGCACTTCTGCTGTGTGCCGGGCTGGAAGCAGACCGCCGACGCCGCGAAGTTTGGTGACGCCGACGAGGTTTATTGCCAGTGCCATCAGTCGCTGTACGACCCGTTCTCGGTCGTCCAGACGCTGTTCACGGCTCGCCCACGCCCGCAGTAGCGCATCCTGTCACTTGCATGCTACTTTGACGTGTCGTTGACTGCTTGACGCTCGTCACCATTGCCGCCGCCGTCGACCTTCTTATCCGTCTCGCCCTCGCGAATTCCGGGTTCTCCGTTCATATTGAGACCGCCGGCTGCCTCGCGGCTGGAGCGTGCGACGGCTGTTCGCCGTGGCACCCGCTGTTCGCCGTCGCGCCGCTCGTCGTCGGGACAGCGCCGGCGCCTGGATCGGGCTCTGCCCTCCCGCGGCGGTGAGTGTGGCGCCGAGCGGCCGTAGCGCTACCCGCCGGTGACGGGCGGGAACACCGCGAGTTCATCGCCCGCGAGCGCCGTCGAGGACTCGACTGTCTCGCCGTCGACGGCGACGGTGTAACCCCGCCTAATCGCGTCACCGTCGAACAGTCGGTTCGCAACCGCCGGATACTCCTCACACAGACGTTCGAGCGCTGCGCCGACCGTCGCGCCGGCCGGCACCTCTACCTCCACGACGCGCTCGCCCGCCGCCTCGGCGAGGTCCGCAAACAGCCGTACGTCGACCATACCACGTTATGGGAGCCCGGGCGACAAGAATGGTTATGAGTCGTCGGCCATCCACCCCGGGACGCGTCCCCGGGGCTTCAGGTGTTGGAGCGTGTCTGGCCGGGCGACGACGTAGCAGATGTCGCCCGCCGCGAGGCGACAGTTGCGCGACGGTACTGCCTCTGTCGCTCTGTCGGCGGGTCGGACGGCGACGACGAGCGACCCGATCGCAAAGTCGGCGAGACGAAGTGGCGACTGGACCGATTCAACAGACTGGAGGACGAGAGCACTCTGGCTCACACGACCACCTCTTTTATCCTGCCGTACCTGCACGGTCTGTCGACTCCGAGTCATCCGATATCGCTGCCTGCACCGTCGAGAGCCGCATGGCGTTTCCCGTCACTGCGACGGTCATCCCCGCATCGCCAAGGAGCACCGCGAGCCAGATCGGGACGTAGCCGAACGGCACCGCAACTGCGAGGCCGGCCTTCACGACGAGACTCGCCCAGACGTTCTGCTTGATCACCCGGTTGGCGTTGCCCGCCAGTTCGTAGAGGTAGGGCAGTTTCGAGATATCGTCGGCCATCAGCGCGACGTCGGCGGTCTCTAGCGCCGTGTCGGTGCCGGCGGCGCCCATCGCTACCCCTACTGTCGCCGTCGCCAGGGCCGGCGCGTCGTTCATGCCGTCGCCAATCATCGCGACGCCGTCGGGATGGTCGGCGACGAGGTCCTCCACAACCGACACCTTCTCATCGGGCAGGAGTTCGGCGTGGTAGTCGTCAACCCCCACCGCCTCCGCGACGGCGCGGGCGGTCCGCTCGTTGTCGCCCGTAAGCATCACTGTCCGCGTGACGCCGCGCTTGCGGAGGCGCTCGACCGTCCATCGCGCCTCGGCCCGCACCTCGTCGGCGATGGCGATGAGACCCTCCAGTTCCTCGTCGGTCCCGACGAGTATCACCGTCTTACCCTCGGACTGGAGGTCGGGCACCGTCTCCGAGAGCAGGTCAAGACAGCCGTGGCGCTCACAAAGCCGGCGGCTCGTCGCCGTGACAGTGCCGGCGTCGGTCGTTGCGTGGACGTGCGAGAGGTCAAAGCCAAGCTCCTCGAACAGGCCGGGCTTTCCGGCGTAATGGGGCGTTCCGTCGAGGTGCGCGCGCACCCCCCTGCCGGTGAGACTCTCGAATCCGGCCACGTCACGGTCCGCGACCGAGTGAGCCTCCGCGCGGCCGACGATGGCCTTCCCGATGGGGTGTTCGCTGCGCTTCTCCAGCCCGCGGGCACAGCGCAACACGTCCACCTCGGTGTTGCCGTTGAGCGCAACGACGTCTGTCACCCGGAGTTCGCCTTTCGTGAGCGTCCCCGTCTTGTCGAAAGCGACGACATCGACGTTCCCCATCGCCTCAAGATGGTTACCCCCCTTGACGAGGACACCGTTTTTCGCGGCGCTCGTCACTCCGGAGACGACGGAGACGGGTGTCGAGATGACGAACGCGCAGGGACAGGCGAGAACGAGGAGTGTCAGCCCGTATACAACCGCCTCTGGCACCGTCGCCCCGAGGACGACGGGGCTCCCGAGCGTCACGAGAACGGCAAAGGCGACGACCGCAGGCGTGTACCACGCCGCGAAGCGCTCGACGAACTGCTCGCGCTCCGTCTGGTTCGACTGTGCGTCCTCGACCAGTTCGACGACACGCGAGAGGGTGTCATCACCGGGTGTGGCGGTGACCACCACCTCGATATAGCCAGCCTCGTTCACCGTTCCCGCGAACACGTCGTCGCCGGCCGTCTTGTCTACGGGGACACTCTCGCCCGTGATAGGCGACTGGTCGACAGCGCTCTCGCCATCAACAACCTCCCCGTCGACCGGCACCCTCTCGCCTGGTTTGACGGCCACGACGTCCCCGACGACGACCTCCTCAACCGGTACCGTCTCCGTCGTCTCTCCTCGCGTCACCGTCGCCTCGTTCGGCGAGAGCTCCATCAGTTCCGCGAGCGAGTCCCGAGCACGGTCCATTGAAGCCCGCTCCAGGAGTTCGGCGACGCTGAAGAGCACCGCGAGCGTCGCCGCCTCGAAATAGAGCGCTTCGCCGAAGACCAGACTGGCTGCGAGGGCGCCAAGGATGGCGACGCTCATCA
>CAKZPG010000062.1 GCA_937138675.1 uncultured archaeon | reverse complement strand
ACAGTTATCGATGGCAGTCAGTTTTTGACAGCGCCGTTCACATACAGTGTATGGACGACACACGGCGCGCGTTTCTGGAGGCTCTGCTCTCTGTCCCTGGACCCTCTGGATTCGAGGCCCGGGGGCAACGGGTGTGGATCAACCACGTTGAGGCGTACGCAGACGAAGTGCAGGTCGACGACTACGGCAACGCCGTGGCGACCTACCACGGCGACGACGGTCCATCGGTGGCGCTGGCAGGCCACGGCGATCAGATCGGCTTGATCGTCAGACGGATCGAGGAGAAGGGGTTCCTCCGTGTCGGGCGCATCGGCGGCACGGACCGGACGGTCACACAGGGCCGACGGGTGGTCGCTCACGGCGACGATGGGCCGGTGCCGGGCGTTGTCGGTCAGACGGCAATCCACCTGCGCGACACGGACACGGAAGGGTCGGTCGACGTTGACGAACAGTACGTCGACATCGGCGCCACGGACGGCGACGAGGCCCGCGAACTCGTCTCGGTGGGCGACCCCGTCACCGTGGCGTCCGAGGGCGTCGTCGACCTCGCCGGTAATCGATTGACCGCGGCGGGACTCGATAACCGAGTCGGCGTCTGGAGCGCCGCCGAGGGGCTCCGACGTGCGGCTGCGGCAGAGGTTGACGCGACGGTGCACGCCGTCTCGACGGTCCAGGAGGAGGTCGGGCTTCAGGGTGCGCGGATGGTCGGCGAGGAGATGGACCTCGACGCGGTCGTCGCAATCGACGTGACCCACGCTGGCGACCATCCAGGGCTCGACACCGGCCAGCGGACGCCAATCGACCTCGGGGGCGGGCCAGTTGTCGTTCGGGGGAGCGCGAACCACCCGGTGCTGGTCGACGAGGCCCGCGCCGCGGCCGATGATGATGGGATAGCCGTCCAGTTACAGGCGTCAGGAAGTCGGACAGGGACGGACGCTGACGCGTTCTACGTCGCAAGCGGCGGCACGCCGACACTGTCGATCGGCATCCCGAACCGATACATGCACACGCCGGCGGAGGTCGTCGACGCGAAGGACCTGACCGACACCGCGCGGCTCATGGGGTCGCTCGTCGGGCGACTGGCCGCGAGAGACTCCTTCACAGTGGACGTCTAGAACACAACGATTAACGCCACCGCCCCAAATCCTACAGCATGGCTGGAACGATCGAGGTTCTCGTCCCCGGCGGTGAGGCCAATCCCGGCCCACCGCTCGGGCCGGAGCTCGGCCCCACCCCCGTCGACGTCCAGAACGTGGTCACGGAAATAAACGATGAGACCGCCGCCTTCGACGGCATGGAAGTCCCCGTCACTGTCGAGTACGACGACGACGGCCTGTTTACGATCGAGGTCGGTGTCCCACCGACTGCGGAACTGGTCAAGGACGAGGCGGGCTTCGAGACTGGGAGCGGCGAACCCCAGTCGGAGTTCGTCGCGGACCTCAACGTTGACCAGATCAAGAAGATCGCAGAGCAGAAGTCCTCAGACCTGCTCAGCTACGACCTGAAGAACGCTGCAAAGGAGGTCGTCGGCACCTGTACCTCACTCGGCGTCACCATCGAGGGGAACGACCCTCGTCAGTTCAAGGAGCGACTGGACGGCGGCGAGTACGACGATATGTTCGTCGAAGAAGCAACGGCGTAGACGGCGGAGCGAGCGTCCACGCGTGGTCACAGGCGAAAGCCGCGTGGCCGAGACGAGACCCGCGTCGTTTTTACTGATGCCGTCGCAGAGCGGTTATGACCCGCTACTTCGAGGATCTATCTCTCGGCGAACCCGGCGCGATCGGCGAGTACGAGTTCACCGAGGCAGGGATAGTTGAGTTCGCGGAACAGTGGGACCCGCTTCCGATGCACACCGACCCGGAGAGCCCCGGCGCGACACAGTACAACGGGGTTATCGCAAGTGGGTTCCACACGCTCTGTGCGACCGCGCGCCTCGCCGGCGACTGGCGGAGCGATATCGCCGTCGTCGGCGGCCTTGGTATCGACGACCAGCGGTGGCGCGCCCCGGTCGTCCCGGGAGACGTGATGCACGTGGACTACGAACTGGTGGAGCTTAATCAGTCCAGCAGCCGGCCCGAGACGGGCATTATGATCGGCCGGGTGACGGGCCGGGTCAGCGGCGAGGTTGTCGTCGAGTACGACGACGCGGGACTGGTCGCACGCCGGACGACGTGACACGCGACCGGCCCTTCGACGGGTTTATGAATCGTTTGCCCGACGGTATGCTTGAGACAGGCCATGCCTGTGTCACACCGTAGGAGCAGTTCCTGCGTACTACGGAGGTGAAAGATGGCAGATACCATAGAGGAAGCAGTGGCGCACGCACTCGACGAGGCCCCACCGCGGCAGTTCAGTGAGACCGTGGACCTCGCCGTCAACCTGCGCGATCTAGACCTCAACGACCCGTCGAACCGCGTCGACGAGAGTGTCGTCCTGCCCGCCGGAACGGGACAGGAGACACGTATCGTCGTCCTCGCAACCGGTGAGACCGCGCTCCGCGCGGAAGACGTCGCCGACGAGATCCTCGGACCCGACGAACTCGAGGAACTCGGCGACGACGACGACGCCGCGAAGGACCTGGCAGACGAGACCGACTTCTTTGTCGCCGAGGCGAACCTGATGCAGGACATCGGGCGTTATCTCGGAACCGTGCTCGGGCCGCGTGGGAAGATGCCCACGCCGCTCCAGCCGGACGACGACGTCGTCGAGACAGTCAACCGGATGAAAAACACCGTCCAGCTTCGTTCCCGGGATCGGCGCACGTTCCACACGCGCGTCGGGGCCGAGGACATGGGCGCCGAAGATATCTCTGAGAACGTTGACGTCATCGTGCGTCGACTGGAGGCTACCCTCGAGAAGGGCCCGCTCAACATCGACTCCGTGTTCGTGAAAACGACCATGGGTCCGTCGGTGGAGGTGCCGGCGTGAGCCAGAGTGACGTCGGGACGGCCGAGGCCCGCAAGACCGAGCAGGTCCCACAGTGGAAGCAGGCCGAGATCGACGAACTCAGTGCATTTCTCGAGCGCTTCGACAGCGTCGGGATTGTCGGTATCGCCGGCATCCCGAGCCGACAGCTCCAGACGATGCGTGCGGATCTGCACGGACAGGCGACCTTACGCGTGAGCCGCAACAGCCTGATGGAACGGGCGATATCAGCCGTCGACGAGGGGCTCATCGACCTGATGGACCACGTCGCCGGACAGGTGGCGTTCGTCGGGACGAACGACAACCCGTTCGCACTCTATCGCGAACTCGAGGCGTCAAAAACGCCAGCGCCAATCAGCGCAGACGAGGTCACGCCGAACGACATCGTGATCCCCGAGGGCGACACCGGCGTCGACCCAGGGCCGTTCGTCGGTGAGCTCCAGCAGGTCGGCGCGGCGGCACGGATCATGGACGGCTCGATTCACGTCACCGAGGACAGCACGGTCGCGGATGCAGGCGAGGAAGTCACTGCTGACCTCGCGAACGTGTTGGGCGAACTTGGCATCGAGCCAAAGGAGGTCGGCCTTGACCTCCGCGCGGTGTTCTCCGAGGGCGTCATGTTCGACCCCGACGAACTCGACATCGACGTCGAAGAGTACCGCGCAGACGTGGAGGCCGCAGCGTCCCGGGCGCAAGCGCTGTCGGTCGGCGCGGCCTACCCGACTGCACAGACGGCGGGCACGCTACTCGCGAAAGGCACCGGTGAGGCGAAGGCGCTCGGCCTCTTCGCGGCGGTCGAAAACGAGAAACTGATGCCCGACCTCGTTGCCAGAGCGGACGCACAGCTCCGTGCGCTCGCCACCCACCTCGACGACGACGTGCTCCCTGAGGAACTTCGGGGCGCAACCGTCGAGACATCGGCGACCGCGGACGACGAGAGCAACGAGTCGGCCGATGCCGACGCGGAGGAACAGGACGATGAGGAAGACCCCGAAACTAACGACGCCGACACCGACACCGATGCCGACGCCGACGATGATGACGACGACGGCGGCGACGCGCTCGGTGCGATGTTCGGCTGACCACACCAACACAACACTACAATGGAGTACGTCTACACTGCGCTGCTGCTGAACGAATCGAGCAAAGAGATCAATCAAGAGAACGTCACTGCGGTCCTAGAGTCCGCAGGGGCCGACGTCGAAGAGTCGCGAGTGAAGGCACTCGTCGCCGCGCTGGAGGACGTCGACATTGAGGAGGCCATCGACACCGCCGCCGCTGCTCCCGCCGCGGGCGCAGCGGGCGGTGCCGCTGCCGCCGGGGCCACCGAGGAGGCCGAGGAGGCGGCCGACGAAGAGGAGGACGAGGCCGAAGAGGAGGCAGCCGACGAAGAAGACGATGACGACGATGACGCCAGCGGCGAGGGCCTCGGCGAACTGTTCGGTTAAGTTCGCGCCTCATCCGCACCATATCCCCACCTTCTCTGTATTTCGACCGACGAGCCACGGCCATATGAGGCGGCACCGACAACAGGCGACGATGCCGAGCGCCTGCGTGTGAGCGTCTTGCTCGGGCCGCTGACGTCCTCCACTGTGGCGAACGGCAACGGTTAAGCGGCGCGACCAGCGATCAGAGGTATGAGCGAGAGCGAAGCCGAGAGCCGGCAGGAGCGCCAGTGTGTCTCCTGTGGGATCAACATCCGGGGCATGAGCGCCGCGGTCTTCGATTGTCCCGACTGCGGGACGGAGATCAGCCGGTGTGAGCGCTGCCGGAAGCAGAGCAACCTCTATGAGTGCCCAGACTGCGGCTTCCGGGGGCCGTAGCATGGGTGACGTCGCCGCAACAATGAAAGTAATGCCACAGAGTCCCGACGTAGACTTGGACGCCCTGAAGGACCAACTCGGCGAGTCGCTCCCCGAGGGGGCCGAGATTCGTGGCTCCGACACGGACGACGTGGCCTTCGGCCTCGTAGCGCTTCTGCTCTCCGTCGTCGTCCCGGACGACACGGGCGGGACGGAGGCGGTGGAAGAGGCGTTCGCCGAGGTCGACGACGTCGAGAGTGTGTCGGTTCAGGAAGTCGGCCGACTATGACATCCTCCTCGCCGTAAACGGCGAGGGTCCCTCACGCTGGGGGTATCGTTAACCGACCCACGGAGGCAACTTGCGGGTTTGTATGCTTCTCGTTGGGACGGTGAGAGCGTGGCAACTCCGACTAAGTGTGGTCGTCCCACGTGGGGCATACGGGCCGTGCCATCGGCCTTGTTACATCGGTTTGGCGCTTCAGGAACGTCTCGCTCGCCACGAGATCGGCGTGCCCCTCGAAGCCACACGGACACGTCAGTGTATCTCGGTGGCGTGTGGTTCTGTCGGTCGATTCACACTATGGGCACTCTTGGCTGGTCCATGCTTCCGACCGAACTTCGACAGTGATGCCGTATTCCTCGGCAGTACACGCCAGCCGTTTCACGAACGCCCGAAACGCCCAGAAGTTGTGCGTCTTCGCGTTCGTCTCGACTGACCAGCGGGTGCCGAGTACGTCCGTGAGATTCCCGACGTACACCGTGTCGACGCCCTCGTCGTACAGCCGTTTGATCAGGTCTCTCGCCAAGGTATCTTGGGCGTGGTCGCGTCGTCGCGTTCGCCGACGGTACAGGCGTCGAATACGCTTCGAACTGTATTGTCCGTCTCCAAGCAACGACTGTAACCGGGCGATCTCACGTGCCGTCTCGCGGGATCGTTTGAATAGATTGCGGCCTTCGGAGAGGTACTGCTGTCCGGTCGTTGTTGTACAAGCAACGAGGTTGTTTGCACCGATATCCAGAGCGGCGTCTTCCGAAGCCAATGGGTGTACCAGTCGAGGACTGTCGATAGTGAATAGCTGAAAGGCTCTGAATTGGCCTGAGTGTTCGTCGTAGTACAACTCCAACCGACCCTGTTTGTCGTACTGCTTCCAGTTCGGTTCGCCCTAACCTTCGAGTCTGAACCGTTCGCGGTATTCAAGACCATACTCGTCTTTCAGGTCTTGTCCGACCAGAATTTCGAGCCGAGAGTATCCGCCACACTCGACAGTGACCGACGTGATGCGGATGGACGTGCGGAGTTCGCGTCCGTCGTCTTCGTTGCCCCAGTAACTGGGCTTTCCGTTGGCTTCGCATTTCTCTTTGAGGCTGACAAACGACTTCCACGCTTCCCGGTTCTTGCGTTCGATCTGTTGAACTGTCGACGCACCGAGTGTCCCGCCGTACCGACCACGGTACTCCTCAATGTTCCATACGTCGGCGTCGGGATTGGTGTAGTTCCGTCGACGTTCGTAGTTGATCTCGTTCCAGAGTGCGGCAGAAGCGTCCAACAGTCGGCGTAGCAGCTCTTCGTCCTCGTTGGACTGTGGAACGACTACGAACTCGTTGGTACGCTTCATCATCATTTTGTAGTATTGTAACACATAGGATTGTTGTTTCTGTGTGTATGTTGTGGTAGAGATACGAATCGAGTTCGATGATGAGGCACAGTGCGACCGACTGAAACAGTTGAAACAGCAGCGTGGGCTGACGTGGAAAGGATTGCTTCTCGAAGGCGAGAATTGCGTCCACGAGGATACCCCGGATTGCGGTTGTGTCATGCTACGACTCGATTCACGCCCGTCGTGAACGGCGGGACTCTCTCGCTGTTTTAGGTAGTCGGCTCCGTACCGCACTGTTTTTATCGCCGAACACGGTAAGCAGATCAATAATGCCCAGCTCCAACGGCCCGCTCAACGGGACACGTAAGAAGCTCTCCAACGACCCGCGCGACCGCGGGTCCTCGCCGCCCCAGCGCGCGATTCAGGAGTACGACGAGGGACAAAAGGTCCACCTTCGCCTCGACCCGAGCGTGCCTAAGGGCCAGTTCCACCCGCGCTTCGTCGGCCACACCGGCACCGTCGTCGGGAAGCAGGGCTCCGCGTTCAAGATCGAGATTGTCGACGGCGGCAAGACAAAGACGATCCTGACGGACGCGGCCCACCTCAAGGCACAGAACAGCGAGTAAACTACCCTACCCTACTTCGCTCACCCCATACGGGGTTCGCTCCTTGAGGTCGGGGGCTCCACCTCGAAAATGCTGAGCCAGCTCAGCGTCCGACGAACGAACCGACCACCGGTCAGGAGCGTCTCCGTGAGCGGCTGGCAGCACCCAGGAGTAGGCACGGTACGAACCCCGGCGTCCACGCGCCAAGCGACTGTGACGCGAGGACGGCACCGACCGCCGCCGGTCCGACCCTGTCTCGACACCGTCGGAGTCAGAGGTAAAGGGGGACATCGGAGCCCCGTCGAAGCACTGGCTCTTCGAGGCCGGTCGGCATGGTCTCGCTTTAGAACAGGTACAGAGGACCCCGCAGCGTGAGCGCACGAGTGGCTCCGAAAGATACTCTTGTTCGTACTGTGTGTATCAACGTATGACTCGTAGATCGACGCTCGGCCACACCATCTCGACCCAGGACCACACGCTATGACGATATTCAAGGAGATGGTCGAAGAGGAGTATCTCACCGTCTCGGAGGCAAAGGAGCTCCTCTCCGAGGTCGAAATGGAACGAGCCGCGGACGAGGAGCGCGAGATGCGATATGAACTCGCCCGTGCGATAGAACACGTCAACCGCTTTGCTGTCCTCGACCCCGAAGAGTCGCGCGAACTGGTCGCAGGACTCCGAGAACTCGAGAAAATAGACGAGGCGACCGCCTACAAGATAGTGGACCTCCTGCCGGAGTCGCGCGACGAACTCCGGGCCGTCTTCGCGAAAGAGCGTTACGCGCTTGACGGCGATGAGTTGGACGAGGTCCTCAACGTCGTTGCAAAGTACGCCTGACCCGGGGCGGGGCCAGATCGACCGTGTTTGTTTTGTAACGTCTCCGCTTACAGTGAACTATGAGCGACTCCCCGACCGACGAGGAAGACCGCCTTGCGGTCGTCCTCGACCTCCTGCCCAACGGCCATCCTGACGACGATAGGCCACAATACGAGCGGCCGGCGGTCGGGTACGCTGTTGGGGAGGACAACTTCCGGCTGTACATAGTCGAATTCACCGATGACGCCGACGAAAGCATCGGCGACCGACTGGTCATCCGCCCGGCGGAGCGCCGCGAGGCAGTTGACCGGTTCCGTGAGACGAGCTACGACGACCTCACGAACGCCGCGCGTTCCGAGATGGAGTACGTCGTCGAGGAGATAGTTGACCGGAACGAGCAGGAGTTCGTCGACTTCTACACCGAGGCCGACCCAATCTCCCTGCGCCTCCACCAGCTCGACCTCCTCCCCGGCGTTGGCGACAAGATTCGGAACAACATACTCGACGCCCGCAAGCGCGGGCGGTTCGAGAGCTTCGAAGACGTCAAGCAGCGGGTCTCCGGGCTCTACGGCCCGCGAGAGGTGCTGGTCGACCGGATCCTCTCCGAGTTCAGTGACGATGATCTAAAATACCGCCTGTTCGTGCGCCCGGGGCGAACAGACGAATGACTGGCGACCGCGACCCAGACCGGCTCCGGCGCCGTGCTGGAGTAGTCGGTGACCCGAACCGCGACCAGCATTTTCTCGTTGACAACCGGGTACTCAACCGGCTGTCGACGTACATGCCGGACGACGCCGACCGCTCGCACCTGCTCGAGGTCGGCGGCGGTACCGGCGCGCTGACCGACCGCCTGCTGGCCGCGACCGAGGGCCGGGTGACAGTGATAGAGCGTGATCCCACACTTGCGGCGTTTCTCCGCGAGGAATTTATCGATGCGGTCGACAGTGGGCGCCTGACCGTCGTCGAGGGCGACGCGACCGCGGTCGACCTGCCTGACTACACCGCCTGTGTCTCGAACCTGCCATACGGCGCTTCCTCGCCGATCACTTTCCGCCTACTTCCGCGGGCGCGGCCCGCGATTCTGACCTACCAGTACGAGTTCGCGGAGCGGATGGTCGCCGACCCGGGAACGAGTGAGTATGGCCGACTCTCGGTGACAGCCGGTCACTACGCAGACGCCGAGATAGTCGAGCGCGTCCCGAAGGAGGCGTTCGACCCCCAGCCGGCGGTCGAGAGCGCGGTCGTCCGGCTCACCCCGCGTGACCCGGCCTACGAGGTCGACGACGAGGAGTTCTTTCTCCTGTTCGTCAAGGCAGTCTTCACACAGCGGCGCAAGACCGTGCGGAACGCGATCCGAAACACAGCCCACGTGAGCGGGCTCTCAGATCCTGAGGCGGTCGTCGAGGCCGCAGACGAGCGTCTGCTCTCGGTCCGGGCGGGCGACCTCTCGCCAGCCGACTTTGCGGCACTCGCGGCGCTGGCAGAGACGGCAGAGCGGGAGGCGACACCGTGATCGACCCCGTCGGGTGGCTGGAAGCGCTCAACCGCGCGGTCGGGGACGGGGCGGGTGAGATACTGATCACTGTCGCCGTCATCACAGTTGTTGTCAGCATCCGGTATCTCGCGAGACTGTGGTTCACGAGCGACCGGAGCAGGTCAGGACAGGGGTCGCGGACCCGTGTCGCCGTCTCGGGGGTCGTCACCGTGCTGAGCAGTCTCGGTGTCGTTGCTCTAATCGGGGTTTGGGGGCTTTTCGACCCGCTTGCGTCGGCTTACCGGGAACTCAAACTGGGATCGCTCGGCGGCGAGATCGTACTTTCGACGGTCCTCCTCGGCGCGGCGTACTCGTTCACGAGCTTTATTGGGCGGGTGATAGAGGAGCTCGCCGGCACCCGCGCGCAGATCAGTGACCACCAGCGCGAGATCGTCTACCGGCTGACGCAGGTGACGCTCTACACCATCGTCGGCCTGACGGTCGTGACGCTGTTCACCGACAACATCGGGAGTCTCCTGGTCGGGGCTGGCTTTCTCGGTATCGTCGTCGGGATGGCCGCCCGACAGACCCTAAGCGCAGTGATCGCCGGATTCGTGCTGATGTTCTCCAAGCCGTTCGAGATCGGCGATTGGGTCGAGGTTGGCGACAACGAGGGGATCGTCACCCGGATAACGATCGTCAACACGTGTCTCCAAACGTTCGACGGCGAATACGTAATGATCCCGAACGATACGGTGTCGAGCCAGCCCATCCTCAACCGCACCCAGAAAGGCCGGCTCCGGATCGAAGTTGAGGTCGGCGTCGACTACAGCGTCAGACCGAACCGAGCCGCCAAAATCGCCGTGGCGGCGGTCGACGACCTCTCAATCGTCTCGACGGCCGCCAGCCCAGAGGCCGTAATCAAAGGCTTTGGCGACAGCGCCGTCCTTCTCGGGGTACGGGCGTGGGTCGACGACCCAAGCGTCCGCAAGATGTGCCGCGCGCGAACCGCGATCGTCGACGCCGTCTACGAGGCGTTCGACCGTGAGGGTATCGAGATTCCATTCCCGCAGCGCACCGTCTCTCGGCGCGAGGGTGAGGTGGTTGCCGAGGCGGGCGACGGGACGGTCGGTGGCATCCCTGCTACGGACGGCTCCGGGGGCACGGAGACCTCGTGACCGACCGGCCGGCGCTCGCGGACCGCCGGGAGACGCCCACGGTTTACGCGCCGGCGGCCGACTCGGCGCTTCTCGCCGGGGCAGCGGTCAACCAAGTCGGGACCGACGACGTTGTCTTCGAAGTCGGTGTCGGCTCCGGGTGGGTCGCGAACCGGGTTGCCGCCGAGACCGGCGCGCGCGTTGCTGGCGACGACCTTACGCTCGAAGCCTGCGCCAAGGCGGCCAGCCGTGGGGTCGAGGTGGTTTGCGCGAACTTGCTCGACCCCGTCGCCGACGCTGCCGTCGACGTTGTCCTCTGTAACCCGCCGTATCTCCCGACACCGCCCGAGGCCGAGTGGGACGACCCGATGGAGGCGGCGCTCTCGGGCGGTCCGGAGGGTCGGCGAGTCGTCGACCCTTTTCTCGACGACGTGGGGCGCGTCCTCGCTCCAGGCGGGCACGCACTGCTCCTCGTTTCGACACTGACCGGCCTCGACGAGGTCCGGGCGCATGCCGCCACAAACGGTTTAATTGCCGAGATAGTCCGTGAAGAGCAATTTCCCTACGAGCGACTGGTCGTTTTTGATCTCGCGCTCGAATAACCAGTGTGAATCAGGGTTCCGAAACTAATTAACCTCCTGCATACGATTTACCAATAGATGAGTGAGCGCGTTGCGACGACGCCGGGGCTGTACCCCCAGCCGAACCAGGCAAAAGAGGAGCTAACCGACCTCAAGGGCCACCAGCGGTCAGATCTGATCGATGGGTCCGAGGACGAGGAGATAGCGGCCGTATATGACCGCGCGCGGACGGCGGTGGTGGCCGATCAAGACGACACCGGACTGGACCGCGCCGTCGAGGGGCAACTGCGGTGGGACGACCTGCTTGCACATCCACTCGCCGTGAGTGACGCCGTCGAGACGGGTGGAATCGTTCGGTACTACGACAACAACAATTTCTACCGCGACAGCCGGATCGTCAACGACCTGCAGCCAACGGGTGACGTGGCCCAGGAGCTGGAGCAGGCCGCCGAACTGACAGAGACACCGCTTCAGGCCGTCCTCCCGGGACCGTACTCGCTCGCGGAGCTCGCAAACGACGAGCACTACGGTGACGACGCCGAACTGCTCGCGGGCGTCGCCGAGTTTCTCGCGGGCGAGGTCAAGCAGTTCCCGGCCCACGAGACGCTGTTCTTGCTTGACCCCTCGCTCGTGACGACGACACCAGAGGAGGACGTCACCGAGCGACTTGCGGACGCCGTCGACACGGTTGCCGGCGCGACCGACGCCGACGTGATTGTCCACTCGTACTGGGGTGCCCACGACGAGAAGACCTACGCGCACCTGATGGACGCCAACGTCGATGCGTTCGGATTCGACCTGCTTCACGACCGCGAGGATACGCTCTACAACGTCAACGAGTACGGGACGAAATCAAGTGTGGCGCTCGGACTCGTCGACGGTCAGAACACACGGGTTGAAGCGCCCGAGACGGTCACTGAGCGCGTCGACTGGTTCGAAGACCGCGTCCCCTCACAGGCGTTCGACACCGTCTATCTGACGTCGAACACGGAGCTGTTCTACCTACCCGTCGGTCCATACCGTGAGAAGCTCTCGACGCTCGCTGCAGCCGCCAGTGGCACGGGCGAGGAAGAGGAGGTGGCCGCATGAGCCGCCCCGCCGACAACCGCGCGCAGTTCCGGCCCGAGGATCACCCGAACGACCATTTTCTACTCACGACGGTCGTCGGGTCGTACCCGAAGCCGAAGTGGCATGACCGCGCCCGCGACCTGTACGAGGACGATGACCTGGCCGAGGACTCGTGGACCGAAGCGAAAGACGACGCTGCGCGCCTGATAACCAAAGAGCACCAGCGCATGGGGCTGGACACTGTTGTCGACGGCGAGATGCGCCGCGAGGAGATGGTCGAGTTCTTCGCCCACCGGATCGGCGGCTACGAATTCAACGGCCCGGTGAAGGTCTGGGGGCACAACTACTTCGACAAGCCCTCTGTCGTCAGCGAGGTCGGCTACGAGGAGTCCTGGCTCGTCGACGAGTTCGAATTTACCGCCTCGGTCGCCACAAAGCCGGTAAAGGTGCCGATCACTGGCCCCTACACTCTCGCGTCGTGGTCGTTCGACGAGGTGTACGACGACGAGCATGCGCTGGCTCTCGACCTCGCCGACCTCGTGAACGAGGAGGTCGAGTCGCTGGTTGATGCTGGCGCGCGATACATCCAGATCGATGAACCGGCGCTCGCGACGACACCCGACGATCACGCGCTCGTCGGCGAGTGTCTCGATCGCATCGTCTCCGGTATCGACGAGGACGTCCGGATCGGCCTCCACGTCTGTTACGGCGACTACTCCCGGATCTATCCCGAGGTACTCGACTACCCGGTCGACGAGATAGATCTCGAACTGTGTAACGACGACTACGAGCAGGTCACCGTGTTCGAGTCGCCGGAGTTCACCACCGACCTCGCGTTGGGCGTGGTCGACGCTCACGACGCCGAGGTCGAGTCGGTCCAACGCATCGAACACAACATCCGACAGGGCCTCCGCGTCGTCCCACCGGAGCGTCTCACCGTCTCGCCCGACTGCGGGCTGAAGCTCCTGCCCCGCGAGGCCGCCTACAAGAAGGTAGAGAACCTCGTGACTGCCACTCGGAACGTTGAGGCCGATCTTGACGCGGGTCGGATCGATCTTGACGCCCCGATACCGGCTGCAGACTGAGTCGACGGTCGACTCACGCCGTTGTATCAGAGAGACCACTACGTCCGTGTGCCGGCCAAGAGCGCCCTGGTGGGAGTTGACCACCAGACGCCGGGAATGCGACAGTCTACGACGCCGAGCGTCTCACTGCTGGACGGAACTCAGCCGTTCGACGAAACTGTTGGAGTATGCGGGAAATATGCCTGTCCCCGTCCCCGTCACTAATCTTGTAGAGGCCGGGGCGGTAGCTCTCGGGAAGAGTCGTCCGGCTGCGAGTCTGTCCTACTCGTACAGCCAGTCCTCGTTGACCTGTTCCCAGTCGACGAGTTCGTCCTCATCAAAGAACAGGCCGATTTCTCGCTCCGCGGAGCCTTCGTCCTCGTGGTCAGAGCCGTGGATGACGTTCCGCCCGAGGTCAAGGCCGAAGTCGCCACGGATGGTGCCGGGAGCGGAGTCCGCAGGGTCGGTCTCGCCCATCATGCGACGGACCTGCCGGATCGCGTCCTGCCCTTGCCAAACCATCGCGAAGACAGGACCGCTCGTGATGAAGGTAGTCAGGTCGTCGAAGAAGGGCTTGTCTTCGTGTTCGGCATAGTGTTCGGCAGCGAGGTCATCGTCGATCTGCGTAAACTTCGCGCCGACGAGCGTCAGCCCCCGAGTCTCGAACCGGTCAACGATGTCGCCAACGAGTCCACGCTGGACGCCGTCTGGCTTGACCATCACAAAGGTGCGCTCGCGGCTGCTCACTCGCGTTCACCTGCCCACTCAACGTCACGAGACTCCCGCCCGAGGTCCGCGTTGGCCTCGCACTTCGAGGAGCAGTAGTGGACGACTGCCCCGTTGGTGTGGACGAACATCGTCCCCGTGCCGGGCTCTATCTGACCGTCGCAGTAGTCACAGGATCGGGACTGAGGCATCCTACCGTCCCCCGATCGAATCGGCGTCACGCTGGGTCTCGCGCAACTGGAGCACGTCGCCCTCGCGCACCGGCCCAAGAACGTTTCGCGTGATGATCCGACCCTGGTTGCCACCGTCCTGAATACGACATTTGACCTGCATCGCCTCGCCGTGCATCCCGGTCTTGCCGACAATCTCGATGACCTCGGCCGCCGTGGAGTCGCTCTCTCCCTCTGCGCCGGACATCTACCTGAGCTCCTCGACCTTCGAGCCGACGTCCTCAACCTGATCTTTGGCTTCGCCGGCGTCAACGATTGCGGCGGCGGCAGAGCCGACCTCCAGTCCAGCGGCAACACCGATCTCGTCCTGCGTCTCGACAAAGGCGTACGGGATACCTTTCTCGTCTGCGAGTTCCGGGAGATGCATCACGATCTCCTCGGGCGTGACGTCCTCGGCGACAAGGACGAGAGAGGCATTGCCGCGCTCGATGGCCTTTGTCGTCTCGTTCGTTCCTTTTCGTACTGTTCCGGTATCTCTCGCGATTTCAAGCGCCTCGACGGCGTCCTCGGCGAGATCCGCGGGTGTGTCGTAGTCGACGTAAACTGACATGGTTGGAATATCCCACGCGGCGGCTCGCGTCCGTCGCCGGTCACCGATCCCTGACGACGACGGCCGTCATCGACCGCCAAGTGGTCGTAGCCCTGCGTAGCGACCCGGCTTACAAAAGGGTGTCCAAACCCGCGGGGCTGTGTCAGGTCGGCACACGGGTCAGGACAGACAGCCGACCGGACACGGGGGAAACCCCTTCAGGCACCGCCGAGACAACCCAGCTATGGTCAGGACCCACACCCGCGCGCTCAGAGACGAGGCCCGCCGGACCGACCAGCGCCGTCTCCTCACCCTCGCCGGCGAACGCGACCCGGGACTGGCCGCCGCCAGCGCCGCTCTTGACGCCGTCGTCGACGACGCCGACGACGTGACCGTCGTCACGACACGCGAGCGTCCCGTCGAGACCGCCCACGAACGGGTCGCCCCCGACCAGGCCGCCGACCTACTTGGCACGACCCGCGACATCGTCGTTCTCGACTGTCACGCCGGCTTCTCGCCAAACCATCTTGGACAGGTTGTCGGCGCGGTTCGGGGCGGCGGCCTCCTCGTCCTCGTGACACCGCCGCTCGCAGACTGGCCCCGACGCCGGAGCCGGTTCGACGAGGGCCTGGCCGCCCCGCCCGCCGACATTTCGGCAGTCACGGGACGGTTCCGGCGACGGCTAGTGCGAACGCTCCGCGCCCATCCGGGCGTCTCGGTACTCGACGTCGGGACGCAGACCGGCGAGAGCACCACAGAGTACGGCGGCGTAACCCTCGCCATCGACGGCCGCACCGGGGCGGGCAACCCGCCGGCTCGCCAACGCGTGCCCGGACCGCCGGCCGGCGCACCCTTCCCAGACGTCGCCTATAAGACCTGTCTGACGAAGGACCAGCACCGCGCGGTCAGGACACTTGAGACGCTCGCAAACGGCGGTGTTGCTGTCGTCAAGGCAGACAGGGGGCGCGGGAAGTCGGCAGCGGCCGGACTGGCAGCGGCGTCGCTCGCCGCGGACGGTCGCGAGGTGGTCGTGACCGCACCGTCGCGCCGGGGGGTCGGAGCGCTGTTCGAGCGGGCCAGAGCGGTGCTGGCAGCAGAGAGCCTGGTGGCGACGAAGAGCGACGACGCTGTCGGAGCCGCAACGGCGGGCGACGGACAGACGACCGACCTCCGGACGACGAGTGGCGGACAGGTCCAGTTCGTCGCGTCCGCGGACCTCGACGAGGCGGTCTGTGCCGCTGCCGACGTGATGATAGTCGACGAGGCCGCGGGCCTGCCGGTGGAGCGACTCACGGTGACACTCGCCGCGCCAGCCGTCGCGTACGTGACGACCGTCAGGGGCTACGAGGGCGCGGGCCGTGGATTCACAGTGCGGTTCCGGGACCACCTCGCCGGGAGCCGGCACGAGGTGCAAGAGGTCCAACTATCGGAACCGATCCGGCACGCGCCCGACGATCCGGTGGAGGCGTGGGCGTTCGACGCCCTGCTTCTCGACGCTCGGCCGGCGGTGGACGAGGCGGTGGCAGAGGCAACGCCCGAGACGGTCGACTACGAGCAGCTGTCGCCCGCGGCGCTAGTCAACGACGAGGCCCGCCTGCGCGAGGTGTTCGGCCTCCTCGCGCTCGCACACTACCTGACCGAGCCAGACGACCTCGCGCGGCTGCTCAACGCACCGAACGTCCGGGTTCGCGCGCTCGCCCACGACGACCGCGTTGTGGCGGTTACGCTGCTGGCTCGCGAGGGTGGCCTTGACGCCGGCACCCGCCGCCGCGCCTACGAAGGTGACCGGATAGAGGGAAACATGATCCCCGACGTGTTGACCTCCCAACTACGAGACGTGGCGGCAGGCAGTTCGGTCGGCGACCGAATCCTGCGAATTGCCGTCCACAACGCGGTCCGGTCCCGGGGGCTGGGATCCGCGCTTCTCGACGCCGTGGAGACGGAGGTCGGGTCTGAGGTGGACTGGCTAGGCGTTGGCTACGGTGTGACACCACGGCTCGTGCGGTTCTGGACAGCGAACGGCTACCGGACCGTCCACCTGTCAACGACACGTAACGCCCGGTCGGGCGAACACTCCGCGGTGATGCTCCGGCAGACGGGTGAGGCGGGCGAGGAGCTAGCCGCGCGACACGGCGGCTGGTTCGTCAAGCGTGCCCCGGCCGTTCTCTCGGACGCTCTTAGCGACCTCGACACTGAGATCGCACGGCTGGCGTTACGGGCCGCAGAGGGTCCCGCTGACCCGGAGCTCTCCGCGCACGAGTGGCGAGTTGTCGCCGCCGCCGCGTTCGGGCCGGGGCTGTACGACACCGCCCCGAGCGCGTTCTCACGGCTGGCACTCGCGGCGCTCATCGAGGGTGGGTCGGGGCTGACCGCTGAGGAAGAGCGCCTGCTGGTCGCGAAGACGCTCCAGCGCCGGCCGTGGACGACCGTCGCCGCCGACCTGGGATACGCCTCAGAGCGAGCGGCGATGCGGGCGTTCGGCGACGCCTACCACCCGCTTGTCGACCGCTACGGCAGCACCGCCGCCGAACGCGAGGCCGACCGCTATCGCTGAACAGTTAGCCGTTACTGCGCCCGCGCCGTCAGTCGTCGCGTCTGGCGGCTCGGCTGGCGTCCACGTCGATGGCGTCGACGGGGCAGACATCGACACAGAGCATACAGTCGATACAGGAGTCCTCGCGAGCGGGGTCGGCTTTGAGCTCACTGACGGGGTGATCTGGCGTCTCCACCCAGTCGAAGACGTCGACTGGGCAGTCTCGCAGGCAAGCGCCGTCACCGAGACAGACATCGAAATCGACGGCGACGTGGGTGCCGTGAACGCCGAGACGCTCCGGTTCCTCTACCGGGCCCCAGACGTCGTGGCCGTCGTGGTCCGCGACCACCTCTCGGTCGCGCTCAAAGTCGGGGTCGATTCCCATATGATATGATCGGCGCGCGGGGCTAAAGGCCGTTCGCCCGCCCATCAGTCAAGCCGGCCATGGACCGCGACGACGACAGCCGCTACAGCGCCTTCGTTCCCCGCTGGCGAGCGCCGATCGGTGAGGACAACGCTCTCGTTGCCGTGCCACGCCCAGTTCCGGCGGGCGCGCGCACCGGTGAGGCCGGCCCGGACCTCACGCTCGACAACATCGGGGTCGGCGCCTCCGGCTTCGAAGAAGATCCCACCCTCCTCTGCGCGGGTCCATCCGACCGCGGCCGCGACCGGCGCGTCCGTTGCTGTCGCCGATGCCATCACGGCGCCAACTGGCGCGCCGACGGGGTAGCGGTCGGCCGGGAATCGCTCGTGGCGCTCGACGGATGCGCCCACGGGCAAAACCGACGAGTACTCGATGAGATTGAAGTCGCCGACACCGGCGCTCACCAGGGCGTCATCAAGCGCGTCGAGCGCCGTTGCGCCCGCGCCGGTTGCGCAAACCACAGGCAACGTCAGTGGGAGGGACACGTCTTGAGATAGTTCACCGCGTGCAAAACGAATTCGGTCGGGCGTTCACAGACTGAGTCAAATAGGGTGTCTCAGGGTCGACGACGTCGATGGAGGCTACCTGTGCGCGAAGTACGCAACGCCGTTGGGCGCCGGCGTGTCGACACGCGCGAACCCGACCCGCTCGAACTGGACCATCTCGTCAACGCCCTCGTCGACGAGCCCCGGTTCTGCCCGGGCCGACACGTCTCCGTCCGGCGTCCGAAGACGAACGTCGACGGCCGCCTCGGCCGGGACCCAGTGGATCACGGGGACGTTCTCCTCGCGCACGGCCACAATATCGTCATCGAGATAGCGCAGGGTGCCGTCCTCGCGCCTGAGACAGCCCAACCCTTTCAGCCACACCCGCTCGCCCGCCACCGGTACGTCCCCGCGTTCGAGGAGGACGGCGTCACCGACGGGCACGTCGCGCCGGCCTCGCTCCTCATGATCGGGGTGGACCGGCGGCTGGCCCGCGTCGGGGGCGTCGGTCACCGCAAGCTGCTCGCCGTCCCGGACGAGAAAGCGACGGTCGGCGTCGTTGTCGACCAGTTCACGGTTTCGGGCGTAGATTGTCGACATCGACAGTTCGACGTCAGACGTTGAGGTGCCGAGTTCTACCATCGCCGCGACCACGGCCTCGCCGCGAACTCCCCGGCGCTCGAGCGCCGCGAGCGTCGGCGCGCGCGGGTCGTCCCAGCCGTCCAGCTGGCCGTCGGCGACCATCTCTGACAGCGTCGAAGTGGAGAGCGGCGCGTCGAACTCGTCGATGTTGACGTGCCCCCAGTGGACAACCTCGGGATACTCCCAATCGAAGTAATCGTAGACGAACCGCTGGCGCTTCGCCGAGTCCTGTAGGTCGATACCCCGAACGATGTGGGTGACACCTGTGAGGTGGTCGTCCACCCCGGACTGAAAGTCGAGCATCGGCCAACAGCGGTAGTCGGCTGCCTTCGGACGTGGGTGTGGACGGTCGATCATCCGAAAGGCGACCCAGTCCCGAAGCGCGGGGTTCGGGTGCTCAATATCTGTCCGGACCCGAAGTACCATCTCACCCTCATTGTACTCACCGGCGACCATCGCCTCGAACTCCTCGTGGACGCGCGCGGCGTCCTTGTCGCGGTGTGGACACGCGTCGCCCGCGTTCTTCAGCTTGGAGAACTCCCCTTGCGGACAGGAGCAGGTGTAGGCGCCTCCAGCGTCAGTCAGAGCCCGGGCGTGGTCGTAGTAGGTTTCGAGCCGGTCGCTCGCCTTGATAACCGAGTCTGGTTCGAAGCCGAGGTAGCCGATGGCGTCGAGGATGGCGTCGTAGGCGTCGAGCTCCGGCCGCTTCGTGCTGGGGTCGGTGTCGTCGAATCGGCAGACAAATTGACCGTTGTAGCGCTCTTTGTACATTCCGATGACCGCGGCCATCCGCGCGTGGCCGATATGCCACGGGCCGTTCGGGTTGGGCGCGACGCGCATGGCCACTTCACCCTGCGAGACGTTTGGGAGGTCGGGAAGTGTCGGGCCCTCCTCCACATCGTCGTCGGCCTCTATATCTGCGAGGCGTTCCGGCGCGACGTCCGCGAGGCGGTCGCGCCGCTCGGCAGGCGAGAGGTCGTTCACCCGGGCCACGACACCCCCGACGACGTCAGGGACCTCGTCGCCGTGTTCGCGGAAGTCGGGGTTCTCGCCCATCAGCGGTCCGATAACTGCGCCGGTCTGGGCGTCGCTCTCATACTCGACGGCGTTGGCGAGCGCGTGGACCTCCGCCGCTCGCTCCACGCGCTCGCGCAGGTCGTCGTCCATGAACGAGCGTTCGGGCGACGGGTGAAAACTACCGCGGAGTACGTGACGTGTGGACGAACAAGGTGAGTGGACCAGAGGGTGGCGCGGCGAACACGATAACCTGTAACCCGTGAGATGGCGGGCGTCGCTCCGGTCCGTGCGCCCTGACTTCGTCACCGGCGCCTGCATCGGTAGGTGCTCGCGGGAGTTCAGCACCCCTGCCAATCGGCCCCCACGCCCTCAGTGCCGTCTGTGGATCAGGTAGTCAGCGAGATCTGCAAGTAACGCCCGCGTCTCGCTCTCGGGCAGGACGTCGAGGCGTTCCTTGCTCGACATGGTGAGCTCCTCGGCGCGTTCGCGCGCGTACTCGATGCTCCCTGCAGCGTGGAGCCTGTCGACGGCAGCGTCTATGTCAGCCTCTGCCGGCTCGTCGTCGAGGAGTTCGTCCACCGCGACGCCGTGCTGGCGGGCGTGGAGCGTGATGATCGTCCGTTTGCCCTCTAGCAGGTCGGAGCCGCGGCGCTTGCCAAGCTCTTCGGACGGGACGGTCAGGTCGAGGACGTCGTCGTGAATCTGGAATGCCGTGCCCGACTCGACGCCGTACTGATAGAGCGCGTCGACCGTCTCCTCGTCGGCACCGAGGAGGACAGCGGGGATCGCCGCCGCGGCGCCGTACAGCACCGCTGTCTTGAGTTCGACCATTCGCATATACTCCTCTGGCAACACTTGGTCTGCGAACTCGAACTCCACATCGAGCTCTTGCCCCTCACAGATACGGGTACAGGTCTCGGCGAGACGACGGATTGCCGTGAGCTGTCGCTCCGGCTTCGCGCCGGTGCGGGTGAGGAGGTCGAACCCCTTCGCGAACAGTGTGTCGCCCGCGAGAATCGCGGTCGAGAGGTCGTACTCTCGGTGGACGGCGCGTTCGCCCCGACGCATGTCGTCCTCGTCCATGATGTCGTCGTGGGCGAGCGTGAACGTGTGGATGAGTTCGACGCCGACCGCGGCGGTCATCACGTCGACCTCGTCCCCGTCGAGGCCCGGGAACGCGTAGTAGTCGTCTGACTCGCCCCCGAGCGCCTCGGCGACGAGAAGTACGAGCGCTGGCCGCAGGCGCTTGCCACCGGCCTCGATAAGATGCCGCGATGCGGCATAGAGCCGCTCCGGCTCCGCGGGCGGAAGGTCCTGCTCCACGGCAGCGTTGACCTGCTCGCGGCGCTCGCGAACCGCCTCCAGCACCCGCGCCTCACGCTCACGCTCGCCGTTGCTCATCTACTCCACCAGCTGGATCATGTTCCCGTTACGCGTGACGTGGATGTCACGCCCAAGCGCGTAGCCCATGCCCTCGGCGAGGTCCACATACGGCGCGAACCCTTTGAGATCCTGGTGGGCCGGGATGATGTGCCGTGGCTGGAGTGCGTCCAGCATCTGGTAGTGGCCCTCCTCACGAAGATGCCCGGAGACGTGGATGTCGTCGTAGATGCGCGCACCCTGCATCTTCAGGAGCCGCTCAGACTGGTAGCGTTGGCCCTCGTTCGTCGGCTCTGGGATGACCCGCGCCGAGAACAGCACTTTGTCGCCGTCGTCCAGCTCGTACGGCGTCTCGCCGCGACCCATCCGGGTGAGCATTGCACGCGGTTCACCCTGGTGGCCGGTGACGACCGGGAGGAAGTTACCCTTCCCCTCCTTCATGATACGTTTGAACGCGCGGTCGACGGACTTGCGGTGGCCGTACATCCCAAGGTCGTCTGGGAAGTCGACGAAGTTCAGGCGCTCGGCCGTGCCCGAGTATTTCTCCATCGAGCGCCCGAGCAGAACCGGCTGACGGCCAATCTCCCGCGCAAATTCGACGAGGCTCTTGACCCGAGCGATATGGCTCGAGAACGTCGTGGCGACGATACCACCTGAGTAGTCCTCGATGCTCTTGATGACGTCGTGAAGATGCTCGCGCGCGACGGATTCGGAGGGAGTGCGACCCTTGCGGCCTGCGTTCGTGCAGTCCTCGATGTACGCGAGGACGCCCTCACCTTCGCGCCCGATCTCGCGGAATCGATCCATGTCGATGGGGTCGCCGATGACCGGCGAGTGATCCATCCGCTTATCGAGGCCGTAGACGACCGCACCCTCCGGTGTGTGGAGCACCGGGTTGATGGCGTCGATGATGGAGTGTGTGACGTTGACGAACTCAAGCGAGCAGCGCTCACCGATATCCATCTGACTGCCCGCATCCATCTTGACAAGATCGTTCTCCACCTGGAACTTGTTCTCGGAATCGATCTGCTGTTTGACCAGTTCGATCGTGAACGGTGTCGCCACGACCGGTGCGTCGTACCGGTGGGCCAGTTTCGAGATAGCCCCGATGTGGTCAAGGTGACCGTGTGTTGGCACGATGGCCCGCACGTCACCCTCCAGATCGCTCATCACCCGGTCGTCGGGGATAGCGCCCATGTCGATCAGGTCGAGGCTGTGCATCCGTTCGGTCTCGATGTTGTCGTGAATCAGTACTTGCGAGAGGTTCAGACCCATGTCGAAGACGACGATGTCGTCTCCTGCACGAATCGCTGTCATCTGTCGTCCAACCTCTTCATAGCCGCCGATCGTCGCGATCTCTATTTCCATAGTTGCGTGAAACGCCACGTTCGTGGCGAGGGGGGCGAAAGCCGCGTGCCAGTCTCCCGGCGGTCCTCTCCGTGTTCGTGTCCCCGCTGTGTGTTTGCGTCGACACACGTGCCCGCGGGCGTCTCGGTGCGAGACGCTTCGATGCCCCGATATTAAAAATACCCGGGTCGGTCGGGGCTGTGTTCGGTAAACTTAAACACAGCGCTCGCAGGAATATAGCTGTGAGCGACCGACCGCTGGACGCCCTCGAGGCGTCGCTGAAGACGCCTGTCACCGTCGAACTGAAAGACGGCCGCACATTCCACGGTCGCCTCGACGGCTACGACCAGCACATGAACGTAGTACTCGACCCGGCAGATGGGGAAGGGGCGGAGGCCGATCGCGACGTCCACCTCGTCCAAGACACAACGATTATCCGAGGCGATAACGTCGTCTCGATAGAAACATGACGGGAGCCGGGACCCCGAGTCAGGGGAAAAAGAACACGACGACACACGTCAAGTGTCGTCGCTGTGGCGAGAAGTCATATCACGTAAAAAAGAGCGTCTGTGCATCGTGTGGGTTCGGCGACTCTGCGAAGCGCCGGAGCTACGAGTGGCAGACGAAAGCCGGCGAGTAGCTCCGCTCGTTCTTCCGATCTTAGCCCGTGAGCAACAGCCACGCCATACGGCCGAACGACGGGGTCGTGGTCCACCCGAAACGATCCACAGTTGTGGATCGACGCAGGCTCGGAACCGGCGACTGTGGCACGACCACGAGGGTTTTTCCCCCGTGCGCCCGGACCGCGAGCTATGCCTGATCGGGCCGAGTCACCGACGGGGGCGACGGAGAAATGTGGAGTCGTCGGGGTCTCGCTGGCAGATCGCGACGTTGCGCGGCCGATCTACTACGCCATGTACGCGCTCCAGCACCGCGGGCAGGAGTCGGCGGGCATCGCAACCCACGACGGGTTTCAACAGCACAGCCACGTGGAGCGTGGGCTCGTCGGTGATGCAATCGACGAGGCTGCACTCGAGGATCTTCGGGGGGCGGCCGGCATCGGTCACGTTCGCTACCCAACCTCAGGCGGGCTTAACACCTGCTGTGCCCAGCCGTTTGCCGTCTCATTCAAATCTGGGTCACTCGGACTCGCGCACAACGGAAACCTCGTCAACACCGACGAACTCCGCACGGAGCTTGAGGCGGCGGGCCACGCGTTCACCTCCGACGGCGACACCGAGGTGATCGCCCACGAACTCGCGCGCAACCTGCTCGACGCCGACCTCGTGCGTGCGGTCAAACGGACGATGAGTCGGGTCCACGGGTCGTACTCGCTGGCCATCATGCATGACGAGACGGTTCTGGGCCTGCGCGACCCCCTCGGTAACCGCCCGCTCTGTATCGGGAAGCTCGACGACGGCTACGTGGTTGCGAGCGAATCCGCCGCCATCGACGCCCTTGACGGGAAGCTCGTTCGAGACGTACGCCCGGGCGAACTCGTCGTTCTCGATCCGGAAGGAGGTGGCTTCGACTCCTACCGCCTCGTCGAGGAGCCTAAACCGGCTCACTGCTTCTTCGAACACGTCTACTTCGCCCGGCCCGACTCGGTGATCGACGGCTCGCTGGTCTACGAGGTCCGCCGTGCTCTCGGGCGCGCGCTCTGGCAGGAGAGCGGTGTGCCCGCTGACGTGGTGATGCCCGTCCCCGACTCCGGACGAGCGTTCGCCTCGGGCTACGCCGAGGCTGCCGGCGAAGAGGACGCTGACGTTGAGTTCGCGGAGGGGCTAATGAAGAACCGCTACGTCGGTCGGACGTTCATCATGCCGACACAGGACGAACGCGAGCGTGCAGTCCGACTAAAGCTAAACCCCATCCGCTCGACAGTCGAGGGTAGGCGGGTGACACTCGTCGACGACAGCGTCGTCCGGGGCACCACCTCGACACAACTGGTCGAGCTCCTGCGCGACGCCGGCGCCGACGAGGTTCACGTCCGTATCGGTGCGCCGCCGATACGAGCGCCCTGTTACATGGGGATCGACATGGCCTCGCGCGACGAACTCATCGCCGCCGACCGGAGCGTTGAGGAGGTCCGTGAGGAGATTAGCGCCGACAGTCTCGCGTATCTCTCGCTCGACGCGGTCGCGGACGCCCTCGATGCCGGGGAGTCGAGCCTCTGTACCGGCTGTGTCACCGGGGAGTACCCCTACGACATCGAGGACGAAGAGACTGATCGCGAAGTCGCCCGTCCCGAGATCTAGCGCCCGATCGTCGCCACGAGACGCTTGAGCGGTCCGTCAGCCTCGTCAGCACGCACGTCCGCGACCACCGCGTCTGCCGTCTGTTCACCGCTCACCAGCGTCATCGGGACGCCGATGCCAGGCCCGGTAAACGATCCTGTATAATAGATTCCCTCGAAGCCGCCGCGCCGAACCGGTCGGAGCGGCCCAGTCTGACGGAGGGTGTGGGCGAGGCCGAGGGCGGTCCCCTTTGGCGCGCCGAACTGCTCTGCGAACGTCGATACCGAGGCTTCACGCTCGACGACGATCCGGTCACGTAGGTCGACGCCGGTGTACTCTGCGAGGTCAGCGAGCACTCGGTCGCGGAACTGCTCTCGCGCCGCCCCGTCGTCGGTGAGACCGGGCGCGACCGGCACTAAGACGATGACCGCCTCGTAGCCCTCGGGCGCGACCGCGTCGTCCGTGAGCGACGGAACGTTAACATAATAGGCGGGATCGTCGGGCCACTGCGGGTCGTCGAAGATGCTCGCGAAATGTGGGTCCCAGTCCTCGGGTAGAACGAGCGTGTGGTGTTTGAGCGGGTCAACCGACCCACTGACCCCTAAATAGAGCATGTACGCCGACGGCGCGTAGGTGCGCGAGTCCCAGTAGTCTTCGCCGTAGCGCCGACCTGCCGGTGGGAGCAAGTCTTGTTCGACATGGGCGGGGTTTGCGTTACAGACCACAATGTCGGGCGAGAGCGTCCGCGACTCGGTCTCGAGGTGGAACCCCTCTCCCGCGCGGTCGATCCACTCGACTGCCTCGCCGGTCGAGAAGCGGACGCCGAGGTCGCGCGAGAGATCCGCGATCCCCTCGACCACATTGTAGATGCCGCCCTTTGGGTAGTAGACGCCGAGTTCGAGGTCGACGTGGGTCATCAGACTGTACAGCGCGGGTGTGTTGTGCGGCGAGCCGCCGAGAAAGACGAGGCTGTACTGGACGATCTGCTGGAGCTTCGGCTCCTCAAAAAACTCTGCGACGTGGTCGTCCATCGTCCCGAGGAGTGTTAGTCCCCGGGCCGAGCGAGCGACGTCGAGGTCAACAAGGTCGCGAAGACGCGAGCGGTCCTTGTAGACGAACCGCTCCATCCCCACCTCGTAGGCCTCTGCTGCGTCTTCGAGATAGCGGTCGAGCGCCGCTGCCGCGCCGTCCTCGTAGGACTCGAACAGGTCCCGGACTGCGTCGAGATCTGCCGTCACGTCGGCCCGGTCACCGTCGCGCCAGAACAGGCGATACTGCGGGTCCAAGCGCGTCAGCTCGTAGTAGTCGTCGGGCGAGCGGTCGAATGCGCGGAAAAACCGCTCGAACGTCTCGGGCATGAGATACCACGACGGCCCGGTGTCGAAGCTGAAGCCGTTGACTTCGATCCGGTTCGCGACCCCGCCAACGCGGTCGTGACGCTCCAGGATCTCGACGTCGGCCCCTCGGTCAGCAAGATGGCAGGCCGCCGAGAGCCCCCCGAAGCCGGCACCGACGATGGCGACAGATTCGCCTGCGAGCGGTTTGCGTTCGCTTTCGGTCATCACGATATCGCGGGCCCCCCGGGCCGAACCGGCGGTGCCGTGATAGCACGGGCGTTTAGATAGTTAGTAGATCACGTAGAGTATCGCGTAGACCGCCTCGCCGAGGGCGAAAGAGACGAACCACAACCCTGCAGCGACCCGTCCGACCTGCGGGTGACGGGTCGATGGAAGCGCCGAGATAGGGTGGGTGCCGGCAAGGAGCAGAACGTAGATAACGAGCGGGACGGTCACGACTGCAAGGAAGATATGGACCGCGAGAAGCGGCAGGTAGACTGTTGTATATACGGAGTTGGGGCCCGGGAACGGCGCGGGACCTGCGATACTCACCTTGTAGAGATAGAGCATGAGGAAGATGGTGAAAAGCGCCGTCGAGGTGAGCATCAGCGCACGGTGGCGGCGAATCTGCCGGCGACGAATCGCAAGAACGCCCGCGGGAATAGTCAGAAGCGCCAGCGCGCTGACCCCGGCGTTGACGTGCGGGATGGCCTCAAGCGTAGCGTCGGAGGCACGGGGGAGCAGTGCCGACGGAACGGCGCCGAGGGCCGCGGCAAAGACAAGTACCAGCGCGGTGACCGACAACACGGCGGTAAGCGCGGGAACGTACGGGCGAAGACTGTGCCCGAGTCCGTCGTCCATAGCAAATTTGGGAGCGCAACGGACAAGAGCAGACCGGTCGGGAATGGAAAGCCATTTCTTCAGCGCCGAGGTATCAAAAGTGGCGTCGGATGCGGCAGACTGAATGAGCGTGGGTAGCCAAGCCAGGTCAACGGCGCAGCGTTGAGGGCGCTGTCCCATAGGGGTCCGCCGGTTCGAATCCGGTCCCACGCAGTTTTCCGCCATGCCAGCCGGCGAGCGAGCCGTGCATCCAGCGGGTTGAGCCAGTGAGCGCGCGAGTCCCTCTGACCGACCAGCCGACCGCGATTAGCGAGGGGTTATCGGTGTCGTACCGCTCTTGGAGGGCCGCAATGTCAGCTTCCCGGTCGACGAACTCAGCCACAGGACGAGTGCGAGCGCCACCACCTCGAGGATGACGGTTATCTGTCGGGGCCGCGGACTGGAGCTGAAAACGTAAAGGGCGATTTCAAAGGTGCGCGGGTTTAAAATCGGCGGGGCCCTAACAGTATATATGGCAAAGTACTCCACCGGCGGAGCTGGCGGGGGAGGCAACGGCGAGAGCTGCGAGCTTTGCGGCCGCGAAACCGCGAATCTCCGGACGGCGAACGTCGCCGGGGCGGAGCTGCTTGTCTGTCCCGAGTGTGCTCCCCACAGCGAAGGCGAAAGCGGAGGCCGGAGCGACGGGCGCCGACGGTCCAACTCGGGGGCTGGCGGGCAGAGCGGCGGAGGCAGCGAGCGAGACCGCAAGAAGCGCGCCGCGCAGAACGCCGCGCGCATCTACGACGCCGGCCGCGGTAACTCGAAACACTGGGAGGAGGAGGGGACGGATTACGAAAAAGACAGACTTCCGTACCTTGTGAGCGGCTACGACGAGCGCGCGGAGGCGGCCCGGCAGGACGCCGGTCTCACAGTCGAGGAGGTGGCGACGGAACTTGACGTCGCCGAGGACGACGTACTGGCTGTCGAGCAGGGTCGGGCGGCCCGCGCCGGCGTCGGCGGGTCGGTCGTCAGCCAATTAGAGGAGCGTCTCGGCGTCGTGCTGGCCGACGAGACAGAGTAGTAGTCGTTTTGAGCCGTGCGTGCCACGAGCGGCCGTGACGCAACACTCACTCGCGCCAGCCGAGCCATCGGCCCGGGAGTTCGAGGCGACCGTCACGGCCGTCGGTAGCGACACAGTCCGTCTCGAAGAGACGCACTTCTACCCAGTGTGGGGTTGACACCCTGTTGATCGGGGGACCCTCGCTGGCGCGACCGTCGACCACGTCGCTGCCGCGATAGTGGGGTCGTCTATCACCTCGCGGAGACGGCGGATATAGTGCCCGACGACCACGTGATCAATGTCGTCGACGACGGACTTCGTACGTATTGCGCCCGCGCACACTGCGAGTCACGTCCTCTTCGGAGCGGGTCGGCGCCTCTGGGAGGGTCTCGGCTGCGGCGGGTTCGACATCGGCACGGAGACAGTGAGAGTGGACCTGACCACCCCAACCGACGTCGACGACAACGTCCCCGTTTGGCACGAACGGCCGACGAACCGCGCGGTTTGGAAATCCCGCACGGTGACGTGGGGGGAGCAGCCAGCCGCGAAGGCCCGTAGCCTCAAGCGCGTGGCGTTCAACAAGGCGACTGAGGCAGGCGCGTTCGCCACCGGTGGTGCCATCCGCATCGTGCGTCGACGGCTAAGACGTAGCCGCCTGCGGCGGGACCCACGTCCGCTCAATGGTCGAATTCGGGCCCGTTGCGGTTGTCGAGTGGTCGCACCCTGACGCGGGGCTGACGCGTGTCACCTGCGTGACGAGCGGACGGCGTAGCCGAGGGCGAGGATGAGTGTGAGGGCGACGAGACCGGCCCCGACCCCGAAGCCGGGCGCCAGTCCGGACGACGGCGTGCGGACAGCACCAGTAGAGGTGGCCGGCGTCGTGGTCGCTCCCCCGGCGTCGCCGGTTGCGACACCCTCGACGACGACAGTCTCTGAGCGGATGTTCCCGCGCTGGGCCCGTATCTCATGGTCGCCCGCCGACTCGACAGTCACGAGGAGTTCTCCGTCGGCGTCAGTCTCGCCAGCCTTCTCGCCGTCGACGATGACGGTAGCGTTCGCCGCCGGGTCGTCGTACGCGTCCCGGACCGAGACAAGGGTGGATTCGCCGACGACGACACGGTCGTTTGCGGTCGAGGTCGTGAGGTTCGGCAAACGGGCGAGCGAGACAGTCACCGTGCGGCTCGCTTCACCGGTGGTGAAGCTCCGGGTTGTGGCGTCATGGCCGGTAAGCGAGACGTCGACGGCCACCTCGTCGTTGACCGGAACGTCGAGGTTGATACGGCCGTCGGCGTCAGTCTCGCCCGACACAGTGTTGGCCTCAACCGTCGCGCCCTCAAGGGGCTCCCCGGTCCGCGAGTCAGTGACATTGATCGCGAGGGTCGCGAGACCGCGTTCCAGCGTAATCGGCCGGATCACCGACTGCGTGCCGCTCTCGGAACGATTGACGGTGAAGTAGCCCGCGCGCTCAAACCGGACAGTGTAGTCGGCAGCGGCGAGCCGGGGGGTCGCGTAGCGACCGTCCGACCCGGTCTCACCGCCAGCGATCTCACTGCCGCGGTCGTTGAGGACGCTGACATCAGTGCCTGAGAGTGGGTCGCCGTCGGCATCGCTCACCCGGTAGGTGAACTGCACGGCTACCGACACCTCAACGGTCACCTGGTCGGTGGCCGGGCCGATAGTCCGCCGGAGCGGACTATTTCTCGTGTAGTCGGACTGGTCGGCGTCGAATGAAACGGTCGCGCCGCGGGGCACATCAAGAAACACTTTGCCGTTGCCGGCGGTAGTCCCCTGCGTCTCGCCGCCGTCCCATGCCGCGGTCACTGTCGCGTCGGGGACGGGGATCTCACGATCGGTCGTCACGAGAACAGTGACGGTCACACGGTCACCCGACTGTGCGGTCGCAACCGGGGCGGTTGCCGGTACGACGACGAGTGCCGCGAGGACAACAGCAACAAGCGCTACTGTCCGCCGGGAACGATTCGAGCGAATTCCAGTCATCGTTCGCACGTCAATCCAACAGTTCATAAACTATCCGCCGTCCGAGGCGTCTTTGTTGCCGGACTTCTACACGTCGATATGGAGGAGTACGAGGGCTACGACGCGGTCGTGTTCGACCTCGACGGCACCGTTGCTCATCTCGATGTGGACTGGGTGAGTGTCGACCAACAGACGGCTGCGATAGTCGAAGACCACGGCTTCGAACCGACCGAGAGCGCCTGGAGCGCGCTGGACCTCGCCGACGAGCAAGGGTTTGACGGGGTCCACGACCTGCTCTGTGAGCACGAGCGTCAGGGCGCCGAGCGCTCGAAGCGCCTGGCTGCTGCCGACGACCTCTCGGCACTCGCGGACGCCGGCCGGACGACAGCTGTCTGCTCACTCAACTGCGAGGCCGCTGTGCGCATCGCCTTAGACGCGCACAACCTCGCGGACGCCGTCGGCGCAACTGTCGGCCGGGACAGCGTCACGACGCGCAAGCCAGACCCGGAACCGCTGCTCGCCGCCATCCGTCGCGTCAACGCCGACCCCGGCCGCTCGCTGTTCGTCGGCGATTCCGAGCGCGACGAGCTGACCGCCGAACGCGCGGGGGTCGACTACCAGTACGTCGGCGACGGACCGACCGAGTTCGAGCGGTCGGATTAAGCGTCATGAAGGGTTAGAAGAGATGTGAGTGATCGAATCCCCGTGCGGTACTACTGCCCACGCTGTGGCGCGGTAGCCGAACTTGACCGCGACCCATATCTCGCCGACCAGTCCGTGACGCCGTACCCGTTTGACGGCTGGACCTACGTCGCGCCTGAGGAAGACTACGAGGCCGACGGGGCTGACGGCGTTCGCCTCGTCTGTGGCGAAAGCGACGCCGCCAGCCTGCGGTGGACCGGTGACCACAGCGCCGCCGATGATGTGACCGCGCCACGCACCGAGCCCTGCGGTGAGCCATTCTACCTCTCGTTCGTCCGGTACGAGGCTGGGCAGCGGGTTGAAGGTGAGCAGACGCTCAACCCCGAGACGGTCGACCTTGCCGGTGAGGGGCCGCGGCGCCCGCGAGGGCCGCCGGGGCCTGACGCGTTCCGCGGGTAGCGCGGCGCGCGCGTGCCGTGTCCTAGCGTTCACCGGGACGAGGCGGGCGTGTTGGGCGACGAATCGGGTGTCGGGTGTCGACCACCGAGTCCCAAGTCACAAGTTAGCCCTTCACATTACAAATTGGGAACGTCCGCGCGACCTTATCTCCGATGCCAAGGGCGTCGGAGACACGCACCACCTCATCGACGTCTTTGTAGACGCCCGGGGCTTCCTCCGCGATCGTCGCGCCACTTTCGGCGGCGACGTAGATCGACTGCTGCTCGCGCAGGTCATCACGCACGTCTTCGCCCCAGAACTCCTGTTTGGCTTGTGTTCGGCTCATGAGCCGACCCGCGCCGTGGGCCGTTGAGCCAAAGGTGAGCTCGAGTGAGCGAGCGCCACCCCGCAGAATGTAGCTCCCCGCGCCCATACTCCCTGGGACCAGAACCGGCTGACCCACGTCAGCGTAGGCGCCAGGAAGCTCCGGGTGGCCCGCTGGGAACGCCCGGGTCGCGCCCTTGCGGTGGACGTACAACGGCTTCTCCTCGCGACCGACAGCGTCGGCCTCTGCGCAGGCGATACCCTCAGCGTCGACCGGCACCTCGTGTGTCTCTAGTTTCGCGACGTTGTGCGCCACGTCGTACAGCAGTTCGACGCGAGTTGGGTCGACGTCGAACAGGTCGGTGACCGTCTCGCGTACCTGGTGGGCGATTAGCTGGCGGTTCGTCCACGCAAAGTTCGTCGCCGCGCACATCGCGCCGTAATAGGCGTCGGCGAGCTTGGAGCCTGCGGGTGCGGCTGCAAGCTCTTTCTCCGGCAGCCGGGTGAGAAGGTCGCCGTGGTCCTGCTCTATCTTCCGGAGGTAGTTCGTACACACTTGATGGCCGAGGCCGCGTGACCCACAGTGGATCAGGACCACGACTTGGTGTTCGCGCAGGCCGAACGCGTCGGCTACGCTGGCGCGGTAGACATCGGTGACCCGCTGGACCTCGAGAAAGTGGTTGCCAGAGCCGAGCGAGCCGATCTGTGCCGCACCGCGTTCTTTGGCCTCCCGCGAGACGGCGCTCGGGTCGGCGTCGATTCGCCGGCCTTCGTCCTCGCAGTGTGCAAGGTCTGCCTCTGTGGCGTAGCCCTCGTCGAGCGCCCACTCCATCCCGCGCGCCAGTATCTCGTCGACCGTCTCGACATTCGTCTCGACGACACCGCCGCCCCCGAGCCCCGCCGGAACGCTCTCGGCAAGGCTGGAGACGAGTTCTTCCTCGTGGCCATGGACATCGTCGTAATCAAGCGGGGTCGTCAGCATTCTGACGCCGCAGTTCGAGACGACAAATCCGTCGGCGACGAAGTTGTGCGCGTCGTGTTCGACGCCGATATCGTAGACACGCATCTCGCCAGAAGGTGCGATAGACTCGACCGTTGTATCGACGGTCAGGTCGTCTCGAATCGTCAGGTGCTCGCGGAACTCCGCGTAGTTCGGGAAGTCGACGGCCGGGCATAGTCGTCTCTCGTGGCCACTCCACGCAGCCTGTTCGACAACCCGGTCGGTCACGTCGTATCGCATCTTCGAGTCCGAGACGGGCGCTCCTCCGTCGGTGAGACGCGGTATCTCCGCTGTGGTTTCGGCCCGGTCCTCGGCCGGTCGTTCCGTCTGTTTGAGATACTGAAGTGCCGCGATCGCTTCGCGCTGTTTCGACTCGTTGTACCGATATCCGACGCGCTCGAAGAAGCGGACAAGATTCTGCGTGTCGTTGTTCACGCTGAGGCGGAGTCGCTCGCGGTTCTCACTCCGGTCGACATCAACCCACTTGACAGTGTTCGTCTCGACGCCGATACGTGCGAGGCAGTCGGCGACCTCTTGGACGAACTCTTCTCCAGCATCCGCGACCGCCCGGGCCCGGGTCTGAGAGACCGTTGGGCACTGGAGGGTCGTGTTGAGTTGGGCGGCCGGCGCGCTCATCTCCGCGCCGAAGTACGCCGACAGGTAGAGCGCGCGCTGCCAGTCGGTCAGCCGGTCGAGACAGTCGGGAGTGGTGAACTCGCTCGCGACGGTCCGCCCCGTCGGCACGCCGAGTTCGACGAGCAGGCGCCTGAAACCACGCGCGCCGACCGTGAGGCTGTACTCTGTCCGCCCGACTGTGACGCCGTCGACCTCGTGTTTACGCTCCCGGTCGACGATACGCGAGGGTGAGAACCCGAGCGCCGAGATATCCTCGCGAATCTGTTCGAGGTCGTCCGGATCGGCGTAGAAAACCGTCTGGTCGTCGACGAACGATCCGTCGCCCGTGTGGAATCCGGCGAGCTTGAGCAGTCGGTTGAACGCGTCATCTGTCGAACGGAGGGGCAACAGGCCATTTCGTTTCAGAGATCCGACCAGCTGTGTGTCCGCATCATCGAGGTCGCTCTCCTCGACGACGACGAATTCCTCCGGGTCCTCGTGGTTGAGTCCGCGGAACGGACTGACCGTGACGGTATCTCCTGGGGCGAGGTCGGTTAGCTCGACCATGCCAGCGGGCGTCCGAAACGGGTGATCGGCAGTCGCACGGACCGTCTCCCCCGTCTCAGTCGTGACCTCGTAGACGGGTTTCGGGTCAGACTCTGTCAGCAGCCGGATCGGAGAGTCGACCTCACCATCCTCGCCTGCTGCGACGGTCGCACGCTCTTTACCGACACGGTCGTGAAGCTCCGCGATTGGGCGGCGCCGTCCGAAGGAGAGTCGAACGTTCGTGTCAGCAGGAAGGCAATTAATATCGTATCCCACCGCTCCGGGCGAGATGCAGCCATCCTCGGCGTCGATGCCCGCGACACCGCCGATCGGAAACCCGTAGCCCTGGTGGCCGTCAGGAAGACAGGCGGTGTAGGCCGCGACGCCGGGCAGTTGCGCGGCATCTTGGACCTGGTCGAAGGTCATGTCGTCGCAGATCTCCTCTAACAATGGCTCACTCGCGAACACCCGCGCGGGGGCGTTCATCCCGCCCGCCTGCTCTATCTCCCAGACATACGGTTCGACCTCTGTAAGCGTCGTGTCGCCGAACTCGCGGGTAGTCATGCGAGCCCTACCGGCCCCGTCGTAAAGCCACTTCGGTCAAACATCGAGGACGACGTAAACGTGCCACCCACTGTTGGTCTCCTCGATCGACATCTCGGAGTAGGTGACGGCCTTGACCTCGCGGGCGTGGACCCGGTCGAGTGGGACCCCGCGTGCGCTCGCTCGAACAGCCCACTCGCCGGCGTCCTCGTGGACGGTCGCCTCACTGTCGACCGGGAGGACGTTCCTGACGTCACGCTCGTAGATCAGGCAATCGAGATAGTCGAACAGGAGGGCCTCCCGGCCCTCGGCGCGGACCGTGAGGTTGAACTGCTTACCCGCGTCCGGGATGCGGTCGCACATCGCGGCGGTCATTCCATTGGCGCAGGCGGCAAAGGCGTCGCCGAGCGTCTCCCCGGACGCTTCGACGCCCACGTCAGCAGTGTGGTCCCGGAGCGCGAACGCTCCCGTCACGACCCCGCGCTCACGAGAGCGTTGGCGCTGACAGTAACGAGGCCAGGCTCGACGACTGCGAGTTCGATGGCGAACGTGTCACTGGCCCGCGCCGCGACGGCTCCACGCTGCTGGCTCGCGCCGGAGTTCATCGCCCGTGTAGAGGGATCGCTAGCCCAAAACGGTTCGGGGACCGACGGTGGAGTTATATTCCGCACCCAAATATTGCTTTTGTGAGCGTTGAGGTTGAGACACGCGTCGACGGGCCCGGCGCGTCCGTGCACGTCGACGAGGCGTGGGACCTGAAAGAGCGCATCCGTCAGGATGAGGGCGTTCTCCGACAGCGCTGGCAGTTCTTTCACGACGCGTACGCGCGCTCAACGACGCACCTTCGCCTCGTGGACGACGATCTGATCGGATTCGCGTCGACTCGGCGTGACGGCTACCTGCTGTTTCTTGCTGTCGCGCCCGGGGCCCGAGGTGAGAGACACGGCCGACGGCTGGTCGGTGAGGTGGCCGCCGAACACGGCACTGTCACTTGCCACGCCCGAACAACGAACGAGAGCGCGATTCGGTTTTACCGTCATCTCGGCTTTGAGGTGGTTCGCCGGGTTGACCGCTACTACGAGGACGGCGGAGACGCGTACTACCTCAGGCTGGGCGAGATGGAGGGTCAGAGCCTGCTCGACCGTCTCTCCGGGCTGTTCGGGTAGGCTACTCGGGAGCGAACTGCCCAGTCTCGGTTATGACGGTGTCGACCAGGTCCGCCGGTGTCGCGTCGTAGGCCGGGTTCTCGATCGACACGTCGTCGATCGGTTCGAGACTGACCTCCGAGGGCGGCCGGAACTCGTTCTCGAAGACGAACCCGTCCTCTATCACCTTTGCAGAGGAGCCGACAACGTGGAGTGGGACGTCGAACTTGTCGGCCACAGCGGCGATCGGAAACGTGCCGATGCGGTTGTAGAGGACACCATCGACGATACAGTCCATCCCGACGATCACCCGGTCTACCGGTCGGTTCTGAAGGAAGAAGCCCGCGGCACCGTCGACGCCAAGGTGGACCTCAACGCCCTCCGTTCGGGTGAGCCGTCGGGCGAGTTTGCGCCCGAGAAAGCGCGGGCGTGCCTCGGTAACGTAGACAGTGAGCGACGTCTCAGGTGTTGCAACCTCAATGGCGCCGAGAAGCGTCGAGGAGTAGTCGTGAGTCAGGAGAACCTCGCCATCCTCGAACGTCTCGGCCGCGCTCGCGGCCGCGCGATCCTTGCCGTTCTCCACCCGGTCTATCACGCGCTCGACCGCAGCCCCGGTCAGGCGTTCTGCCTCGTCTAACTCTGTCGCCTGGCCGACGACGGAGTCGACCACCTCGCGCTGTGTCGTGTACAGCGAGGCGTGACTCGGGTTTGCACGACGAAGCGCCCCGGAGTTCTGCTCCAGCGCACGCTCGTAGTCGTCGAGATTGGCGTAGCCGCGCTCAGCTAACTCCGTCAGCGCGCGCGCGGCCTTGATCGCGACAATCGAGGAGCTATGCGTCTCCATCCGGCGGATCTCCTCAACCGTGTCGTCGATCCGTCCCATGGACCACTCACCGCGGGCGACCTCATGGGTCTTCCGGGGACTTCTCGTCTGCCACGCGGCGCGCGTAGAGGTAGACCCCGACGGCAACGAATATCCAGATAACCGCCCCGACCCGGACCGCGAACGCGGCGCGCGCGCCCCACGTCGGTAGCGGGGTCCCGGACGAAAGGATGGCGACGATCGGTGCGCCGGCAAGAATAGTGACGACGAACGTCACCTGCATCACCCACCCGTAGTCCACACCCTCCGGCTCAACCTCCTCGACTACCTCCGGCACGACTGAGTGTTCATGGCGAGGCGCAAATCAATTTCGTCGTGCTCGCATGCCGGACGACTGTGAACCGCGAGACTACCGGAATGCAAACGGCCCGATGCCGTCTGTCGATTACTAACCATAAGGTTCATATACTTTGGTAGCTAACTTAGAGTTAGGAATCCAAATGAATCATCAACAGTTCGCCGGCGAGAACAAGCGGTTCGTTCGGCGGTACGACTACGATGACGGCTGGGCGGTCGCCGCAGACCTGCAGGTCGACGATGAAACGGTTGACGTCGACGTCGTCGGGCAGACGGCGATCGTCGTCGTTGAGGGCGACAAGCGTGTCAGCGAGGCGGAGCTCGACCTCCCAGGCGACGCGGCGCGCGTCGACGTGAACAACGGTGTCCTCAGTATCTACGGATGAACCTCGTCGTCAAACCCCTGAAACAGAAGGACGCGGGCCGCGGCCTGGCGGCCATTGACAAGCAGGCCGCAGCACAAATCGGCCTCGACCCCGGTGACTTCGTCCGGATCGGTGGTCACGACAGGACCACGATCGCCCGGGTCTGGCCCGGCTACCCCGAGGACACGGGCACCGGTATCGTCCGAATCGACGGCCGTCTGCGCCAGCAGGCGAGCGTCGGGATCGACGACAGTGTCGAGGTCAAGGCAGCCGATGTGAGCCCCGCAAACCGTGTTACGGTGGCGCTTCCCCAGCGGTTGGGTATTCGGGGTAACATCGAGTCGCTTGTTCATCGTGAACTGAACGGTCAGCCCGTTACGAAGGGCCAGACCGTCCAGCTTCCGTTCGGTCTTGGCTTCATGGGCGGGCAGGGGCAGGCAATCCCATTTAAGATCGCCTCTACCAGCCCTGGGGGTACTGTCGTTATCAACGACTCGACAGACGTCCAGATTAGCCAGAAGCCAGCCGAACAGATCCGCGAGGCGGGCGCGGGCGCGAGCGCCGAAGGTGTCCCAAACGTGACCTACGAGGATATTGGCGGTCTGAAGCGGGAGCTGGAGCGGGTCCGGGAGATGATCGAACTCCCAATGCGCCACCCAGAACTGTTCAAGCGCCTGGGGATCGAGCCGCCGAAGGGGGTCCTCCTTCACGGCCCGCCAGGCACGGGCAAGACCCTCATCGCGAAGGCCGTCGCGAACGAGATAGACGCCCACTTCCAGACGATCTCCGGGCCGGAGATCATGTCGAAGTACTACGGCGAGAGTGAGGAGCAGCTGCGCGACGTGTTCGAGGAAGCGACCGAGAACTCGCCCGCAATCGTGTTCATGGACGAACTCGATTCGATCGCCGCAAAGCGCGACGAGGCTGGCGGCGACGTGGAGCGCCGGGTCGTCGCCCAGTTGCTCTCGCTGATGGACGGCCTCGACGAACGTGGTGAGGTCGTCGTCATTGGTGCGACCAACCGAATCGACGCCATCGACCCCGCGCTTCGGCGGGGTGGGCGGTTCGACCGCGAGATTGAGGTCGGTGTCCCCGATCGCGACGGCCGCAAGGAGATCCTCCAGGTTCACACCCGCGGGATGCCCCTGACCGACGACGTTGATGTCGACCAGTACGCGGAGTCCACCCATGGCTTCGTCGGCGCCGACATCGAGAGTCTCGCGAAAGAAGGCGCGATGAACGCGCTCCGTCGGATCCGGCCTCAGATCGACCTCGACGCAGAGGAGATAGACGCCGAGGTTCTCGAATCCTTAGAGGTCACCAACGAGGATTTCAAACAGGCACTGAAAGGGATCGAACCCTCCGCGCTCCGCGAGGTGTTCGTCGAGGTGCCCGACGTCAGCTGGGGTGACGTTGGCGGTCTCGAGGATACGAAAGAGCGCCTCCGCGAGACGATCCAGTGGCCGCTCGAGTACCCCGGCGTGTTCGACGCGATGGACGTAGAGAGTGCGAAAGGGGTGATGCTCTACGGCCCGCCAGGCACGGGCAAGACCATGCTCGCGAAGGCCGTTGCGAATCAGGCGGAGTCGAATTTCATCTCGATAAAGGGCCCCGAACTGCTGAACAAGTTCGTCGGCGAGTCTGAGAAAGGTATCCGCGAGGTGTTCTCGAAAGCCCGCGAGAACGCTCCGACGGTGATCTTCTTCGACGAAATCGACTCGATCGCCGGCGAACGCGGCCGTGGCGCCTCAGACTCCGGCGTCGGGGAGCGGATGGTCAGCCAGCTCCTGACCGAGCTCGATGGGCTCGAAACTCTGGAGGACGTCGTGGTGGTCGCCACCTCGAACCGCCCGGACCTGATCGACAGCGCGCTGCTGCGCCCGGGGCGACTTGACCGACACGTCCACGTGCCAGTCCCAGACGAGCCAGCGCGCCGGGCTATCTTCGATGTCCACACCCGAGACAAGCCGCTCGCGGGCGATGTCGACCTCGACCGACTGGCCCGTCAGACAAAGGGCTACGTCGGCGCCGATGTTGAGGCAGTCTGCCGCGAGGCGTCGATGCAGGCCACCCGCGAGTTCGTCAACAGCGTCCCCCGCGAGGAGCTTGCCGACTCTGTCGGCAACGTTCGCGTGACGATGGACCACTTTGAGGCAGCGCTCACCGAGGTTGGGCCGAGTGTCACCGACGAGACCAGAGAGCAATACGAGGAGATCGAACAGCGGTTCAATCGTTCCGAGATCGAACGCGCCGAGGAGACCGGTCGAACGTTCCAATGATGATCTCCCCGGTGTGACATCCACGGCAGGTTCCTCCGGCCCGGCAGCGAGTTAGCTGAAAGTAGGCGCTAAGCCCCCACCCTCAACGAGTACCGCAGTCCGCTGACGCGGACAAGGAACGCAGTCGGGTGGGGATACAGTGCCGTCATCACCTGCTCAGACAGCGAGACTACTATGCCGAGAACTCCCCGTCGCGACTGTAAGATGGGCGTTCCGTGCCACCGCTCCCGGCTCACTCGCCGTCCCGGACGG
>CAKZPG010000061.1 GCA_937138675.1 uncultured archaeon | reverse complement strand
TACATAGTTTATGTAGACAATCCCACTTAATGATGTGGATGAGCGTGGAATATCCAACCTGCCGTCCGTGATGGATTGGGTAGGACTTGTCGGATTCACTCCCAGCCTAAACGCCGGGATTCTCTCCTCGACGAAAGATAGCTCGGGGGAGATACGGTGGGCCGTCGCGAAAGCGGTTTGTGGCCTCCCGTCGCAGAGAAAGGCCATGGACGGGCGCGGAACGGACGACACCGAGGACACGACCGACGAGACGCCCGAGCGGCGGTCGACCCGACTCGCTCGTACAGCAACGCCCGGCTTACGGAACTCGCTGTGGTCGTGGACGGACGCAAAGTCGCCGCTCCGGGTCGCGGTGAACTACCTGCTCGTCTTTATAGCGCGGGTGGTTCCCTCCCTCCGGGCGCGCAACTGGGCGCTCCGGCGACTTGGCGTGACGGTGGCCCCCGGCGTCGCGTGGGGGCTTGAGGCGACGCCGGACGTGTTCTGGCCGGAACTAATTACCTTGGACGACCACGCAATCGTCGGCTACGACGTAACCCTGCTCTGCCACGAGTTCCTCCAGACCGAGTACCGCACTGGCGAGGTGGTGGTAGGCGAGCGCGCGATGATCGGCGCCGGCGCGATTGTGTTGCCAGGCGTCGACATAGGCGCCGACGCGCGGGTGGCGGCGAACTCTCTTGTGGCAGACGACGTGCCGCCGGGCGCGACGGTCGCTGGTGTCCCGGCAGAGGTGGTGTCGACTGATGGACGCGAGGAGTACGACTACCTCCCAGACGAGGACGACGGAAACGAACGCGTCAACGTGTGAACTACCCCACCCTGCTCGACCTGACGGCCTCGCTGAGGGTGGGGCTTCCTACTTCTCTGACGCAGTTTTGGTGCGGGGTTGACTGCGAAGTCTCGTCCGCCACAGGGAATGCAGTCTCCACAGGCGTTGATTCGGAATGTCCCACTCCGGTTGGCTTGACGGGAGAGTTCCACGGGCTGACACACGCTTTTTGTCGTGGTTGAATGTCGGCCTGGTGTCCTACTCCCACACGGAGCGAGCCGTCCCCTACGGGACGGCGAGTGAGCCGGGAGCGGGGGAACGAAACGCCCATTTTGCATCCGCACCGGGGCGTTCTCGACATAGTAGTCTCGCTGTGAAAATAGGTGATGACGGCACTGTATCCCCACCCGACTGCGTTCCTTGTCCGCGTCAGCGGACTGCGGTACTCGTTGAAGATAGGGGCTTCGTGCCTACTTTCAGCTAACCTACGACCGCACGCGGACGATGCCCCCGCGGAACACCTTTGCGTTGGGGATGATATACACATCGTCGTCGCTCTCGACGTGGGTGACAAAAAGGTCAATTTCCTGAACGATACCGCTGTTGCCGGCGATGTGAACCTCGTCACCGATACCGTACGGCTGTTGTAAGAGGAGGTAGACGCCGGCGGCGGCAGATGCCAGCATCGTCTGGAAGGCGACGACGACAAGGACGATGACAGCGAGAACGTACGCCGCGAGAAGGACAACGAGCGAGAGCGTTTCGACGCCAATCTGCGAGAGCGCGACAAGCGTTGCGACATAGAAGACGCTGTACTTCGCGGCGGTCGGGAGTGCGCCGGTCTGGGGGAGTTTGACACTCTTCAACCGGTCAGCAACGACCAGTTCCACCTTATCGCCGACGATGAGGCCGATGAGGGCGACGAGGAACGCGACGAACAGCTGTGGCAGAAAGCCGGCGACGTCCGACCAGAATCGGTCAACGTAGCCCGTACCGAATATCGAGAGCGCTGCGAACCCAAAGACTGCAACAGTAAGGTATGCCACCAACCGGCTGATGATCGTCACTGTCGAGGTGTCGAACTCGCGAGCCGTCCGCTCGAATTCGGTTCCCTCGATCGCGCCGGGGATGCCGACGCGCCGGAGCGTCCCGGCCGTCACCCGACCGATAAGCAACGCGACCACGAGGCCGACGAGAAAGACGAGGGCCGCGGCCCACAACCGGAAGGAGACGACGTCGAGAAGACGGACGATCGCATCAAAACCGGTCTGCAGCATCGCGTCAGTAGTCCTCCGGGTCAAGTTCGAGGGTCAACTGACCGGCTTTGAACGCCCGAACCAGCCCGTCTGACTCCGAAAGGACGATCGATGTAGCGTTGGTGTCTCTCGTTATCGCACCGCCGGCCATGTGACGTGCGCCGAGACCTTTTGGGATATCGACCCCCTCAGCCGACGGCTCAAGGTAGCGGTACGCCGAGACGATCTTCCCCCCGTCCGAGATGACGAAGGCACCGTCGAGCCGTGAGAACTCTTTCAACATCACGTTCACAATGGGGTCGCCCACGTGGACGTGAGACTTCTCGAACGGGTTGTACGAGAGTGGCCGAGACTTGTTCATCACCTTTCCAGCGTCGCCGACAACGAACAGTGCGCCAACGGGTTTGCCCTTCTGGCCCTTCTTGCCGAGTTCGATCGCTACCTCGAAGACGCTCCTAATGACGCCCGGGTCGGCCCGCGAGTCGGCGAATAAGGCGTAGACACCCGAGCGCATCCGGTCGTCGACGCGGAGCCGCACCAATGAGTCGGCGTCATCGCCGAACACCGTGGCCGAGCAGGCGACCACGTCCCCATCATTGACAATGCCGTGGTCCATCGCACCCTCGATACCGTAGCGCAATCGCGTCTGGATATCGTCGAACTTCAGTGGCAGCTTAACGTGCGTGTCAGCGTTGAGGTCGTTCTCCTGCGAGATGACGATTACGTCAGCGCCGTCGTCGAGTTCGCTGTATCGCTTGTAGTGCCCGCTGCTCGGAGAGAACAGCATCAGCCCGTCGACGTCAGTGACGAGTTCATCTGCCAGGTCCGAGAGCGTGGCCATCATCAGTCGGTTAGGTGGCGAGGGAAAAAGGTTTATGAACCGTCCGCCGCTCGTCATGCGGTTGTGAGCCGCACTAATAAGTAGGCCCCACCTCTAACGTTCGGCGTGGACGCCTCTCGATTTACCGCTGTCGCAGTGGTCGTCGCCGTTGTCGCGCCGCTTCTCGCGCTGGTTACCGCCATCGCCATCGGGCCGTCAGCCGCGTTTCAAGGGAGTATCGCGCTGTCCGCGCTTGTCACCCTCGTCTTCGCCGGGCACAATCTTCAGGTAGTTCGGACGACCGGGTCAACGTCGTTCGGCTCCGGTGCCGTGGCTGCGTTGCTCGGCGTCTGGCTCGCGTTTGCGCCGGTAATCTACGACGCTGGGTTCCTCTCGACAGCCGTCACGCAGTTCGCTGGGCTCCTGACCGCGACGTTCTCCGGGCAGGCCGCGCTCTCCATCGTTGGCCGGGCGCTGGGCGACGCCTCGGCGCGCGAAGTACCCGCCGGAGAGGCGTCAGCAGAGTTGGTTGAGCAGTTTGAGGACGAGTAGGCGCGGTGTTCGCGCTCGACATCGAGACGTCCAGCCCGTTCCGGTCACCCGGCTACGACGAATTTGAGGACACTGACTGCTTCGAACTCGTTGCCGTCGCACTCGGGCATCGCCCCACACCGGGCGACCCCGCTGAGACGACCGTCCTGTTCCGACGCGGTGGCTGGGACCCGGCGCACACCGCCGACCTGATAAATCGCAGTTGTGCGTGGGTCGACCAGCGACGCAACGGCGAGGCGCCTCTGCTGACCTACAATGGGAGTGGGTTCGATGCTATCCACCTCTGCGAGTGGGCCGGCCGCCTCGGTGACGACCATCCGATCCTGCCCGGTGCGGTCCGCCGGCTTTTTACTGACCACCGGGATGTGGCTCGCGTCGCAGGCTACTACTTTCGTGACAGACCGTTCGGGGGGCGGTTCCCGAAATTCGAGCGCGCTTGTGAGTGGGCCGGTGTCGACGTCCCCGAGACGCGCTACGCGGCGTTCGACGTCGATCAGACACTCGCCGCACGGGTCGACGGCGACTGTGTTGAGGGCCGGCACGTAGGGGAGGTGCTGGGCGAGGCGTACGTCGAAGGCGTCGCAGCGGGTGACCCGCTGACGGGCCTCAGATCCCTCCTCGTACACTACGCGACGGGCGACGTAGAACCGCTATTCTCGCTCGCGGACGCGATGGGGGTCGGTTCGGGGGACGCGACACGGTAGCCACACCGCGCCGGGGCGGCGCCGTTCAGGGCAGACAGTCCGGTCTGGTGTCCGCTCTCCAAGGTCGCCACCCACTGCTTGGGGCGCGAGAACGCAGTCCGCGGGAGTAGTGCTTTGAGGCCCCTCTCTCTCGGCCGGCCGGTACACGATGCTATCCAATCGTTACGATAATGTTCGACCAGCCCGTTGGAAAATGTGCATGGAAAAGAACGTCGGATCCAACGACAAGGTCGTTCGTATCGTTGTCGGTGCCGTGGCCGGAGTGCTGTCGCTCGCTGTGCTTGGCGGGCAGGTCGGTCTGCCGACAGTCGCGTCTCCGGTGTTGGGTGTCGTGGCACTCGCGATGCTCGGGACGGCCGTGACCGGAACCTGTGGACTGTACTCGCTGCTTGGCGTCGACACCTGCTCTGTCGACCCCGGGCGCTAGTTCTCGGGCCACACTCACGGTCTTCAGGGCCGTTCTCACTCGGACTGACGGCTCGCTACGCTCGCTGTTTGTCTCTGTCGAGGCGCGTGCGACTCGTATGCGCGGGACAGGATTCGAACCTGCGGACCCCTATGGGACAGCGTCCTAAGCGCTGCGCCGTTGACCGCTTGGCTACCCGCGCGCGAATCTGTGTATTAACAGCGGGTGAATCAACCTGTCGTTCCCGTTAAGTCGCTTGGCGTTAATGTACAGTTGTGTACCCGGCGCGCAACCGGATCGAACACGAAGCGTGGCTTGACCGCATCGGGAACGGTGCGGCACGTCTTGGCCTCGGCGACGAGGCCCGCGCGAACGCCGTCGACCTGTTTCTCTCTGACGTCCCCGAGAACGACCGATCGAAGCCCGCCGCGGCGGCGGCTTGCCTCTACGCTGGGGCGCTTCTGGCCGGCGAACAGCGGTCGCAGAGCGCCGTGGCGCGAGAAATGGACGTCTCGCGGCCAAGCGTCCAGCACCGCTGGAAAGCTCGCCTTGCGGACGCCGGCTTCGACGTCCCGGACTGGTAGTCAGCCTGGCGGCTCCGCGCCGCGGCCCTCCGCAGCCGGCGTCAGGTTCCCGTGCTCGTCTATCTCGCCACGAACGATACGCGTCGAGGAGATGGGCTCGCCGTCAGCCGCAGGAACGTGGTCAACGACCTCTATGCGGAGCGGGTCTAGCCCGACCGTGCGCCGGGCATCGTTGACCCGTTCGGCGCCGTCGACCGTTTCCGGCGAGACGACGAGGGCGTCGAACGACGGTTCGGTCGCGATACCGGTCGGTTTGTCGAGCGGCCGTATTTCGAATGCCCGACTGTGGTCAGCAGCGAGGGGGGCTAGTTCTCCGTGCAGGTCGGCCGATCGACGGTCGAATGGACGAACGTACCGGTTCTCCGTCCGAGTCTTCGGTGCCAGGCGATCGGTTGTCAGCCCGACGGTCACGTCGCCGAGTCCAAGCGCACGCCGGAACAGCGCCCGATGGCCATCGTGGACTGGGTCGAACGTCCCCCCAAGGGCGACGTTCACACTCGCCCCTCGTCCGCCGTAGGGTGGACCGTCTGGTCATGCCCCGGAAGAAACAGGCCCGCACAGAGCTGGTCCAGTCCACCGGCGTCGCGAAGGCGACGCTGGCGCGCCGCGCCGCCCTCGGCCTCGTAGAGGTCCCGTATCCCGGTCACTCCCAGTCGGTCGGCCTGCTGGTGGACGTACTCCCCCAGCGTCATCTCGTCCGCGGCGTCCGGCGTCAGAAACGCGGCATCGCGCCCGTGACGGACCGCGCGCCACTTGTTCTCGTCTAAATACTCCCGTCGCGGGGTAGTGCCGGACTCGCCGTCTGCGTGTCGCTCCGCGAGGTCGACGACGAGTGCGTGGACGAACTCGACAAATGCGGCGACCCGGTCGGGGTCGTGTTGCCCGTCCGGCGCGCGCACCTCGACGGTGCCATGGGCGGTGTGGGGTCGGACGTCGAACCAGAGTTCTCCCCGATCCCTGATCGACCCCGTCTCGACCATCCGGCGCTCGAACGTTCGGAACTCGTCAAAGTCCGCGAACCGCGTTGGAACGCCTGTGTTCGGGAGAGTCTCGAACACAACCGACCGGGCGGAGTCAAGCCCGGTGTCGAAGCCGTTCCAGAACGGTGAGTTGACAGAGAGCGCGAGCATCGGCGCGAGATGCCACCGGAGTTCGTTCGCGACCCACGTCGCTCGGTCGGCGTCGTCGACGCCGACGTGGACGTGGAGGCCGGCGGTGGTATTGCGGTGCTGTGGGTACTGGATCCGGTCGAGCTGTTTCCGGTACCGCGCTTTCCGGGCGTGGTCAAGTTCGCGCCAGACTGCAACGGGGTGGAGACCGGCGCCTGCGACCCGATAGCCCTGTGTAGCAGCGTGGTCAACGAGAGCGTCCCGTACCTCACGCAGAGCCTCATCGGCGGCCAGAACAGAGTCGACGGTCGGGGTCTGTGTCTCGATGGTGAACTGGAACAGTTCGTGGTCCAGTCGTCCGGAGAGTGGTTCCGGCGGCTCGGGCCCATACACGAGGTCGTCTATTCCAGAGGTCGGTCGCCCCTGCTCGTCGACGATAAAGAACTCCTCTTCGACCCCTAGCGTACCTAAACGGTCGAACGCTGCCCGTGACCCTTCGACCCCGGTCATTGAACCACGGTCAGGGGGGCGCGGTAAAATAGCCGAGGGTCAGGAGCCGACAGCGAGCGCTCGCGCCCCACCGCCGACCGCCCGGACGCAGAGGACGGCTGTCGCGAGGCCGAAGACAGCTGCGAACGAAACAACGAGCGCAGAGACAGGGTCGCTCGCCGCCGTCTCGACGTGCCCTGCGACGAACTGCACCGCCGTCGCGGTCGCGACGACTATCGTGACGGCCCCGCCGACCGCCATCGGGCCGGTGAGACTCCCCGGTGCGTCCTCATCGGCGAGGAGGACCACAACGAGCGCCAGCGCAAACGGCGTCCCCACGAGGCCGAACGCGAGGACCAGGGCGAGCAGCGGGAACAGGGCGCCGCCGACGAATACGCCGAGCCCCGAGAGCAGGGCCGTCCCGGCGAGCAGTGCGCGATATCGCGAATCCGAGACGTCCGTCCCCCACCCGAGCTTCTCTGCGACGAGGTACGGCGGGACGACGGTGTTACCGCCAAGTGTCGAGACAGCGGCACCAAGCAGTCCCGCGAGAAACAGTCGTTCCGCCCACGGCCCAGCGACGGGTCCGAGCGCAGCCGCGGCCGAGACGGGCGAGAGGTCTGTTTGGCCGCCGAGGACGGCCGCGGTGACGAGGAAGATAGCGAGTGAGTAGCCCCCAAACGCGACCAGCATCGACACGCCGACGTCTAAACGTGCCAGCGACAGGTCGCGTTCTGTCCAGCCTCGTGCCCGCACTGCATACGTCTGCATCGTCACCAGCGTTACGTGGACAGCGCCACCAAGGATGCCCGCGGCTAATAGGGCGCCCGAGACGCCAGCAGGAACCGCCGGGACGAGACCGGCCGCAGCTACCCCGGGGTCGACGGGCACAATAAATAGGCTGGCGGCGAACACAATGACAACGCCGGAGACGACGATCTTCGCGCCAACCTCTGCCAACCCATAGCCCCGCCCGGCCAGACCAACAGCGAGAAGCACCGCCCAGCCGATGCCCGCTGCCCGCGCGTCGACACCCGCCACAACGCTCGTCACGTCCGCTGCAGTCCGGACGATGACCAGCTGAGCCAGCCCCGCGGCGACGACCACGTCGGCGACGAGGAGCCACGCCCACCACTCGCCGAGGTGCATCTCAACGAGGCCGACAATACCCTTGTCCGCCGGGAGCGCCAGCCTCACCGAGAGGTACTGCGCTGTCGCGCCGAGAACGGCCGAGCAGACAACAACCCAGAGGAGCGTGTAGCCGTAGGTCGCGCCGGCGGTCAGGAGCGTCGCCATCGTCGCCGGGCCGGCCGCCACGGCGCCAGCGAGCCACGTCGGGCCCGTCTCAGCGACGAATCTCCGGAAACGACTAAAGACCATGTCTGTCACGCTCCGGTCATCTCAGTCGAGCCACCTAAACGTTACCATTAGGTAGTACGACCGAGTTTTACGACGCGGCGATGGCGTATCGAACTCTCGGTCGAGCTCGCCCCGAAGCCAGCCGACAAAGCCAGCAAACTTCTCGTTCGCGTGGAGCCGAACCCACTCCCCGAGGTGAAACGCGCTCGGGGGGTCCTTGACGTCTCGTGCCCAATTAGAGTAGCACCACTCCGTCGTGACGAGGACGGCGAGCGTCTCGGCGTAGCCCCCCTCGCCGGTCGCTGCAAGGACGTGGTCACGAAATGCCGCCGTGGCCGGGAGGTGACGGGGTCGCCAGAAGGGTTCGGCAAGGCCAAGAGCACACGGTCGAAGTAGTCGTCCTCTTCACCAGTGAAGCCACCGAGAGCTCTTGGGAGTGGCGCGCGAATTCGGTGGCGCTTGCGCGAGCGCCCGCCTGGATGCGAAGATGAGCGTCTCGACAGACGCGCGGTCGGCGACAGGATAGCGCGCGAAGACGTCGTCGTCGGCAGTTTCGGCGGCGAGTTCGTCGACTAATGGGTAGTTCACGCCTCCCACTCCTCGCCGGTCCACGCTGCGTTCCAGAACCGATATTCGTAGCGCAGCGAGGTCCGAAACCGCTCGCGGTAGCGCTCGCGATCGCGCGTCGGACAGTCTGTGGCGGACTCGTTCATCAGACCCTTACACCACGATGTGAGTTCGGCAAACTCCTCGCCGCTGTACGTCTCGATCCACTCGGCGTACCGGTCGTCGTCGGGGAGGCCATTCTCGCGGAGGCGGACCGCGGTGTCGTGAAAGCCCCACATACACGGGAGGAGCGCGGCGACCAGGTCTCCGAACGTCTCCGTCGCGGCGACACGCACCAGGAAGTCGGTGTACCCTCTGGTGGTCGGAGACGGCTCCGTCGCCTCTAGTTCCGCCTCGGTAATCCCAAACTCGGCGGCGTAGGCGCGGTGTAGGTCCATCTCTGTCTCCAGCGTTTCGGAGAGCAGTTCCGCGAAGGTCTGCATCCGATCGAGGTCTGGTGCACGCGCCGCGCCGTGGGCGAAGACGCGGGAGTAGTCGACGAGGTAGACGTAATCCTGCCGCACCCACCGGCGAAATGGGGCCTCGTCTAGCGTTCCCTCGCCGAGAGCGGCGACCATCGGGTGTTCAACGATCGCGCCGAACACCGGTTCGGCGTCGTCAGCGAGCGTGTCTGTGAATACCATATCTCGAAACTTGTCCCGGAATTCATGAGTGTTACCACTGGGGTCAGCGGCGTCAGACCTGACAGTTCGGTCGGATCAGCGATCGTGTGCCGGAAGCGTCGTCGATCGACACTGCGGGCGACCAATTCGAGGTCATCTTAACCGGGCCGCCGTCACCGGCGTATAAACACTCTCCGTCGACGACAAGTCTCGTTCTCGACCGCGTGAATTCGTATACTGTGACTACACACCGTGGTGGTTCGCGAAGACGGTCGGCCACATGTTCTCGACCGCTTGAAGCAGAGACACCTAGCGCGGGCGCGCAACCACCGCGAGGTGTGAGTCGTGTGTTGGATCAAGACGCACGGTTTCGAGTACCTCGTACCCCTCGCGTAGACTGTCGAGGACGTCCTCAAACACGTCCCCGGGAGCGGCGGTCACGTCCTCGCTTCGGGCTTTGATCGCCAAGATGAGTCGGCCGTCGCGCGCGAGGAATCGCTGGTTACGGAGGGCGACCTCTGCTTGGTCCCGCGTCGCCACGTCCTGTATCACCGCGTCGAGGTCCGACTCGACAATGTGAGCGTACGTCTCGGGCCGCCGGGCATCCTTTAGCAATGGGAATAGCCGAGGTCGGCGCTCCGCGACCTCTACGAGATCGCGAGCCGGACGTGGCGCAAACTCGACGGCGTAGGTGGGCCCGGCGAAGTCAGCAACGTGAGAGACGGTTGTGCCGCTAGCGGCGCCGAGGTAGAGCACACGATCGCCGCCTACGAGCCCGGTATCGAGACCGGCCTCGACTGTGGCCCCGAGTTTCGACCGCCCGGCGTCCCACACGCGCCACTCGCCGTCGGTCGGTTCGCCGTAGACCGGGGCACCACGGGTCGCGAGCCGCGAAACCCCGTCGAACTGCCGGCGCTTCACACCGACAGGGAGGTCTGTCATTCACCACCCTCCGCGCTCTCGCCTGCGGCCTCATCATCCGCCCGCGCACGGATCGACACCACCCGGTCGCGCAAGTCCTCGTGGATCGACGGCCGCAGATCCCCGGCGTAGTGATCAACCCGCGCAGCGATAGAGAGCTTTCCCGCTAGCGCACGGGCCGCAGAGCCGCGATCTTCGAGACGCGTCCCCCGGACGGCTTCGTGAGTGTAGATGACGCCGTGTTTCGGCGATGGTGCTCGTCCAGCGAGGTGCGCGAAGAGAGCGTCCTCGGCCCCAATAACCTGGACCGTTCCGCTCGGCTTTTTCGCCAGCGACTCCAGCCCCCCGGCAAGCGCTATCAGCCGCGCAGCCAACACTGGCCCGGCCATCTCCGCGAGGTTCGGCGCGACGCTCGGGGCCGTGCGCTCGACGTGAGCCCGGAGCGCGTCGGCCTCGTCGGCCAGGCCCGCGGCCCGCCGGGCGAGTGATATCGCCCGCTCTTCAGCCGAGCTAGTTGGCTCACGGTCGGCCATCGCCCGGGCGCCCGTGAGTCCAGCCGGCAGATCCTCAAAGAGACTTTCCCCCCACTCAACGGCCCGCTCGGCGACCTCGTTGGCGACGCGCTCGGCGTCGTCTATCGCACGAACACTGTGTGTGAGTTGCCGGTCGTCCGCGCGGCCCGCCTCCCGCACAGCCGCTCGCATGGTGGCCGTGGTAGCACTGTGTAGCTTGTTGTAGTAGTCGGACTCGTCGGCCGCAAAGTCAGATTCGACTGCTCTTGTAGGCCAGTCTTCCGGGAGTTCGGTGCTCTCATTTTCGATCACATCGCGGGCGCCCTCAAGACCGTCGGGTGGAACTGATTCGAACCAACCAAACCGGGCAGCGCCGTCAGTCATGGCCCAAGAATTGCGGTCGAAATCGTATATGCGTCCCGGTGTATCAGTCGAGAGACGACACGTTCCGTAGCGTTAAAGTCAGCCTCGCACCTCCCGCATCGGGTCGCGACACCATGACGACGTACGACTCTTCTCACTTCTTGACGCGCCCACTGAACAGGCAACTAAGCGCCGACGACTGCTCGACAGCTTTGTGCCGGACCGGGTCATCATGCAGGTGGCGGGCGCAGGCGGTCGTCAAGTCGTGGTAACGTTTAACACAGTCCCGCACGTCCGTTAGCTATGGCCGAATACAACCCATTCGTCTGTCAGGAGTGCGCGCACCGCGTCGGTCCGGAGGCGTACCGGGCTGTCTGCCCGGACTGCGGTGGAGGTCTCAGACGACTCGCGGTCCGATAGGGTCATCCCGACCGCCGACGATATTCGGCCGTGAGCGATGACCCGACGACCGTCCGATCCGTTGCGGTCACCCGCGACGACGTGGTGCGGGCGCTGGAGTTGCGTGAGCGCGGCGGTCCGCGCGCGGTACTCCGGGTCAACCCGCCGTTCGCGGGGCGGATGCGCGCGCGCCTCCATGTGGAGGGCCGAGAGGGCGACTACGACGATCCGGCTCCGGTCCACCTGCCCCCGAACCGATTGGTGCGGACGCCGACACCGTTCCCGGCGGCTGACGATGCGGAGGACGCCTTACGAGCGGCCGGTGAGTACAGTGTTGAACGTCAGCGGGAGCGCCACAAGCGCATGGTCGATGGGTGGCGCCGCGCGATTAGGGCGCGCCTCGTCAACGAGGTGACTATCGAGACGCCGTCAGGCCCCCACGGCGTTGAGGTGAAAGTTCTCGGCTAGCCAGACAGCAGGGTATGATTCTCTTCCAGTTTGACCAGTGGGCTTCCACTCACTACACGTTACGATCGAACGGGTAGCTGGCTCAACGCTCGTCCTCCTGGGTTAGTTCCGACAGGAGGGGTGGACCCGGGACCCACAGGTTTAGATAGATCAATAGCAATCGCGTCAATCGACCGACCGGCAGTTCGGTGAGAGATCGCATCACACGTTCGGGTCGTAGGGACGCGTTAGCTCGATGGCTTTATAAACACCAGAGACTTACTGTGAGTAAGCGCCGCTACCGACGGTTACGGATCGGGCGCATGTTATGATAAACAAGAACACCCGGACACGTGAGGCTGACGAACAGGCCTCGGCGGAGCGATCGACCGCCGAACGGGTCGAAGAGACCTGCCCCGAGTGCGAGGGTACGGTCGTTACCGACGAGGAGCACGGCGAGCGGGTCTGCTCGGACTGTGGCCTTGTCGTAGAGACCGATAGTATCGACCGCGGCCCCGAGTGGCGCGCGTTCGACAGCGCAGAGCGAGACAACAAGTCCCGGGTCGGGGCCCCGACAACGACGATGATGCACGACAAGGGGCTGTCGACGAACATCGGCTGGCAGGACAAAGACGCCTACGGAAAGACCCTTTCCAGCCGTCAGCGTCGACAGATGCAGCGCCTGCGGACGTGGAACGAGCGGTTCCGCACCCGTGACTCCAAAGA
>CAKZPG010000060.1 GCA_937138675.1 uncultured archaeon | reverse complement strand
GTCGCGTTCCTCCCCGCCGTGAACGGCGGGGGTTCCCGCTTGTAGAAAGATGAGAGCGACACGCAGAGTTAGTGTGAGTGCTCTCGACCGTCAGATACGACGGCCACGAACGCTGGTGCGGCGGGTCACGGGGGTGGAACGCTCGTCGCGGCGCCGTACGCTCTCGACGCCGTTCAGCTCAGTCTCACCCCCGTCAACGGTCCTGTCACCGGGCTAGTCGGTCTCGTCGACACCATCGCCACCGCCCGGATACTCGACGAGGACGAGGACGAGGACGGAGCGATAGCAATCTCACGAGTACCACGTCTCGGCAGGCCCACGGAGAGCGGGACCGGAGACTGACGGAACGGGCGGAGGCCGCCCGCCTCACATGAAGTCTGCTATCGATCCCTGTTTATTGGTATCATTCTCAAACACCCGCTCTATCGACCGCTCAAGGATCGCCAGCCGCTGTTTCGTGTACTCCCGGCAGTCGTACTGCTCGGCCACCTGGATGGCCGTATCGAGATACTTCGTCACCGAGCCCTCGTGGACAGTGAGATTCACCCGCCCGCCACACTCCCGGCAGTCGCCCGTCAGGGGCATCCGGCGGTACTTGTGGCCACAGTCGAGACAGCGGGTCGTCTGGCTAGAGAACGCGCGGAGATTGCCGATGAGGTCCGGGAGAAAGTGGTACTCAATGATCCGCTCGGCCACATCCGACTCGTCGACTGCGTAGATCCGCCGTGCGAGTTCCAGTTGGGCATCGGTCTTGTCCATCATCGGGCCGAGCGTTTTGTACGCCGACAGCGCCGGGCCCATGTGGAGGTCTGACGTTCCGTGTGTGTGGTTGAACCCACGGTACTGCTTCTCGGTGCCGAGCGTCGACTCCGCGATCTGGATGTCGACATCCGCGGGGTCGGCCATTTCAAGTGTCGCCTCGTAGAACTCTCGGGGGTACTCACGCACGATATCCATGTTGTGCGCCTCGTCGTCAATCTCTGTGGGGTCGATCCGCGAGGACATCACAAGCGGCGCATCCATTTTCGCGCCGCGCTGGTCGGGCAGGAACTCTTTCGAGAAGTTGAGCAGACCGTCCAGAAGGAGCATCACACAGTCCTCGTCGCCGTCGCACTGGCCTTGAACCGTGTCGTTGACCACCAGAGAGTGTGTATCTCGGACAGTGAGGCAGTACGTGTGATCAGCGTCAGATTCGACGTATGTCGCCTCCGTGATCGGGTCGGCGAGAACGTCGTTCACCGAGGCATCGAAACAGTGTGAAACGGTCCCGCCGTCGGCTCGCGGCGCGGTAACTCGTTCGAGCGTCTCCTTCGTTCGTGAGAGGGGAATTCCCACACGGTCGGCGAATCGGACGCCTCGGTCGGCGGACACCGAGATGTTGAACGGCTGGTTGCGCAGCGTTTCGTCGTCCTCGTCGTAGAACTCCGGGAACGGTTCACGGAGCGGGCGGGGGTCACCGGCGGTGACCCGAGCCTTCATGCCGAGTCGAGAGAGTAGAGCTAGGACGTCTTCTTTCAGAGATCGGCTTACAGTCGTCGCAGAGGCCGTGGGTTGCTCCGGGTCGACCGACCCGTCCCCGCTGAAGTACCCACGCAGGTACGCGGCGACCACCTCGTCCGGCGCGTCGAAGACGAGTTGCGGGATACGCTTGTCGTCGGCGCGAACCCCTGCGTCGAGAACGGTGTCGAACAGCGTCCGCAGGAGTCGACCGGACGCGGTCACCTTCGCGTGGGCCTCCTCGTACGGGCCGACGCCAAACGCCTCGCGGAGCGTCTCAAGAAAGAACCCGCGCACCTCGTCTTCGGTGCCACGGATCGTCGTCTGGTGGACGGGGCCCGTCAGCATCTCCTGTGTACGAGCGAACCCCTCGGCAGCGTAGTAGCCGAGAAGCGTCGCGACCCGTTCGTCCACCGTAACGTAGCGGTCGATCCCCATGTGGTCGTGGCGCATTCCGAGCCGCGCGTCGTCGGGGACGAACGCACAGAGCGCCGCGCTGTCCGAGAAGAACTCGCGAAGAAGCGAGACGGGGACGCTCTCGCGGTCGAGGTAGCTCCTTAGTCGCTGTTCAGTCATCCCGAGGTGGTCCGCCGTGCTCTGGAGCGGGGAGAACACACCGATCCAGTCGTCCGCGAGAACGGCCGCGAATCGGTCGGAGAGCCGAGTCCTGTCGAGCCCGCGGACCATCAGTTGATCGGGGTCGACGCCCGCGTCAAGGAACTCGGCGAGGAGATCAATTCGTGGGGCGTCCTCGGCTGGGTCGATTGTGTCGAGGTGGGCCGGCGTGACGAGGTGGTCATCCACGTCAAGTTCTGAGGCGCGTCGGCTCACGACCGCGCCATCCGCAAGCGCGTGAAGTTCGTGGTCCGGCGTCACCGTCAGCTCGCGCCCACTTCGCGTCTCGACGCGCACGAGGTGGTCTGGCGACGGATGTTTCGACACTGCCTCGACGGGCCTCACGACCTGCTCGCCGTCATCGTTTATCGACGGGACGAAGACATCGCCGTCCAGTTCGGAAACGAGCGTTCCGACGTCGTCCGCCCGCGCTGTCTCGGGGTCAAGTCGGTCCTCGACGAACTGCTCGATCCGGTCGTGGTGCCACGCGCCGTTCTCATCGCGGAACCAGAGTTTGGTGTCGGGATGGAAGCAGTTCCGGCGTTTCGCGGCGTGAAAGTAGGGATGAGCGTAGCCCACCGCCGCGCTCGTGAAGCCGACGACACGTCCAATGACCGCGGCGGAGGTGTGCGGCGCCATTCCGAACACCAGTTCGCCGACGAGGTCTGCGCGCTCGTCAACATCGTAGAACGGCGGAAGGTCGTAGACGGATTCGAGGAGGTCGTCGACAAAGTCTGCTGTCTTTAACATGTGCTCGGCGGCGCCGTCGGAGAGTACCACGTCCTGGACGTTCAGCTCAACCAGCTGGTCGTCGAATCGGAGCGGGTCGCCGTCGACGTCCGTCTCGTAGCCCAGCTCCCGAAGGTCGTCGGCGGTCACGTCAAGTTCCGCGGGTCTGACAGCGGTGACGGGCAGGTCCGTCATGTCGTACCGAACGGTACCGTCTTTGAACGCCGTCACGCCGTGTTTCGCGCGGAGGACGCCCTTCTCCATCGGCTCGGGCGTCTGGTGGGCGGAGGTCAGCCCCTTCACACCTTTTAGGATGGGGAATGCCGTCTCACGCTCGCCCACCTGGTTGAGCGCCTCACGGTAGCGGTCGGTGAGTGTGACGCTCCACTCGGTTGGCGAGGTCACGTTGCTGTCACACCGGTCGCAGTGGACGCGCCCGGCCTCGTTCGACTGGACCTCCTGGCCGCAGTCGTCACACTCGTAGTACGGCTCGGTGTGGCGCTCGCAGTCGACACATCGCGTGCGGTAGGTGTGGTCGCCACACGCCGGACAGACCCGGGTACCGAGCGACAGGTGGAGGTCCTCGCCCGCCGGGCCGGCCGTCGTCCCTGCCGCCTGGGTCACGTCCCGCTGGTTCCCCCCCGCCGGCCCGATGGGAAAGAGGGTGTGGACCGCCGGCGAGAGATCGCGGGACTCGGACTTCTCCGGGCGGCCCATCCGACAGCCGACACGAGTTGGCGCGCGCTCGCGCACACGGACCGGTGCAACAGCGTTGACTGCCGCGACGGCGTTGTCGCCTCCGTCCCACTCGCGCGTGTCGTCGGGGAGGTCGGTCCACGACCGCCGGAGGCCGTCGTCTGTCTCGACGACGCCTAGCGACGCTGCGAACGGCCGCCACGCGGGCACCCGGATCCGCTCGTCGCCCTGTCGGTGTTCGACGAGCAGTCGCTCCAGCGTGCGGGCCGTCTCTTCCGTATAGGGGAGGACAAGGGCGTCCGACGCGGCAGATTCGCGGCGCACCAGTCCGCCGTCGGCCTCTGCCTCGACGACCCGGCCTGCGTCCGCGACGACGCCCGCGAGCGCCTCGAACGATGCGACCGACACGTCGTGCCAGAGGTAGGTGTAGGTCGGGTGTAGCGGCGCGTCGAACTCCCGGGCCCACGCAAGCGCGCGGTCGGGGGTCGGCTCACGCAGGTCGACACGGGCGTCGTCCCGGAGCGCCTGAACGTCGGCGTCGGTCGCCTCCAGGTCCTGTATCCACCACTCGTAGGCGTAGCCGGCGGGCGCGAGCGGTTGGTTGTTCTCGATGAACTCGCCGTAGTTGACGAGGTACTCCCCAAGATCGAGTACTGCCTCGACGCCGTTCTGTAATGCCTCGGCCTCCTCGGGGTCGTCGATACGCCGGACGGTGCCGTCCGCAAGGCGAACCGTCGGCCCCTCAATGCTGTCGACGGGGACAACACCGGCGGCCTTGCCCGGCCGCTCCGTTTTGATCTGTGTCCCCGTCGCGAGAAAGTCGTCGACGATGTGCATCGTTGCCGGGTGGACCCCGGCTGTCGCGAAGCCGTGGTTTCGCGCGCGGCCGTAGCGCAGGCGAAAGCCCCCGGCCTCTGAGGGGTGGCCGAACACCGGGCGGCCGGCGATCAGGTCACGCAGGAACTTCTGAGACGGGTCAGCGCGGGGGGGGCCGGCTGGAGCCTCGGCGGATCCGTCGGCACCGGGGGCGGTCCCATCGTCGAGGTCGCCTGCGTCGGCTTCGGCTGTTTCGCCCGTCTCCTCCGCGTCGTCACCGATTGTCCCGTCGATGAGGTCCTGGAGCCACGGCCAGTCGACTTCGTCCAGACCGCGGGTGTAGCGCTGGATCTTCGACGCCTTGAGCGCGATCCCCTCCGCGAGGACGAGACACATCCCGCCGCGGGCGCCGTTGGTGTCGACCCGGCTGATGTCACGGTAGCCCGACACCTCGACATCACCCGTCGCCTCGCCGTCGAGCATCACGGGCATGTGCTTTGCGATGAACTTCGTCTCCTTGTCCTTCGGCGAGTACTGGAGACCCGTGTCGGAGTCGTAGAGTCCCACCTCCTCGGCATAGCGCTCGATCTCCTCCTCACGCGGGTGGTACTCGGAGAGGCCAGTCAGCGCACGGGCGTAGTCCGCGACCAGCACCGAGAGCGCCTGTCCCGTCCCGCCGGCCGAGCGGATGGGCCCGGCGTAGTGGACGTTGACGAACTCGCTCCCGTCGTCGTTCGTCAGTATCTCGACCTGGTCTATCCCCTCAATCGGCGCGGCGACCACCCCCTCGGTGAGAAGGGCAACGGCCGTCCGGACCGCACCCTCTATCTTCCCGGCACGGGTGTCGTAGTCCCCGACCCGGCCGTCAGCGAAGTCCCTTGCGAGGGCGAGGGCGGCCTCCTCGCGAGAGTGGGTCTCCTCCAGTTCGCGCACCCGTTCGGCGACTCCTTTGATCCCGAGGATGTTCTCGACGCGCGCGGCCATGTCTTCGGCGATCGGGATCTCGATCTCGGTCTGTGGATCGATGCCGCGCTCGCGAGCGCGCGAGGCGCGCTCCCAGGCCTCGTCGAGTCGGGCTTCGATCCGCTCGAAATACCGTCGGTCGTCGTCGTCCACCGTGTTAGAGCCACAGGTCGAGGCCGGTGGCCTCGTCGTACTCACGCTCGAGTGGCCGTTCAAACGCCCGAAGGTGACACTCGCCAGCAAAGACGGTGGCCGTGTCGAGGTGACCGGCGAGGCTCTGGCCGCTCTGGCGCGAGAGGACCATGTGAGTGTGGGCGAACCGCTCACCGTCGAGGTTAGCGACGTTGCCGACACAGGATGCGACCTCGAGCGGTTCGTCGAAGCTCACCGAGCGGTACTCACGGTCGGTCTGGTCGTAATACCAGAGTTTGACGTCCTGTACCGCCCCCATCGCCCAGAACCAGCCTGCGTCGACCTCGTGTTCGTCCGCAAACGCCTCGATCTCGGCACGCCAGTCCGCGCCGTGGTCGAGGCTGCCGAGATACTCGCCGGTGACAGAGAGTTCGCGCCCGTTCATGCTCATTCGTGATGTGTCCGGGGAACAAAAAGACCCGACTCGGAACGGGTGTCACCGGGCTGCGTCGAGGTCCGCCGCGTCGCCAGCGGGAACGGAGAGCCACGCGTCGTCGCGGCAGGGGTCTGCGATCAGGAGGCGCTGCTCGTCCGCACTGTCGTCCACAATGGCTGTCGGCTCGCAGTCTGGTGGGGAGCGCATATATCAGGAAAGCACTCCAGAGAATCGACCGTTCGGCTGTCGTGCGCCCGTGACGCGCGAGCGCAACATGCGAACCGCCGCGAGCGGAGGGTGTGCTGTTCGCAGACTACAAATGGGGGCGCGACCACCGGGGTCCATGGATGTAGCAGACGCGATGACGCCACGCGAGGAGGTGGTGACGGTCTCGCTTCCTGGCACCCGGGACGAGGCGCTCAGCTACCTGCAAGAGCGGGGGTTCTCCTCGATACCAGTTATTAAACAGACTGACACAGGCGAGGAGTATCGCGGCCTGCTCTCCCGGGAAGACCTGATCGAGCAGCCGGAGGAAGATCAGATTGCGATGCTGATGCGCGACGTGCCGACCGTCGCACAGACGGCGTCGCTGGTTGAGGCCGCCGGCGTGATGCGTGAGGCCGGCGTCCGGCGCCTGCCGGTCGACGACGACAGTCTCGTCGGCATCCTCACCGTGACCGACGTGGTGCGGGCAATCGCACGCAGCGAGGTCGGCGGCGAGACGCCGGTTGGGGACCTCACCGACGCAGCGGTCACCACCACCTACGTCGAGACGCCGCTGACTGTCGTCGAGCGAGCGATTCACCACGCAAGAGTGCCCTACGCCGTCGTCCTCGACGGCGAGGGCGACATGGCCGGCATCGTCACCGAGGTGGATATCGTCGACGTCGCCCGTGTCGTCGAGGGTGAGGACGACACCGGCGAGTCCGTGGCCGGGCAGGACGACGAGTGGATGTGGGAAGGGATCAAGCCGACAGGCAACCGGTATCTCCCGACGCGGAACGTCGAGATCCCCGCCGAACCAGTCCGGGAGTTCATGACGACCGACGTGCGGACAGTGACGCGGCGCCGAAACGCCCACGAGGCCGCCCGGCTGATGATGAACGAGGACGTCGAACAGCTCCCGTTGGTCTCGGGGGGGTCGCTCGCGGGTGTTGTTCGAGACGTTGACCTACTCGGTGCGCTCAACGGTGTCGGCGATGAGTGATACCGACGACCTCGCCGAGCTCGCCAAGCGCCGCGGCTTCTACTTCGGCTCCGCAGGCGCCTACGGCGGTGTCGCCGGCTTCTACAGCTTCGGCCCGCAGGGCGCCGCCCTGAAGCGTAACGTCGAGGACGCCTGGCGCGAGACGTTCACTACCCGCCTCGGCAACCACGAGATAGCCGGGCCGACGGTGATGCCCGAGCCCGTCTTCGAGGCCTCCGGCCACCTCGATGGCTTCGACGACATGCTCGTCGACTGCCCCGGGTGCGGCGAGTCTCACCGTGCCGACCATCTCGTCGAGGACGCAACAGGGGTGGAAGACGCCGAGGCGATCCCGATTCCCGAGGTTGAGGAGCTGATCGCCGACAGCGAGCTTGTCTGCCCCTCGTGTGGAACGTCACTCGCGGGCCAGCCCGTCGAGGAGTTCAACCTCATGTTCGAGACGACGATCGGGCCTGGCGACGGCCAGTCAGGCTACCTCCGGCCCGAGACGGCACAGGCCATCTTCGTCGAGTTCCCGCGTTTGAAGCAGTACGCCCGGAACCAGTTGCCGTTCGGGATCACCCAGATCGGTCCGGCTTACCGCAACGAGATCAGCCCCCGTCGTGGAATCGTCCGGACGCGTGAGTTCACGCAGGCCGAACTGGAGCAGTTCGTCGACCCCACGGACGACGACCCGCCGCTCGCCGACGTGGCGGACGTGGAACTCCGGCTCTACCCGACGACCGAACAGGAGACAGTGAGCGGCGAGTACCTCGTCCGGACCGTCCGCGAGGCGGTCGCTGAGGGGGTCGTTGAGTCCACGTGGGTCGCGTACTTTCTCGGGACTGCACAGCGGTGGTACGACAGGATCGGTGTCGACGGGCGTCGTCTCCGGTTTCGCCAGCATCTTCCCGGCGAACGGGCCCACTACGCGAGCGACTGCTGGGACGCAGAGAGCGAGATCGGCGGCGAGGCAGCCCCCGACCGGCTCTCGGACGACCCGACCGCCGGCGAGTGGATCGAGATCGCAGGGTTCTCCGACCGGGGCGCCTACGACCTCTCGAAGCACGACGAGTACGGCGACAGCGAGTTCACCGTCTTTCGGCAGTACGACGAGCCGCGGGAGGTCGATCGGGCGACGGTCGACCCCGACATGAGCGTCCTCGGGCCGAAGTACGGTGGGGACGCCGCGGACGTGGCGGACGCGCTTCAGGAACTCGCCAGGCGTGACCCAGACGCCTTCGACGACGGATCGGTGACCGTCACGGTCGACGGTGAGCCGTACGAGGTGGCGAGCGAGGTGGCGAACTTCGCCGTCGAGACGGTGACCGAGGCAGGCGAACACCTCATGCCACACGTGATCGAGCCGTCGTTCGGTGTCGACCGGACGGTGTACACCCTGCTCGCGCACGGCTACCGCGAGGACGAGGTAGACGGCGAGCCCCGGACCTCGCTGGCGCTCGCGGCTGAGGTGGCCCCAACCGCCGTGGGGGTGTTCCCGCTGGTGAGCAACGACGACGACCTCGTGGCACTCGCAGAGTCGGTCGCCGCGGAGCTCCGGGCGGCCGGGCTCGACGTCGCCTACGACGAGTCGGGCAACATCGGGCGACGCTATCGCCGGCAGGACGAGGTGGGGACGCCGCTGTGCGTAACCGTCGACCACGAGAGTGTGGAGGGCGGGAGAGAGGCGACTGTCACCGTCCGCGACCGAGACACGACCGCACAGGTCCGTCTCTCGGTCGACGGCCTCGACGACGACCTCACGGCGGTCGTCGCCGGCGAGCGGTCGTTCGCGTCGCTTCGCGAGGCGGGCGTCGTCGTCGGGGAGTAAGGGGGATGTCGGAACTCGCGCGGCGGCTGGTCCACGCCAGTGGGGCCGGTCTCCCGGCGCTGTATCTGCTCTCGGTGATCGACTGGGCGGGGCTTCAGCTCCTCCTCGTTGCGTTTGCGGCCGGCGCGGTCGTCCTCGAGATACTCCGGCTTTCCGTGGGGCTGGACTGGACGATCTACGACCGCCTCACTAGGGAGTACGAGCAGGACAATCCGGCGGGCTACGCGCTGTACGCCATTTCGATGGCGTTCGCCGGCCTTGTGTTCCCACCGCCAGTGGCGGTCGCCGGGATGTTGATGCTTGCGCTCGCAGACCCGGTGAGCGGTGTTCTCGGCTCCGCGGGCGTCCGGGAGTGGAAGTCTCCGCCGGTGGTGTTCGCGACCTTCGGGCTCTGTTTCTGTCTCGCCGTACCGTTTACCGTCGGAGTCCGTGGCCCGGCGGTCGGGGCGCTCGCGGCCGCCGTCGGGGCTGCCGGAGCAGCCGTTGCGGACGGCTACAAGCCGCGGATCGCCGGGGTCGTGATCGACGACAACGCGAGCATCCCGGTGCTCGCCTGCGGGAGCATCGCGCTGGTGTTCGCGCTGGCGTGACTTCGCTTACGGGGATAGTCGGACATAGTCTCCGCGACTCTCTGTGAAGTACCTCGGGGACAAGCCCCGTGACACCCGTCTTAATTTCCTGCAGAGCCACCTGTAGCATCGGTAAGCGGGTGGTGCTCTGTCGTCCCATCTGACGTCCGCGCGGGGGTTGTCGTCGGGGCGACCATCGCGGGGCTGGTCGGACTCCCCGCGGCCTCGGCCGGCAAGACGACCCCCTGCTCACGGAGGGGGACATCATCCACGCCCGGTCAAGGCTCGGCCCGAGGTTCGAGCTCGACCGCGTGAGACTGCTGCCCGGGGTCGCGAACGGGTGAATCGTCGATTCGCATCACAGCTCTGCCGGAAAGCTTTACTCCCGACCACGCACAATTTGTGTCGTGACGTGGTGCATCCGCCCCGCGCCCGCCCGACGATCCCCGCGACGGGGCCGTTAGGCCCAACTTTACTCTCACCCATCGTCGTCGCCTTCAGCCCACAACCGGCCGCAGAGCACTGCGCTTGCCTATTTGTTCACACGCCGATTCCGTCGAATTTAAGAACTAGAGGACGCGACGAGCGGGTATGACTCGCGTCGCGCTTGCGTTCTCCGGCGGCCTCGACACCACGGTCTGTGTCCCGTTGCTGGAGGAGGAGTACGGCTACGACGAGGTGGTCGGCGTCACCGTCGACGTCGGCCAGCCAGATGAGGAGTTTGTAGAGGCCGAGGAGACGGCCGACGCACTGGGGCTCGAACACTACGTCGTCGACGCGACGGAGGCGTTCGCGGAGCTGTGCTTCGATGCCGTGCGCGCGAACGCGACGTATCAAGGCTACCCGCTTGGGACGGCGCTCGCGCGGCCGGTTATCGCACAGGCTATTCTCGACGTGGCGCTGGACAACGACTGCGAGGCACTGGCCCACGGCGCGACGGGAAAAGGCAACGACCAGTTGCGGTTTGAGGCGGTCTGGCGTGCCTCCGAGCTCAACGTCGTCGCCCCCATTCGTGAGAAGGGCCTTACGCGTCAGTGGGAACGCGACTACGCCGCCGAGCGCGAGCTGCCCGTCGAGATGGGCAACGAGGGGATCTGGTCGATCGACACCAACCTCTGGTCGCGGTCGGTCGAAGGCGGTGAGTTGGAGGAGCCCGGCCACGTCCCGAGCGAGGAAATATACGAGTGGACGGAAGCGCCCGGCACGGAGACCGAAGAGGTCGAGATAACGTTCACCGAGGGGCGGCCCGTCGCCGTCGACGGCGATGCGATGGACCCCGTCCCGCTGGTCGAACACCTGAATCAGCGCGCGGGCCCCTACGGAATCGGGCGAACCGACGTGATGGAGGACCGCCTGCTCGGTCTGAAGGTGCGCGAGAACTACGAACACCCAGCCGCGACGGTCCTGCTCAACGCCCACAAAGGCTTGGAGTCGCTAGTGCTGACGAAAGAGGAGCGGGGGTTCAAGCGCCGTGTCGACGACCGCTGGGCAGAGAAGGCCTACGAGGGTCTCGTGGACGCACCGCTGGTCGACGCGCTGGAGGGGTTCGTCAACGAGACCCAGACAAAGGTGACGGGCACCGTCACTGTCAGGTTCGAAGGCGGGCAGGCCCGTGTCGTCGGACAAGAGTCGCCGTACGCGGTGTACGAGGCCGCGTTCGCATCGTTCTCAACAGAGGACGTCGGCGACATCACCCAGGCCGACGCGACGGGGGTCGCGAAGTACCACGGCTTCCAGGAACGGTTCGCGAACCGGGTCCGTGAGCGCGGCGACGCGGAGACAGAGGACTGAGATGAGCGACGGCGACGAGTCGGTGGTGCGGGGCGACCGCTTCAGCGGCGGCCCCGCACGCGGGTTCATGTCGTCGCTCGCGGCCGACGAGCGTATCTTCGCCGCCGACATCGCCGTCGACCGCGCCCACGTGGTGATGCTCGAGGAGCAGGAGATAGTCGAGACAGCGGACGCCGCGGCCATCCTCGCCGCCATCGACGAGGTGGAGGCAGCGGGCCACGGCGCCCTGCCCGACGGTGAGGACGTCCACGAGGCGATAGAGACAGCGGTCGTCGAGCGGGTCGGGCCGGCCGGTGGGCGACTGCACACCGCCCGGTCACGCAACGATGAGGTGGCGGCGTGCCTCCGGTACCGCCTCAGAGCTGACCTGCTAGAGGTCGCCGAGGCAGGTCTCGATCTGCGCGAGGCATTGGCGGGCGTGGCTATGATCCACGTCGAGACGACGATGCCGGGCTACACACACCTCCAGCCCGCCCAGCCGACGACGCTCGCACACCACCTCCTGAGCTACGAATCGGCGCTCCGCCGTGATATCGAGCGCCTTGTCGACGCCCACGACCGGACGAACCGCTCGCCCCTCGGCGCGGCGGCGTTCGCGGGGACACCATTCGATATCGACCGCGAGCGCACCGCCGAGTTGCTGGGCTTCGCCGACGTCGTCGAGAACGCTACCGATGCCGTCGCGAGCCGCGATTTCCTCGTGGAGACAGCGGCGGCACTCGCGGCGCTCGCCGTTACCTGTTCGGGGCTGGCGGAGGACCTGACCCTCTTTGCGAACCGCGGCTACGTCAACCTCTCGGACGACTACGCCTCCACCTCCTCGATCATGCCCCAGAAGAAGAATCCGGACACCCTCGAACTCGTGCGCGCGGTCGCGGGCGACGCCGTCGGGTCGCTCACAAGCGTTGCGACGACACTCAAAGGTCTCCCGCGGGCGTACAACCGTGACCTCCAGCGCGCGGACACACACGTCTGGGACGCCGTCGACGCCGTCGCGGAGGCGACGAGCGTCTGCGCCGGCGCCGTTGCAACCGCGGCGTGGGATGAAGAGAAGATGGCGGCGGACGCAGGCGGGAGGTTCGCAACGGCGACGGGCGTTGCGGACGCGCTCGCGACGGCGGGCGTGCCGTTCCGGCGCGCCCACGAGGTTGTTGCGACAGCGGGCGAGGCAGATCTTTCGGCCCTCGACGACGCCGCACGCGAGGTGCTAGGGGAGTCCCTGTTTGCCCACGTCGACCGGGAGACGGTCAAACACGCGCTCGACCCGGCCGAGAGCGTCGCGGCGCGGGACTCGCACGGCGGGCCGTCGCCGGCGGCGGTCGCGGACGCCCTCGACCGGGCGGAGGCGGAGCTCAC
>CAKZPG010000059.1 GCA_937138675.1 uncultured archaeon | reverse complement strand
GGTCGTAGGTCGCGCCGTCGACATGGAGGCTGTCGCCGTCGAGCGAGAGCGTGTCGGCGACGACCCGTGCGGGGCTCGCGGCCTCGATGCCCGCCCGGAGGCAGGCAATCGCCGTTGCGCGGGCGGGTGTCACCGGAGTTTGGTCGAACACGCCGGTGGGCTCTTCGACAGGGGTAAAAAGCCTGCTCCAGTATGGCCGCCGATGACAGAGGAGGCGGCGACGGGAGCGGGCCGGGTGCAAGTCGTCGGCACCGCCCACGTCTCCGCCGAGAGCGTCGCGGAGGTCCGGGCCGTCATCAAGGAGTCGTCACCGGACGTGGTGGCCGTCGAACTCGACGAAGGGCGGTACAGACAGCTCAAGGGCGGGACGCCGGACGACGTCGAACCCGGCGACCTGCTGCGGGGGAACACCGTCTTTCAGTTTCTGGCCTACTGGATGCTTTCGTACGTCCAGACGCGGATGGGCGACCGCTTCGACGTTGAGCCGGGCGCAGACATGTTAGCGGCTGTCGAGACAGCAGAGGAAAACGGGGCCGAGGTGGCACTCGTCGACCGCGAGATCCAGACGACGATCCAGCGGTTCTGGGCGCGCATGACTTTTGTCGAGAAGCTTAGAACCGTCTCCGGCCTGCTTTTCGGCGCCGCAGACGCGACAATTGTCGGTCTCACTGCCGGTCTGCTGGTCGCGGTCATCGCCGGCCCGCTCGTCGGCCTGTTCGGAGGGGTGGTCGGCGTGACCGACACCACTCTCGTTCGCGCGACGGGCGCGGCCCTGGGCGCCGTTATCGCCGGCTATACTGCCGCGCGCGTGACGATGGCCGTCCGTGGCGGTACGGGTGGTGTCGAGGACGGAGTGCTCGCCGGCGTGGCTATCGCTGTCGGGACTGGCGGACTGCTCGCCGTGGTTCCGGCGCTCGACTCGCTCGTGGTCCAGTACGTCCCGGAGCTTCTCGTCCAGGTACTCGGGAGCTTCGCTGTCGGCGGTGTCGCAGGGCTACTCGTCGGCCTCGGGACCACCCTCGTCCTCGGCCTGACCGCGGCAGGCGAGGTCGAAGAGGTTGAACTGGTTGACGAACACGACCTGACCGACGGCGACGTGGTGACGACGATGATTGAGGAGTTTCGCGAGTTCAGTCCCGGCGGCGCCGCGGCGCTGATAGACGAGCGTGACGCCTACATCGCTCACCGCCTCGTTGAATTGCGCGCGACCGGCGCGGACGTACTGGCGGTCGTCGGTGCCGGCCACCGGGAGGGAGTCGAGCGCTACCTCGCCAACCCCGGCTCGCTCCCGCCGGTGGAGTCGCTCACGGGCACGACGAGCGGCGACCGCCTGCCGTGGGGGAAGTTCGCTGGGGCCTTCATTTCCGTCTCCTTCGTTAGCTTCTTTATCCTCCTCGCGGTCGCCGGTGTCCGCCAGGGCTTCCTGCTTCGCCTGTTCGCCGCCTGGTTTCTGATAAACGGTGTCTTCGCGGCCGGACTGGCACGGTTGGCGGGTGCGCGCTGGCGGTCCGCGCTCGTCGGCGGCGCGGTGGCGTGGATGACGTCGGTCAACCCGCTGCTCGCGCCGGGGTGGTTCACCGGCTACGTCGAACTCCGCCATACACCGGTCAACGTCGGCGATATCGGTCAGCTGAACGCCTTGCTGGGCGACGAGACCCGACCGCTCCCCGAGATACTCGCCGAGATGTTCGACGTGCCGCTGTTTCGGCTCATCGTCGTCGTCGCCCTGACGAACGTCGGGAGCGTGGTCGCGAGTCTCCTGTTCGCGGCGTACGTCCTTCCGGCGATGGCGGCGGATCTCGGTGGTATCGGGGCCGTCACCAGGCTAATGCTCGAGGGCGCGACGGAGAGTGCGCACTGGCTTTGGGGGCGTGTGGCGTGATCCCGACCACCCGTCCCAGTCGGCCATCGCGCTCAGAGGTGTGGCCGTGAGCACACCCGTCGCCCGTGGCATCGAGTTCACAAACCGAGAACTGCTTGACCTCGGCGTCGCGTGGATAGCTCTCGGTGTCGCTTTCGCTGTTTTCTTCGCCGGCGGTGGAATGGGACTGGTGCGTCTGCTCTCCTCCGGCGTCGGCAGCTTCGTCCTTGCCGTGGTCGTAAGCCTCGCTACCGCCGGGGTCGCCTTTCTCTTACACGAACTCGGGCACAAGGTGGTTGCGACGCGGTTCGGCCGGATCGCACATTTCCGGGCGGACTACGGTATGTTGTTCGTCGCCGTGCTGAGCGCGCTTGCAGGCTTTCTGTTCGCCGCGCCAGGCGCGGTCTACCACTCGGGTCGGGGGTCGACCGAGCGCGAACACGGCCTGATCGCAATCGCAGGCCCGGCGGTCAACGTGGTCCTCGCCGTGCTGTTCGTACCGGTGTTTCTCGTCGGTGGTGGCGGGCTGGTGGAACTCATCGGCGGCCGTGGGGTCGCTATTAACCTCTTTCTCGCGGCGTTCAACCTCGTTCCGTTCGGCGGCCTGGACGGTACAACGGTGAAGCGCTGGTCGACCGCCGTCTGGATCGGGACGTTCGTGCCAAGCGCTGTCCTCACCGTCGTCGTAGTGTTCGTCCTCGGCGTCGGGTTCTGAGCCCCAGCGGTTAGCGCTCGTGACCGTGACCGATGACCAGCGCCGCTGCGTTCACGGCGACGAGGGAAATCAGGACACTCATCTCGCCGTTGCCGAGACCGTTCGCCACCAGCGGAAGGTACGCAAGTGGCAGGAGAACAGCGGTCCAGAACGATAGCGCCCGGAGGGGGTCGACGACGGTGTTGCGGAGGGCTGCGCCGACTGCCTCGCTGTCGAGGGTGGGGTCGACGGTGGAGGGGGACTCGTTCGTGCTCATCGCATCTTACAGATCTGTTCCCGATGGTATATATTGGGGCGAGCGTTCGCCCCGTTTCGCATCCTTCACGTCCTGCCAACGACCGATTGGGAACCGTTCACAACGCCTTGAGACCGACGAAGACGTTTTATCGAGGCCGCTCGGCCCGTTTTTGTGATCTCCTCCGCTCCCGGCGGACTTTTGCCCCGCCGTGTGGGAGGCGGGGCATGGGCGAGGACTCCCTGACCTACGCCGGGGCTGGCGTCGATGTGGCGGAGAGCGAGGCGGCGACAGCGGCGTTGGTGTCGAATCTCGCGGGCGCGGCAGGTGACTACGCCGGCCTCGTCGACGTAGGCGACGGCTACCTCGGCTTGACGACCGACGGCGTCGGGACGAAACTTCTCGTTGCGGCGGCCGTCGACGACCATTCAACGATTGGAGTGGACTGTATGGCGATGAACGTCAACGACCTCGTCGCGGCGGGTGTTGAGCCGCTGGCGTTCGTCGACTACCTCGCAGTCGAGGCCCCCGACGAAGCGACGAGCGCCGAGATAGGCAAGGGACTGGCCGCGGGCGCAGAGCGAGCTGGCGTCTCGCTCGTCGGCGGCGAGACGGCCGTGATGCCCGAGGTGGTGATGGGGCTAGACCTCGCTGGCGCTGCCGTCGGCGTCGCCGGCGCGGACGACCTGCTGGACGGCAC
>CAKZPG010000058.1 GCA_937138675.1 uncultured archaeon | reverse complement strand
CACTCTGTGTTATCGTGAGCGATGGGACGGCAGTAGCGCTCACCCTCGCGGCGCTAGAGCGATGAGATATCAACCGTCGGCCACACTGACCGGGGCGACACAACGGCGTTCGCCCTACTCGCCTGGGGGCCGCCGGTCACGCCGGAACTCGTCAAACTGCTCCAGATTCGCTGGCAGGTCGTAGTCGATTCTGCGCTCGTCACTGCGGTTCACTCCGCCGGCGTCGAGTGGCTCGGCAACGTCTTCCCAGCCGGGCTTGATCTTCACCGACGACGCAGGCGACCCGACGACGACGTGGTGGGCTGGCACATCGCCCTGAACGCTTGATTTCGCGCCGACGACGGCGTTCCTGCCGACCTCGACTCCCGCACTGACAAGCGCGTCGTAGGTGATCCGGGCGTCGTCCCTGACGATTGTGTGGAAGTTATCCACCTCCGTCTGGTCGGCGACGTCGTGGACGTGGCTGTAGACGTGGGCATCGTCGGAGATGGAGACCCGGTCCCCGACGGTCAGCTTTCCACGGTCGTCGAGGTGGACGTCGTCGTGGACGACGACGTTGTCGCCCATCTCGATATTGTGGCCGTACGAGAATGTGATCCCTTTAAATAGGCGAAGTCCGTCCCCGGCCTCCGCGAACAGATGGTTCGCGAGCATCTGGCGGAAGCGAAGCGCGAACTCCACGTTATCGGCCATCGGCGTGGCGTCGAACTGCCGCCACAGCCACTGGAGATGTTTCGAGCGCGTGAACTGCTCTTCGTCCTTCTCGGCGTAGTACTCTGCCTCTAAGCTCGCGTTACAGGGGTCGTAGCCCTGGAGACGGACCTTCTCTGCAGGCGTGACGTCTCCGCCCGCCCGCCACGCCTCGTATGGCTCGCGATCGCCGAACAGGTCGACCAGCGTCTCTTGAACCACCTCGCAGGTGTCCTCCGGCCCCGAGAGTCGGTCGTCGACCGCCTCGACAAACCGGTCGACAGCGGACTCGGCTGCCGCCGGCAGAGAGACGTGCCGCTTTGTCATGTCACGGGCGTTTGCCGTGGCCGGGAAAAGCGGTTCGGATAGGAGTGCCCCACACCACAACACGAGCCACCACGTTCTCCCGGTCCCTGAGACCGACCGCGCGTCATAAGTGCGTCGCCTCCCAATATACCCACATGCACCATCGCGAAATTGGTGACTCGGGCGTCGAGGTGAGCGAAGTCGGCTTTGGCGCGTGGGTCGTCGGCACCGACTGGTGGGGTGACCGCTCGGACGACGAGGCAATCGAGATGGTTCGACACGCCGTCGATCAGGGGATCACGTTCTTCGACACCGGCGACGTCTACGGTCACGGCGACTCGGAACGGGTCATCGGCGAGGCGCTGGCGCCCTACCGCGACGAGGTGACCGTCGCGACGAAGTTGGGCTACGACTTCTACAACAACCCGCAGGCTGGCCACGGCGAACTCCCGAAGCGACTGGACGGCGAGTGGATACGGACCGCGCTGGAACGCTCACTCGATCGCCTCGGGATGGAGTCGGTCGAGCTCCTCCAACTCCACAACGCCGACGCCGCCGAGGTCACACCAGAGGTACTCGACACCCTTGATGACCTCCGCTCTGTTGGGCTTGTCGACGCCGTCGGGTGGGCGCTCGGCCCCTCCATCGGCTGGCTCGCGGAGGGCGAACGCGCCGTTGCCGACGAGTTCGACGTCGTCCAGACGGTCTTCAACCTTCTCGAGCGCGCGCCTGGCGAACACGTGATAGATCAGATTCGCGAACACGACGCCGACACGAGCATCGTCGCGCGGGTGCCACACTCCTCGGGTATCCTCAACGAGCAGGTGACCCCGGACACCGAACTCGGCGCCGGCGACCACCGCTCACACCGCCCGCAGGCGTGGTACGAGGCGGGCTGGGAAAAAGTCGAGACTCTCCGATTCCTTGAGCGCGACGGCGAGCGGACGATGGGACAGGCCACAATCCAGTGGCTCCTCGCGCACGACGAGGTGGCGTCGGTGACCCCCACCTTCCGTTCGGCCACGGATATCGACGAGTGGGCCGCCGCGCCCGACACGCCGGCGCTCTCCGAGGCGGAGTACGACCGCGTCGCACAGTTAGCAACCGAGAACTTCGGCGCGACTTCCGACGACGGCATGAGCGCGGAAAACTACCGGTCGTCGGTCGATGGTGCTGATCTACGCGCTTCCGGTCTGCTGTCGTCGGCGCCTGCAGACGGCTGACGAGGGCAGGTCGGTCGGCCGACCCTTCTCTCTCCTCAGGCCAAATCCCGGTCTATGCTCTTTTTCGGCCGTCTGGTAGGTTCTGCAGCTCTTCGGTAAGACAAGATGACCCGCGCACTGGTGGCTAGACGGTGGCAGTCCGAGGAGCCCGGGCAGAACAGCGTTTTCGCGCGGGCGACAGGCGACCAAGTCACGTACTCGAACCTCGATACGGGGAGAGTTCTAGCATTGTGGTTCTACAGGGGTGAGTATCGGCGAGGTATTTGAGTAGCACTTTAACCGGGCCAACGGGCGTGTGGATTTCCTGGGTACCGCAAAATGATTATCAGTATGTATGTTCAATGAGTTAATATATGTGTCGCACCACTGCAGCGAAAGTTGTAGTCTGCACATTGGTTGTTATTGTCGGAGCAACGGGCGCGTTGAACGCGGCCGCGGCGACAACGAACTCTGAGTTGACTGTTGGCGAGAACGGCTTCGATGACCGCTTGACCGTCAAGGGTGGTACGGTCGACGATCTAATTACCGTCAACGATCCTGATACTGACGTCCAACTGTTTCTTGACCTCGATCAGAAACAAACGGTCGATAACGGGGAACCGACATGGACCGCCTTGGCGAGCGATCTTGATTCGACCGACCCGGTACCATTCTCCAGACTGTCGGCACCCACCGATG